>JAAXQG010000202.1 GCA_012974445.1 Desulfuromonadales bacterium
TTCTTGTTGAAATAGGTGCGGGTAGCCAGATTCAGGGAGATCTTCATCGACAATACCCTTCAGAACAGCCGCTCGGCGGAGCCGATGGCACAGACGAGTGAAGCAGCCTCGGCCGCAGGCAGATTGAGAGCGCTGCTGCTTATTCGATCCAGCTCCGGACTGAGCAGCCGGACGGGGCCGCCATAAACGCAGGACAGGGCTTCCACGGACCCCTCGGGATCCTCCCAGTCGCTATGGACATAAAGGCAGCTACGGCTGGGCGAGACGCCGGAATCCTGGGCTCTGGGTAGAGTCAGGCTGATTTCCTGTCCCAGGGCGAAGTGACTCTCCTCGATTCGGGTCGTGCGTATATAGGTGACGATCCCCCCCTGGTAGAATTGGAGGCTCAGATTATCCCCCGAGACAGACAATATGCCGAACTCCTCACCGAAATCCAGACGGGAGCGGTAATAGCTGTACAGATCAACTACCTGAAAACCAATGCTTGCGGGAAAGAACCCGGCCTGCCCCATGAGCTCTTCGTACTGATCCAGAACGGTTTTTGCGACCAGGCTGACCAGGACACGGCTTCCCCCTTCCGCAGTGCGCTCCAGGATCTGATAGTCAAGATGAGTCTCGCTGGGCTTGATGGGCAGCTGTTTTTTTAGTTCGAATTTGAGCAGGTCCACCCCTTCGGCTTTGGACTTGATAGACACCGGCAGGCTGGTGACCAGCGTCTTACCCGAAGCATCAGGCAAAGACAGTGCCACGGGATCTTCCTCACGCCCCAGAGGCAGGAGCACCTCCCTGAGGGAACGAACAAAACTTGCCGGATCAAGAACATTGGGATCGGAGGCGCATACGCTCAGTACCCCCTTCTTAAGAGGCAGCGTGCGCCCCCCCTTGAGACGAAAAGAACCACGGACTCTGGAGAGCGAAACCGCGGCCAGCTGACGGGTATTAATCCTGAGCCCCAGATACGAACGTGCGGCCATGCCTCTATTCCCTCCCCCGGTCGGCAAAGGTGACCCGGTCGATTTCTTTCAGACTGGTGATTCCCTCCACAGCCTTCTCGATGGCTGACTGACGAAGACTGTAGGTTCCGGAAGCTCGGGCCACGGCCTTAAGCTGACTGATGGGCGCACGGCTCAGTATCAGCTCCCGCAGTTCATCATTGAGACGCAGCAGTTCCACAATAGCGCTTCGCCCACGATAGCCCGTACCCCGGCACTCAACGCAGCCTTGCCCCTCGTAGAAAGGCAGATCACCAAACTCCTCGAAGGGTAGTCCCGACTCCGCAAGACGGGCTCGATCATAACGCACCTCAATCTTGCAGTGAGGGCAGATCATCCGTACCAGACGCTGGGCCACAATGCAGTTGAGACAGGAAGCGAAATTATACGGATCGATGCCCATGTGGAGAAAGCGTCCCAGAACATCGAAAACACTGTTGGCGTGAACGGTGGTAAAGACCAGATGCCCGGTGAGAGCCGACTGGACGGCAATCTGCGCCGTCTCCGGATCCCGGATCTCCCCGACCAGAATCTTGTCCGGGTCATGACGCAGGATCGAGCGAAGACCTGAGGCAAAAGTCAGTCCCTTTTTCTCATTGACGGGGATCTGAACGACACCGGGGAGCTGATACTCTACCGGATCCTCGATAGTAATCAGCTTTTCCTCCACGCTGTTGATCTCAGAGATCGCCGCGTAAAGAGTGGTCGTCTTGCCGCTACCCGTGGGCCCTGTGACCAGTACCATGCCGTAAGGTTCCC
This sequence comes from Desulfuromonadales bacterium, assembly GCA_012974445.1. Lineage (GTDB taxonomy): Bacteria > Desulfobacterota > Desulfuromonadia > Desulfuromonadales > JAAXQG01 > JAAXQG01. The sequence continues at coordinate 1,752 of JAAXQG010000202.1, forward strand.
GGATAAGGCGACGGAACTTTTCCCTCTCCCGCTCGGGAAAACCCAGCGACTCCAGCGACAGACCGTGGAAGTCTGATGTAATCGCCTCCTTGTCCAGAATCCGGATAACCGCGCTCTCCCCGAAACTGGTCGGGAGAATGGAGACACGAAAGTCGACGGACCTATCGCCCAGCCTCACCTTAAACCGCCCGTCTTGAGGGATGCGATGTTCAGAGATATCCAGCTCGCTCATGACCTTGATCCGCGAGATGATCGGCCCCGTGAACTGGGCATCAACGACGGTCACCTGAAAGAGCACTCCGTCGACACGATATTTAATGGAGACGCCTGTTGCGCCGCTTTCGATATGGATATCGCTGGCGCGGGTCTTCAGCGCATCGAACAGGGTCGAATCCACCAGGCGCACAATAGGGCTTGCGTCACTGGTTAACTTGTCCAGCGAGAGGACTTCTTCGCCCTTGTCTGTCTCCTTGATGAGCTGGAGCTTGAAATCTTCTGAGGCCTCATCCAGAACACGCTTGGATCCAGCCCCTAGCTCCAGGATTTTTGCAAGCTTGCTGCGGGAGGAGACCTTGATAATGACCTTGGTGTCGAACAGCAACTCGAAGCTCTCGCGCCCCGCCACATCCGTGGGATCGGCCGTGGCAACAACCAGCGCATCGGGGCGGCGCTGCAGAGGAAGCATGTTGTAGCGAAGCGACAGCTCCGGCGGCAGCGAGCTCAGCAACTCCGAATCAGGAGAGTAATCGTCGAGATTAACATACTCCAGCATGAACTGCTCGGCCAGAGCCTGGGCCGTAACATCGTCGCTGAAGAACCCTTCTTCTTCGCCAGTGCGGGCAAAGCGGCGCCCCGTCTCCTTCATGCGCTGAAGAATAACTTCGACTTCTGCCTGAGAGATCGTGCCACTCTGAACCAGAATCTCGCCGACTTTACGATGTTCGAACTTCTGAGCCACCTTGCGCCTCGCTACTGTACGGTTCCGGCCAACTGGAAAATCGGGATATACATCGCCAAAAGGATAACCCCGATCAAGACCCCCATGGCCATCATGATCAGTGGCTCTATGATGGAAGTCAATTGCTCAAGGCGCTGCTCGACCAGCCCCTCATAATACTCTGAAACATCGGAGAGCATGTCGGGCAGCGAGCCCCCCTGCTCCCCTACGGAAATCATCCGCAACGCGATAGTGGGAAAAAAATTCATCTTTTCAAGGGCCGGAGAAAAACCCGCACCCTCCTCCACATGTTTAATGGCCGCAAGTGCTCTTCGCTCCAGCACGGAGTTATTAAGCGTACCCCGAGCCATCCGGAAAGCGGACACGATAGGGATCCCCCCCGCAAGGATGGTCGAAAGAGTCCGGCAGAAGCTTGATACAGCGTAATCGCGTGCGAGACCTCCGAAAAAAGGGAGTTGAAGTCGCAGCTGATCGAAGGCGTTTCGCCCCCGCTCGGTTTTTACCGCGGAACGCAGAAACGCCACCAGCGCAGCAGCGCCAAGAAAAAGCAGCAGGTAATAATCGGCAAAAAAACTGGCGACCCCCATCAGCAACCGGGTCAGCAGAGGAAGCTCCATTGCAGCATCGGCATAAACCTGGGTGAAACGAGGAACGACAAAGGTCAGCAGAAAGACCAGCACCACCCCCGCCATCAGGCTCAGCAGGGCCGGATAAAAAAGCGCAGCCTTAACCTTGGCCTTGATGGCCTCGACTCGCTTCTGATAGGCGACGAAGCGCAAGAGAGTAACCGGCAGATCACCGGTGCGTTCCCCTGCCTGAATGGAAGCTATGTAGAGATGAGGAAATTGACCGGGAAAACGGGCAAAGGCCTCGGAAAGCGCGGCGCCCCCCCGGACCTCGGTGCGAACCTCTTCCAGTACGCTGCGAAGCCCTCCGGGCTCGGTACGCTCCACCAATGTATCCAGAACCTTCAGAATCGGCAGCCCAGAGCGGATCAGCACCAGAAGCTCCTGGTTGAAGGTCAGGAACTGTCTTCCTCCCAGACGCGTTCGGCTCTTTTCAGCGCCAAAGAGCGACCAGCCCTTCTTGCGGATGCCGAAGACATAGAAACCCTGCTCCTCAAGACTCTCACGCAAAAGTGCGGAACTGTCGCCAGAAAACTCCTTTTCGACGATACGGCCGTCGGGCATCCCTATTTTACAGACATAGCTGGACATAACCTGCATAACTATCATAAAGCCGCTGAAATTTAAACGGAAATAACCCAAAGACAAAGGGCCGGACATTAGTGTCCGGCCCTTTGTCGAGGCAATAAACAACGGCACAAAACGATCAATAGGACAGAGGGTTATGCTCCACGCCGTGACAGCTCAAAAAACATTCTCCCCGGCGAGCAGCAACCCCCTGCGCCCGATATTCCAGCTTGCCCTCGGCGTTGGGAGAAACCACATTCTCGTCGAAACGAATCAGATAGGGGTTCACCGTGCTGCCATGTGCGTCATGACAGCTGATGCAGGAGGCCCCGGGAGAGGCAGAAGGCCCGCCTCCCAGAATATGCAGAGAATGATAGGGAAAACTCTCGTTGCCGAGAATGCTGCTGCGCTCATGACACTTATAGCAGAGCGCATAGGCGTAGTCGGACTCGGGGCGGGCATCTTCCATCTCGTAATGCTGACTCAGCAGCCCCTCGAAACGGGAGCCGTGGGGCCCAGACGGCCCGTTGGGATCGTCACTGCCGTGACAATCGCTGCAGCTGATGATACTGACATCACCGGGGCGCTCTTTTCGGGCCGTGTAGGGCGCCTTGAGGCTAATGACAAAAGAACTGACCCCCTCCCCCTCCACAGGGTGGAAAGAGGGGTTGGTCGTCTTGAACTCGGCGTGCTTATTGGTCGAGCGAAGAGGAAGGTTGGCGCTTTCGGCATGACAGCGGTAACAGAGCTCGTATTCCTTCTCGATCTCCGTGATGAAGTTGCCGACCCGCTTGCCAGCGACTCCTCCGAGAGGCCTCTCCCGGGTCGCCTCGTGGGCATTGTGACAATCGAAGCACTCAGAATGACGCAGAGCATCCACCACCTCTTCGGGCAAGGCCTCCTTACGGTTGTGAACCCTTGAAACAGAAAGGACCGGATGACTGTAGGGTTTTTGAAGCTCCGCTTCGATATCCCCCAGATCTAAGGAACCGACACTGCGAAGGTATCCCTTAGAAACCTCGGCATCACGGGCGCCCTGTGAACCATGACACTTGAGGCAGGGGGCTTCATCGGAAATCAAAAACCTCATCCCCCGATGACAGCTGCGGCAGCCCTTGGGAAGGGTGGACTTGGAAGCATGATCGCCTCGCAAAACCGACTGGCCAGCGGCCTGAACCGGCACAGGCGCTAAAGAGAAGGTCATGGTCGCCACTAAAGCGAGTAGAGCAAAAGAGATCATATTCCACACAGGAGTCGTCATAGATCAAGCACCATGAGGGACATTACCCGGAGCAGATACGTGGCACTCATTACAAGTCTCCTCCTCCCTAACGCCGGGAGCGCCACCGAAATTACGCCACATGGGAGGCTTGGGTTCGGCAGGGTCCCAAACGTGGGGATCGTGACAGGTCGTGCACTGCATCCGGCTCTGCCCATCGAGACGGGCCTTGGTCGACCCCCGGGTCTGGTCCGGAGCGGCAAAACCTGCCCCCAAAGCCGCTATGACCGTGGCATCATAGACAAAAGAGACGGGATGCATGGTATCGAATTTAGTCTTGTCAATCCAGACCCTGCCATCCTCATGCATCCAGCGCCCCTTCCAAGGGTTCGCATTATCCATCTCGATTTCGCCCTCGGAAACAGTCCAACCGATCGCCGTCTTGCCGTCGTGACAGGAAAGGCAGAAGCGGGTCGCCCCGTTGGGATAAACATCGGTCCTGTCGAGAACAGCGTACTGAGCAGCCGGTATTTCGTCGATATTGATGCTTGCTCCGTCGCCACCATAGATCGCCCAGGGACCCGGATCGGTTATGTCGGAGATAAGAGTATCATGGCGATTCCAAAGCGGAGTATTCGCCCTGGCGGTATGCGGAGTATGACAGAAAATACAGATACGGGTTTCATAAAGAGCCTTAAACTGCCCCGCATTGCTGGTAATGGAAAGATTGTGAGGATGACTTGGGTCGCTGAGCGATACCGGAGCAGCGGCTGCCTCGGGACATAAATCGGGGGAAAGCGAGACAAGAACGATGATCAACGCGAAAAGGAATGCTCGTTTGTGCATAAACCGCCTCAATCTGGCTATGGGAAAAGCAGGAAAAGCATCCTTCTCATAACTGCAAAATTAGCGCCTAAAACGTCTTCAGCGCCCCCCAAGGTCCTTTATGTAACGAAAGAGCTGAATCCTCATATTGTAAGTATCCACAACATAGAGACGGTCCTGCGCATCGAAAGCCATTGCAGAGGGCAAGTTGAACTGGGCGCTCTTTTCACCACTCTCGCCAAAGTAGAGCAACAATTGCCCCTCGTGGTCGAAAATTTGAACCACATCCACATTGGCATCAGAAATATAAATATTGCCGGTAGAATCCACAGCCATCCCCTTGGGACGAGCCAGATAACCGGGACCGAGACCTATCTCCCCCACCGTCCCGAGCGACTGACCTTGGGGTGAGAAAATTTCCACCTGAAAATTCATGGAATCAAGGACATAGACCCTGCCCTGCCTATCCACGCGAACGGCAAGAGGACGGTTGAATTCTTCATGCGGGGGAGCCTGTCGCCTGATTTCGCGAATCTGCACTCCCTGGGGATCAAAGACCAGAACCCGTCCGCCCAACACCTCCGTCACATACAGGTTGCCGGCAGCATCAACATCCATCCCCCCGGGTCGATCGAATAGCTGCCCAGCCCTGAGCTCCCCCTGATACTCCCCTTTGCCGCTGAACATAAAAACCCTGTTCAGGACAGAGTCCGAGACATAAAGGCGATCACGCTGAGCGTCAAAAGCCACACCCACAGGAGAGAGAAGCTTAGTCTCACCCGCTGCTGGCAGATAGTCCACAGTGTGGCGACTCAGATCAAAGAAATAAACAAGTGATGTCGACTGATCCGAAACCCAAATACGCCCAGCGCCATCCGCTGCGACATCATTAGGCCCGACCAGGGGAAGCCTCTCAGCTTCCCCGCCTGTAAGCCGAGACAAAAAAGAAGCCTGCTGCCCCTTGTCCGCAATGTAATCCTGTGGACCGGAGAATGTACGTAGAAATTCGATACGTGGCATGACCTCCGATGAAGGCCAGGCCAGTGGCTCACGGGAACGATCCCAATCCGGCGCAACAATCCCCCCCCCACAGCCTGTGAGAAGCAGAATAAGCAGAAAGAACAGAAATCGAAACCGCATAAACATTACTTATCAAAACGCTCGACAGGATACTTGGCCTCTTGCTCGGCAAACCATGATTTGTAAGCCGCACTACGTCTCTGCTCAATGACGGCATTGCGAAGTTCATTTTTCACTTCTTCAAACGTCCTCTGTCGCTCAGGCTGAACGTCCTCCAGATGAATCACATGATACCCATAGATTGTCCTGACGACATCAGAGATATCACCGGGAGCCATCGACTGAAGAGCGGCATCAAACTCAGGCTCGGTAGTTTTTTCTCCAAAGGTTCCCAGAGCGCCACCAACAAACTTAGTTCGATCATCAGAGTTGAAGTAAGCCAGATTATAAAAACTTTCTCCGTTTTTACCCTTTGAGGCCAAAGACTCCGCCTTTGCAAGCAACTCTTGTCGAGCTTCCGTGGTGGATGCGGGATCTACGCGGATAAATATATGACTGGCTGTAAATTGCTTACCCAGACGATAATAATCTTTATGCTGCTCGTAGTATCCCTTGACGTCTTCATCAGAGGGCTTTTCAATGGATGCACTGATCAATGCATCACCTTTTTCGGCCAGAAGCGATCGCTCAATCGACCCTCTAAACTGATCGGCACCTTCAGCACTCAGAGCCTTATTGAACGACTCCCGATCAGGGTATTGGCCTTCTGTTTTCATAAAAATATTGGCTATATCAAGTCGATCAATCTGAACCCCGGAATCTAGGGCAAACTGCGCTTTATGCGCACGCTCCACAAGAGCTTCGAGCGCCTTTTCACGAATCTCCAACAATCGCTCATTGGAGACGGTGCCATGATAACTCCCCTCCTGGGGAAGAATCTTCTGAAACTCACGACTCAGTTCGGCCTCGGTAATGACTACAGCACCCACCTTTGCAACGATTGAACTTGCTGAAAAAGATGGTGAAACAAAAACCGACAACACAAAAGCGACAAAAACAAATAACCTGAGTACCTTCATATTCCCCCCCTTGAGCAAAAAAGCAAATCATGAACTTCCGAAAACCACAGAACCCTAAATAATCAAAAAAAAAGGGCGACCTTGGAAGGCCACCCTTTTTCTTTATACTGGCGGGGTTGACGGGGCTCGAACCCGCGACCTCCGGCGTGACAGGCCGGCACTCTAACCAACTGAGCTACAACCCCAACTTTTGAATCTTGGTGGGC
>JAAXQG010000031.1 GCA_012974445.1 Desulfuromonadales bacterium
TGTAAATAAGCAGGCGCTTGATACCGCTCTGGAGGATGGCCATGGCCCCGGCGATAAGCACCGTGATACCCGCCGCTACGGCAACCAGATACATGAGGGTCGGCAGGTGGCCTAACTGCCCGAGTCGACCGAGCAGGGCCACCCCGCCGAAGACGAAGAAGAGCTTGGCCATGCCGAAGGGGGCGCTTTTAAGAAGCACGGCCGAGATATAGCCGGAGACCGGGGTGGGAGCCGTCGGGGGATGCATCTGGTAGTCGATACGAAAGGGGAGCATGGCCCCCTTCATGGCAAGTCCCAGAAGAACCAGAACCAGCCCGAGCCCTAACCAGGAAAGGGGAACCTCGGATAGACCCCCGGCGAGCAGCGCCATCTCGAAGGTTCCGGCCTTGACGCCAAGGATGACCACTCCCAAGAACATCAGGCTCGCGCCGATGATGTTGAACAGGAAGTACTTGAAACCTTCGCCCAGAGCCTCCGGGGACTCCTCGTGGATGATGACGAAGTAGAGAGCCCAACTGCTCATGATTTCCCAGAAAACAAAGAAGCTGAAGAGGTCGTCGCTGAGGGCGACTCCGATCAGTCCGGCGATCATTAACAAAAAGAAGAGATAGAAGCGGTTCTGGGCATGGCCGTGGTTCATGTAGCCAACGGAGTAAACCAGATTGACGAGACCTATACCGGCTATGAGCAAGGCGAAAGTCAGGGAGAAGGGATCGTAGCTGTTCCACTGGGCCACAAGGACAGCCAGGACGATGGCCATCGTCAGCACGGCACTCCATCCGGCCCTGCGGGCGCTGCCCCGTCCGATGAAAAAGGTCGCCAGGGCTCCCACTGCCGTGAGCAGCGCCGACAGGGGCCAGCTCATGCCCAGGTCGGGGATGGCGACCAGGGCCATCTGCCCCCGGGCCGCAATCATCTCGGCGACAGGTCTGACAAGATCAAGTCCCGCCTGGGGAAAGAGTCCGTTGAAGACGCAGAGCCCCGAGAGGACCAGAAGGGGCAGCAACATGGGCAGGGGGGCTTCTTTCAGGGGCGCTCCAGCATACTTTTCAAAAAAGAGCAGCCGCACCAGGCGCAGGTAGTAGATCCCCCCCAATACGCTGCCGAAAAGGATCAGACTCGGAAGAAGGATCTGCCCGGCCTGCACGCCGGCATAGATCATGAGAAACTTGCTGATGAAGCCACTGAAGGGTGGTAGCCCCATGATCGAGAGGACACCGACGGCGAAGCAGCCGGCGGTCACCGGCATCTGGCGCCCGACCCCCTTGAGGGAGGCGATGCTCTGACTCTTGAGGCGATAGATCAGGGCGCCGGCGGCAAGGAAGAGGAGGTTCTTCATCACCGTATGATTCAACAGATGCAACAGCGCCCCGGCAGTGGCGAGGTAGGTGCCGAGCCCCAGCACCGCCACGATCATGCCGACCTGAGCCAGGGTGGAGTAGGCGAGCATGCGTTTGAGGTCGTCCTGGCGCAGCGCCATCAGCTCGCCTAACAGCAGGGTGGCAATGCCCGCAAGAGACAGGACGGCGCCGAAGCCCGAAAATGAGCCGAAGCTGCCCAGACGGGCAAGCATCCCGGCCCCGAAAACCACGAAAAGAATCCGCAGCAGACCGTAGACCCCTGCCTTGGTCAATATCCCCGACATGGGGGCGGATATGGAAGCGGGCGCCACGGGATGGGCGTCGGGCAACCAACCGTGCAACGGAACCAGGCCTGCTTTTACGCCGAAGCCGATGACGAAGGTCGCCAGCACAGCTACCGCCAGCCCTGGAGAGAGCAGGTGAACGCGCTCGGAAATTTCCACCAGATCGAAGCTGCCAAGCTGCGCGTGCAGGCAAAGGATACCGAAATGCATGACATAGGCGCCCGAAGCGCACATGAGGAAATATTTCGACCCGGCCTTCAGTGCCTCGTCCGTCTGGTCGTGGATCACCAGAAAGTAGGAGGTCCAGGTCATCAGCTCCCAGAAAAGATAGAGGTTTCCGAGCTCATGGCTGGTTGAAACCCCGAGCAGGGAGCCGAGCAGCAGCAGTAGAAAGAAGAAGTAGCGGTTCTCGTGCGCCTTGCCCTTCATGTAGGCCGCCGAATAAAGGATAACCAGCAAACCGATACCGGCCATCACCAGGGCAAAGAGGCGGGAGAGGGGATCGAGGCCGACGCCCTGCCAGGCCAGAATAAGGGTTATCCCTGCCAGCAGGACCGCAAAGATGTTGCGCAAAACGGGGGAGATCCGTCCCAGAAAGTAGCAAAGGAAACCGCCGATATAGGGCACGAGAACCAGCAGCGACCAGGGGGATTCAAACTCGGGAAGAGCACCCTGTCCCCCCTGCGACCAGAGGCCTGCGACCTTTTGCGCCATGTGAATGAAGGGCTCGGGCGCCAGGCTCATAAGGATGGTCAACCCAGCCAGAAGCAACATGGCGAGACAGGAGAGGGGCTCCTCTCGCCATTCTCTGACCCGCTTCCGCTCTCCGTCGCCTTTTTCCAGGCAAACCCTCTGAATGATCCGCAGGTAATAGACGGCAGCGATGATGCTGGCGACGGTCCCCGCAGCGGCCAGAGCCCAGTGGCCTGCCTCGACGGCGGAATAGATCAGCAGAAATTTACTGATCGCCCCCTTGAAGGGGGACAGCCCCATCACCGAAAAGAGCCCGAAGCCGAAGAGTGCCGTCGTCAGGGGCATCGCACGAGCGCTCTCCTTCAGAGCCGCAAGACGCCAACTCCCTGCCTGCCGACAGAGGCGCCAGGCCGCGACAAACACGAGTCCCCGCATGACCAGCTGATAACCCAGGTGCAGCACGGCGCCGGTCTGCCCGGCCGGGTTTTCGATCCCCAGCCCCAGCAGAACATAGCCGCATTCGGCAATGCTGGAGAAAATAAGAGCCTTGGCCAGGTTGTCGAGCTGTCTCAACGCCAGAACTTCCCCCGCCAGCAGTACCACAGCACCGATCCAGGCCAGCAGAATCGCATCACCTGTCATTTCCAATCCCATATTTCATCCTCCACATAGTCGAGCGTTGACCCAGTGTAGGTAAAGCCGGGTCATTGGGTCTGTCGGGTGGACGACAGTTTGGAAAAAACAGAGGAGAAAAACAGAAAGGCCCGCTGGCAATGCCAGCGGGCCGAAATCGGAAGTGACTATGGGGAAGGATCAGGAGGGGCTGTGCCAGCCTTTCAACCGACCCAAATCCCTGATCAGCAGCGTTCGGCGGCTTAGCTTTTCGAGAACCTCGGATTTGATCAGTTCGTTGAGCAACGTGGAGATAGTCTGCCGACTGGTTCCGACTAGCAGGGCGATTTCCTCTGTGGTCAAGCCAAGTTCCACCGAGATCCCTTCTGGGTGAGGCTGGCCCCTGTCCTCGGCTGCGCTGACAAGAAAGTCGAGCAGACGCAGGCGCGCATCCTTGAAGGCCAGCCCTTCGATGATGGTAATCGAGTTTTTCAGAAGCTCCCCGAGAACCTTGACAATGACCAGGGCGATCTCGGGGCTTTCAACAACTTTTTTCTGGAACTGTCGGGTGTTGCCCAACAAAATAACCGACTCATCCAGAGCTTCGGCAAAGGCCCTGGTGTGGGTACTGAAAATATCTCCAGGCTCCAGCAAGGCCAGGGTGAACTCCCTGTCTTCATAGGAGAGGAAAACCCGCAACCTTCCGCTTTTGACGATGAAAAGGCGATTTCCTTCATCGTAAGGCGTACAAACAACGGTCTTTTTTGGGTACTTCTGCTCTTTGAAACCCTTGGCGACTTCGGCATATTCGGGCGATTCGAAGAGCTTGAGCAGGTCGATATTTGTCAGTTTCATTTTTGCGGGCATAGAAATATCGTTCGAATGAGGGGAGTCTTGAGCTGCCCGTTGCAAAATCTTTAATTTCGGGCCCAATGAAATTGTCCAGGAGAAACGCTAACACAGGTTGAGCGAAACGAAAAGATGAGCTGGCCTTCGGGGCAGCGTCTCTTTATTTCGACTTCCATCTGTCCCACAACCTAATTCAGCTGTTCATTTTAGTCTGTTTTCATGTTAGAACCGCCGATAATTCAGCAGCCTTATTTCACTTTGAAAAGGGCCGTGACTTTGGCTGGAAATAAATAACCTGTTGTTCTGGGAAATATGAAGGGGTCGTTATGCGTCGTTTTGCGATGATTATTGTTCTGGTTCTGGTGGTGAGTGGTGTTATCTACCTTGCTTCAATAAGTGGTACCGGGCCATCTCGGGCACCAGCCAAATCGGTTGTGGCCGGTGAGATTGCCCCTGACTTTGAGCTTGAGGATACAGAAGGGAACCTGGTGTCTTTGTCGGCTTTGCGCGGTAAGGTTGTCATGGTAAATTTCTGGGCGACCTGGTGTCCGCCATGCATCGAAGAGATGCCTTCCATGGAGAAACTCAATGAAATTATGGGCGGCGATGATTTTGTCATGCTGGCGGTCAACACCGAGAAAAATGGCCGAAGCGTCGTCCCCGAATTTCTGAAAAAGACACCGCACAGCTTTACCATCCTCTACGATGACAAGGGCGTTGTGCAGAAAAATTACGGCGTCTACAAGTTTCCGGAATCATACATCATAAGAAAAGATGGAACCGTTGCCGAGAAGGTCGTCGGTCCCCTCGACTGGGCCAGCCCCAAAGCGATTTCCTTTTTCAAGGATCTAACCAAAGGATAACCAAATTGCTGCAGCAAGCCTCTGACATAACCTACTGGATTGCGTTTACCGCCGGGATTCTATCCTTTGCCTCGCCCTGTGTGTTGCCGCTGATCCCCTCGTATCTGACCTACATTACCGGCCTGTCCTTCAGTCAGCTTGAAGATGCGCACCCCAATGCCAAGGTCCGAGTGACGGTTTTGCTCCACTCCCTCTGCTTCATTTTAGGGTTTTCCGTTATTTTTATCCTGCTGGGTGCGATTGCCGGCATCGCTTCGAGTCAAATCCAGTTCTACCTGCGCGAAGGGTTGGAGTGGGTTGCGAGAATCGGCGGGTTGCTGATTCTGCTGTTTGGTGTGCATTTGACGGGCCTGTTTCATTTTGGCGTCCTGCTCGGCGACAAGAGGGTCCATCTCCACAAAAAACCCAGTGGTTTTGTCGGTACTTTCATCGTGGGTATCGCCTTTGCGGCTGGCTGGACCCCCTGTATCGGCCCGATTCTCGCCTCGATTCTCATGGTCGCGGCCTCTTCCGGTCAGGTCGGTGAAGGTGTTGGTCTGCTTGCGGCCTATTCCATGGGGTTGGGTATTCCTTTCCTGCTCTCGGGGCTGCTCTTTCACCAGTTTCTGACCGCTTTCAAGCGCTTCCGCAAGTACATCCGTCTCATTGAAATCGGCACCGGATTAATGCTGATCGCAGTCGGTATTATGCTCATGTTCAATATGTTGGGGCCGATCACCATGTTTTTCTATCAGTGGGTTCCCGTTCGAGGTTGATTCCCATAGGGAAAGCAGACCTTTCACGGCAACTTTGTATCAACCACCGTCCTATTTAGGAGGGCTTCAAGTATGACTCAGTCTGATAAAGCGGCGAATACCAACTGGATGCTTCTTTTTCTCTGTTGGCTTTTGGTCAGCGCATCAACCACGGGAAGTATCTTTTTCAGTTATGTCCTGGAGTTTGCTCCCTGTGTCCTGTGCTGGTATCAGAGAATTTGCCTGTTTCCCTTGGTCCTGATTTTAGGGGTAGGGCTATTCCCCTTTGACAAGAGCGTTGTGAAATTTGCACTCCCCCTTGCCATCGTGGGCGGGCTGACGGCCTTTTATCACACCCTGCTCTATGGCGGAATCATCCCGGAGAGCATTCAGCCCTGCTCCAAAGGCGTTTCCTGTACCGAGAAATACATCGAACTCTTTGGTTTTGTGTCTATCCCCATGCTTTCTTTTCTCGCATTTTCAACTGTCATTGCCCTTTTACTCGTACTCAAAAGGAGAACCGCTCAATGAAATTCATAGTATTCGGATCTGCATGTCTCTTATTGATTTTAGGCTTTATTATCGGCAGCTCCTATTACAAGGGGAAGCAGGCTGAAAAATATGGTTTTATGGCTCGAGAAAACGCTGAAATTTTCGTCAGAGACCATTCCCAAACGCGTGGAAGCGATGATGCGAAAGTTTATATTGTAGAGTTTATGGACCCTGCCTGTGAAACCTGCGCGTCCTTTGCTCCCTTTATCGATAAAATAATGGCCGATAATCCTGGCAAAATTAAATTGGTTATTCGCTACGCTCCTTTTCATGATGGAGCTGATAATTTTGTCAAGATTCTTGAGGCTGCCAAAAAGCAGGGGAAATACTGGGAAACCCTGGATGTTATGTTTAAGACCCAGCATATCTGGGCCAGCCATCACAACTATCAACCGGAAAAATTGTGGGACATTCTCCCCAAAGCAGGGGTGAACGTGGAGCAAATCAGAAAAGATATGCATGACCCCGCAATTTTGAAAATTATTGAGCAGGACATGGCCGATGTGAAGACGCTGAATGTGCAAAAAACACCAGGGTACTTTGTCAACGGAAAGCCCCTGCAGACCTTTGGCTACAGACAATTGCAGCAATTGATTCAAGAGGAGCTCAACACTCAATATCCGAACTGATACCGTCGATTCGCATATGGTAAAAAAGGCCAACCCTGTTCGCAGGGTTGGCCTTTTTCGGTTTGTTTGATAAATAGGGTGGAAGTGGTTTACAGGGCAGGTCGCTTTATTTGAGAGCGGCAGATCCCTTATACCGTCTGCCGATCCAACGCCCGGTACTGTATGGCCTCGGAGAGGTGCGTGCGTTCGATGGCGTCGCTTCCGGCCAGGTCGGCGATGGTCCGGGCCACCTTGAGAATGCGGGCGTAGCTGCGGGCAGAGAAGCCGAGGCGGTCGGTAACCATTTCCATCAGTCGATCCCCTTCGGCATCCACGGGGCAGAACTGGCGGATGTGCCGGGAGTGCATCTGGGCATTGCACTGCAGCTCGAAGGGGGCGAGGCGCTCTCTCTGCCGGTCCCGGGCCATCTCCACCCTCTGACGGATGGCAGCCGAGGGCTCAGACTGTTGCTGGGCGCTTAGATCTTTGTGCGCGACTCTGGGCACCTCGATGTGCAGGTCGATGCGGTCGAGCAGCGGGCCGGAGAGGCGGCTGTTGTAGCGCTGGCTGAGCACCGCCGTGCAGGAGCATTCCCGCAGGCTGTCGCCGCGAAAGCCGCAGGGGCAGGGGTTCATGGCTGCCACCAGCATCACCGAGGCGGGAAAGGTCAGGGCCATGGCTGCGCGGCTGATGGTGACGAACCGGTCCTCCAGGGGCTGGCGCAACAGCTCCAGCACGTTTTTCTTGAACTCGGGCAGCTCGTCGAGAAAGAGCACTCCGTTGTGAGACAGGGACACCTCCCCCGGTCGCGGGACCGTACCACCGCCGATCATCCCCGCATCGGAGATGCTGTGGTGCGGAGCTCGAAAGGGGCGGGTGTTGATCAAGGCATCTTCCTTGGGCAGCAGCCCCAGGATGGAATGAATCTTGGTCGTCTCCAGCGCCTCGGAAAACTGCATGGGAGGCAAAATGGAGGGCAGGCGTCGAGCCAGCATGGTCTTGCCGCTGCCTGGAGGCCCTATCATCAAGAGATTGTGCCCACCAGCGGCCGCCACTTCCATCGCTCTTTTTACATGCTGCTGGCCGCTGACCTCGGCGAAGTCTTCCTCGCCGCTGTGACAGGGGGCGATTGCGGTGCTGGTCGCAACCGGCGAGAGTTGCCGCTCTCCGGCAAGAAAATCGATGACTTCCCCCAGCGTCTCCACCCCGTAGACCGAAAGCCCCTCCACCACCGAGCCTTCCCGGGCGTTACCGGCAGGCACGATAAGGCCGTCGATCCCCCAGCCCCTGGCGGCCACGGCGATGGGCAGGGTTCCCCGAACAGGCTTGACGCAGCCATCCAGCGACAGTTCCCCGATCATCGCGTAGCGTTTGCCGTTGGTTTTAAGCACCCCGCTGGCCTGAAGCAGCCCCACCGCCATGGGCAGATCGAAGGCCGTGCCCTCCTTGCGGATATCCGCCGGGGCCAGGTTCACGGTGATGCGACGGGTGGGAAAGTCGTACCCCGAGTTCTTGATCGCCGACTTGATCCGGTCCTTGCTCTCCTTCACCGCCCCCTCGGGCAGCCCCACGGTGGCAAACTGGGGCAGCCCCTGAGCGATATCCACCTCCACGTCCACGGGGTAAGCATCAATCCCCAGCAGCGCCCCTGACAGAACCTTCGCCAGCATAGGATGTTCCCCCTCC
>JAAXQG010000041.1 GCA_012974445.1 Desulfuromonadales bacterium
TGGCAGGAGAGCACTAGAGGTGGGGGATAACTCCCTCTGGATGCTCCTGGCGCTGAGCGCCACGGGGGTGGTAGCCGGATTTCTCAACGTACTGGCCGGGGGGGGCTCGCTGCTGAGCCTGCCCATGCTCATCTTTCTGGGCCTGCCCGCAGCCGAGGCTAACGGCACCAACCGCATCGCCATCTTCGTGCAAAACATCTTCGCCGTTGCGGGTTTCAAGCGCAGCGGCGTCTTCCCCTGGCGCATGGGGCTGCTCTGCGCCGCTCCGGCCCTGGTCGGAAGCCTGCTGGGTGCCCGCCTGGCGGTGGACATCGACGAGGAGCTGTTTAAGCAGCTACTGGCGTGGGTGATGATCGGCATTCTGCTGTTCATGGCCCTGGATCCGATCAAACGCATGGATCCTCGCACGATCAAAATGACCCCCCTTCGCGTGACCATCTTGCTGCTGAGTTTTTTTTGCGTCGGCATCTACGGAGGCTTCGTGCAGGGAGGGGTCGGGTTCATCATCATCTCGGCGCTGCTGGTCCACGGACTCGACCTGGTGCGAATCAACGCCATCAAGGTGATGGTGATCCTGCTCTTTACCGCCAGTGCCCTGGCAGTCTTTATGACCTACGGCCAGGTCAACTACGCCCTCGGACTGGTGCTGGCCGCGGGCAACGCAGCAGGGGGCTGGATCGCCTCTCACATGGCCGTCAGGAAGGGGCATGCCTGGATCAAACGTATCCTGAGCCTGGTGCTTCTGGCCATGGCGCTGAAACTCCTCTGGGGCTGATGCAGAGGTTGATTATGAAGGAGGCACACCGAGGTGCCCCCCTACGGACAGAGCCGGAAACCGCCACCATCGTGCCTCTGTAGGGGCGGACCTGCGTGTCCGCCCGTCCGTATGCCTTCCATAAACTCCCCCCTGGTGTTTGACAAAGGAAGGGGAGATGGCAAAATTGCAAAACTAATTGTAACTATTCAGTCAATGTTCACTGCCAGTCTTGTTGTCTTCTCCTCCCCTTGAAGGGGAGGGAGATTGGCCGAAAATCGGAATCTGGACGTTGTGCTGAACAGTTACATCTAATTAAATGCATCGACCTGCGATGCAAAGCGGGGAAGGAGAAAGAGTCATGCAACAGGAATTCACCATGCAGGAGGCGATTAAACTCGCCATCGAGACGGAGAAGAATGTTGGCGATTTTTACAGGAAAGCCGCTGGCATCACCAAAGACGAACGCGCAAAAAAAGTCTTCGAAACCCTCGCAAAAGAAGAAGCGGAGCATGCCAGGCATTTCTTCCATCTTTATACCGGGGGAGAGCTGGGCAGCTATGACGAGTTTATGGCCCGCCCCGCAAAGATGGATTCAGCCATGCTCAAGGAGCTGGAAAAAACCCTGAGTGAAGATATTCACGAACGCCGGGCCATGGAGATCGCCCTGCGTGAGGAAGAAGACCTGGAGAAGAAACTGCGCATGACCGCCTCGAAGATTGTGGATCCCGGTGTGGCTGCGGTCTTTGAGCGCATGGCCAATGAGACGAGGGGACATTTTGAGATCCTCGAATCTGAGTACGCCTACTATATGGGGATGGTTCATGAAACTGATATGGATACCTATGTCCGCGAGTAGACTGTTCTGGTCGTCTCTCATCCTGGCTGCCCTGCTCGGCACTGCAACAACGGCCATGGCTCAATCATCCTTGAGCCCCTTTGAAGAGGTTATCGAGCGCAGCTGCACCAAGTGCCACGACCGCGGTCGCATCGACCGGGCCCTGGCCGAGAAACAGGATTTCGGCGAGATTGTCGCTCTGATGATCAAAAGAGGGGCCATCCTCTCGAATCAGGACAAGGAGATTCTAGGCACCTTCGCCGGTAATCCTCTGAACACCGAGATTTCTCCCGAGCTGAAACCGGGGGGCTACGCCGAGTTTCAGCACATCATCAACAGTCGATGCACCCTGTGCCACAGCCGGCAACGCATCGACAGCGCCATCGAGCAGGGCCTTGAGTACCAGAGCATCGAGGCGATGATGCTCAAACGAGGAGCAGTTCTCTCGGAAAGAGACCGAAGGGTGCTGGGCACCTTCTGGGGGCAACCTCTGAAGAAATAATTTTTCTGTTTGTTCACATAAAAAAGGGATCAGCCAAAATGGTTGGTCCCTTTTTTATGTGTTTTTCTGTAGACTATATGAATCTATTTTCATTTTCCGGAGGGGGACATGAATCGAATCAAGGACTGGCCCGAGGCCGAGCGGCCCCGGGAGAAGCTTCTCTCACGGGGAGCGTCATCGCTGAGTGATGCGGAGCTGCTGGCGCTGATCATCCGCAACGGGGACGCCTCCACAAAAGCCAGCGCTCTCAAGGAAATGGGGCGTGCTTCCACGGCCGAGTTTTGCATCCAGGCGGGAATTGGGCCCGCCAAGGCCGCTGAACTCCAGGCGCTTTTCGAAGTGGGCCGCAGACTCCAGGCCACAAATCTTGAGCGGGGGCATCGCTACACCAACTCCCGGGAAATATTCGAACATTTTCACAGCCGTTTTTGCGATTATCGGCGCGAGGTCTTTGTGACCCTGATGCTCGATGCAAAAAACCGTATCATCCGGGAAGAGCAGGTCTCCGAAGGCAGCCTGACCTCCAGCATCGTCCATCCCCGGGAAGTCTTCTCCCCCATACTGCGTGAATCGGCCGCCGCCGTCATCTTTGTCCATAACCACCCCTCGGGTGATCCCAACCCCAGCCAGGAAGACCTGGAGATCACTCGCAGACTCAAGGAAGCGGGGGACCTCATGGGAGTCAGGGTGCTGGACCACGTCATAATCGGTGCCGGCGACTATGTCAGTCTCGCAGACAGGGGGCTGCTGGGGTAGCAACTTGCGCGCGGCGGTCTCCACATGCTAATTTCTCCCAAGGTATCAATAAAGTCGGCCGGGCCAGTCCCGGCCTTTTTCTGTGGAGTTGCGATGAATCACCCGGTGAAAACCGAACTGCTGGCCCCGGCGGGGTCTCTCGAATCCTTCTTCGCCGCCATCGAGGCCGGCGCTGACGCTGTTTACTGCGGCCTCAAGGATTTTTCTGCCCGAGCCAAGGCAAAAAACTTCTCCCTGCAGGATCTGAAGAAGATGACGGACTTCTGCCACAGCCAGAACCGGCGGCTCTATGTGCCGATCAACACCCTGATTAAGGAGGCAGAGCTGCCTCGGCTCATCGAGGTGCTCGGGGCTCTGGAGGCGATGAAAATCGACGGGGTCATCCTTCAGGACCTGGCCGTCTGGCGCCTGATCCGGGATCACTTTCCGGGGCTGCCGCTGCACGGCTCCACGCAGCTGAGCATCCATAACCTGGCCGGGGTTCAGCAGATGGAGCGAATGGGTTTCGAGCGGGTGGTACTGGCACGGGAGCTGACCCTGGAGGAGATCCGGCACATCCGAGCCCATTCGACCATAGAGCTGGAGCATTTCATCCATGGAGCCCTCTGCTTCTGCTACTCGGGGCAGTGCTACTTCTCCTCCTGGCTCGGAGGCAAGAGCGGAAATCGCGGCCGCTGCGCCCAGCCCTGCCGCCGCCAGTACAGCTCCCGACAAAAAGAGGGCTACTATTTCTCCACCAACGATCTCAGCGCCATTGACCTGATGGACGAACTGACCGGCGCTGGAGTCATCAGCTTCAAGATCGAAGGGCGAATGAAGAGCGCCGAATACGTGCACACGGTGGTGGGCGCTTACCGATCAGTCATTGACGCTCCCCCCAAGAAAAAGCTCCAGACCATTGCCGCAGCCAAACAGGCACTGAAAAACGACTATGGCCGCCTGCCCACCAGGGGTTTTCTTCCCTCTGCCCAGCCCACCGACGTGGCCAACCCTTCGCTCAAGGGTGCCACGGGCCGTTTTCTCGGTGAACTGACCCAGGTCCGGGGTTCTGAGATCTCCTTCAAGACCCGCGATGCCCTTCATCTCGGAGATCGCCTGCGCGTTCAGCCCAAAACCGACCGGGCCGGATCGGCCTTCACTGTCAAAACCCTTCGTGGCGGGAAGAAAAATTCATCGCAGGTAGCAGCGGGCAGTTTCGTCACCGTCTCCTGCCCCTTCTCCGACCGCTTCAAGCCCGGTGACACGGTCTTCAAGGTCTCCGACGCCCAGGCCTACGCCCTGAGTGACAACGCCAGCCGCCGCCGCCTCGAAGCGGTGCGCGACCCCGGTGAGGGGGTCAGTCTCAAGATCGAGGTGGGAGATAACCGTCTCTGTATCGAGGGGGGAACCCGCTCAGTCTCCCTGCGCAGGCAATACGAGGTGGAGCTGATCCCCGCCAACCACACTCCCCTTTCCCGGGAAATCCTGAGCGAGGCCTTTGCCCGAACCGCCGAGGCCCCCTTCTATCTCCAGGACCTTCAGGCCGAAGCGCTGCCCTGCGTGCTCATCCCTCCGAGCCGCCTCAAGGCGCTTCGCCGAGCCTTCTACGAGGATCTCACCGCCGAGGTTCGCGCCCAGGGGGGAGAAGACCGCAGAAGCCGTCAAGCTCAGGCCCTGGCCTCTCTGCCCCAGCCCCTTGCCCGCACCGGCGCAGGAGCCCTTTCGGGGCAATTCGACCTGAGGCTCGGTTCGCTTAAAGATGGGCACATGATCAAGGAAAAAAGCATCGAGCGGGTCATACTGCCGGTGCTCTCCATCCACCAGCAGGACGGGGCGCAGGCCCTGCGCAGCCTCTCGAGCCAGAAGGAGCTGGTCGTCTGGGACATCCCCTTCATTTTGCTGGGGGAGGACTGGAATCAGTGCCGAAGCGCCGTGCAAATCCTGGCTCAGCAGGGGTATCGTCATTTCCGCCTCAACAACCTCGGCCACTTCCCCCTGTTCGATGGGCTAAAAGAGATGGTGCTCGAAACAGGCTACCGTCTCTTCGCCCTCAACAGCCTGGCGGTCAGAAGCTGGCTGGAGCTGGGGAGCCACTGCGTGAGTCTCTATGTGGAGGATGACCGGGAGAACATGGCAGCCGTTGCCACCCGCTGCCCCAAAGGGAGTCTCTCGGCGATGATCTACGGCTCGGTACCCCTGATCAGTTCACGTATCCCCATCAAGTCCCTCAAACAGGGAGCTCCTGTCTACTCCGATCGCCAGGACGGCTACAGCGTGGAACAGCGCCGGGGCATCACCACCCTGCGCTCTCATGTGGATTTCAGCCTGCTGCCCTTTCGGCATGAGCTGCAGGCCATGGGCATCTCCCGTTTTACCCTGGACCTGAGCCATCTCAAGGCTTTCAGCTCCCGGTCAAAAATGGTGTTGGAGGCGGCCCAGCGGCTCGAAGAACTGGACCAGAGCTCAAGCTTCAACTACCTGGGCGTTCTGGAATAATAAAGAGGTAGGGGCGCAGCAAGCCGCGCCCTGGTCTTGCCATCCTCCCCTGGGGTCGGTAACTACTGCAGGAAACAGGTTCCGGTGTTTTGCAGCTTATCGCGCTTGTGCCAAAACAGGGCGCGGCAAGCAGCGCCCCTACAGGTAGCGGAAATGGTGGTCATTTCAAGCCGCAGGATGCGGCAAAGCCTCGTAGGGTGAGCACTTCTCATCCTGCGACCTCTAAAGAGGTAGGGGCGCCGCTTGCTGCGCCCTGGTCTTGCTTTATTTTCCACCTTCGTACTTGAGCCCCTGGTGCTTAACCCGGCTGGAGATCCAGCCGGGTTTCCCAGAGGCCATGAAGGTTGCAATACTCCCGCACCCGGAGCACCGCCGGCCCTTCAATTCTGAGCCTGAAGCTCACCACCGGATCGTTAAACCCCGGCCTTAATTCGCACCTTCCCGCAGGCTGCTGGTCAATATACAGCTCAATATAATCGATATAGTGTCCCGCACTCATGGGATGAAGCGTCTGCCCCACGCTCAACTGCAGGTCAAAAGGTTGGCCAGGCAGAATTTTTTCCGGCAGCCGGATCAGGGGAGCATGTTTTTTCTCCAATGCCGAGAGTTTCCCGGGATTCTTGACCCGCTGAATCTCCGCAAGAGTCGATCCTGCCCCGTATTCGGCGGCCCTGACCAGTGATGAATCCAGACTCAGCACTCCCGTTGAAAGCGTGGCGATTTTCACAAAATCACGTCTATTCATACATGCTCCTCTGCCAGATTTATAAGATGGACCCTTACCCTACAAGATGAGCCTCCGGCGTCAAGTCCATGAACTCTTGCCTATCAGTTCACAATAGTGATACATATGTCTTTCCATATAGAAAGGGTTATTCATGAAAGATTTTCTGATTCTTCTAGGCGTCGTTGCTTTCTGGTTCTCTCTGAACCGCTGGATTCTGCCGCGGCTCGGCATCCGGACCTGAATGTCCGACCGATGCGACCTTCCGGTTCGGAAGGCCCCGAAAACCAAAGAAGACCCCCCGGCTCCATAGTTTTCTCCCCACTACACTGCTTGCTTTGGCCGGAAGCTGTGTAACAATCAGGGTCCGTTCAGATTCCATACAGGCAGGGAGGTTTCACGATGGAGATACTTGTGATGCTGAACAATGGAGTCTTCAAGACTCTGGCTTCCGATGAGTTCAACCGCCTGCTGGAGCTGAACCAGATCAGGCTCTTCGAGCGTTCGGGCGGTTTGGTCTGGGTCGATGAAGACCCCATGAGAGAGAGGAATTCTCTGCCCTATTCAGGATTAGGCCGCAGAGATTCAGACTCAGCAGGGTACGTAAATCTTTCCAAATAAAAAAGGCCGGGCATTGAGCCCGGCCTTTTTTATCTCAACAGATCTTCCTGTCGGCGAAGAATTCCCCATACTGTTTATCTTTAATAACCACATGGTTCAGAAGCCAGTCCCTGAGAAGCGCATAGAGGGCCAAGGGCAGATCAGGCTCCCCTTCCCCCATACGTGACCTCATTTCCCGAACTTTGAGGGTGAGATCTTCATGGGCACTCCTGTGCTCGTCCAGATGGGGGTATGCATGTTCCTCCATCAGCGCCTCTTCATTGCGGAAGTGACTTTCGGTATAGCTCAGAAGCTCATCTAGAATCCCTTCGAGATCGACATGGTCACGATCCGAACGAATAGCCTCATAGAGGCCGTTGATAAGCCCAACCAGGACCTTGTGTTCCTCATCAAACCGGGGAACCCCGGTGCAGTAACAGTCTTTCCAGCGTATAATAGCCATCGATCTCACTCCTTGGTCTGGGGCACCTTGACGGAAGGGGCTCCGGGGACATTAAATCCGCCCTGCCCGAGTTCAGCCACGAGCTTGAGCATTATCGCAATTTTCTCTTCATTCGTCTCCAGCGGAACCTCCCAGGCCGCCAGCATCCCCACCATATCCTGAGAGAGAATAGTGAAGAGGGTCAGCAGGCGCTCAGTGTCCCTTTCCTGCGGGGCAATGCGCACGAAGTATTCGAGTCCCCGGGTGGCGAACTCGTTGACCACCCTGCCCACAATCAGCTCAAGCTGATCCTCGGGCAGGGCCGGTCTATTTTCAAGAAAGCACCAGTGAAGCCACTGGGCATCGATAGCCGAAACACTTCCGCGATCTTTTGCCGTTGCGTCAATTCGCTGGATCTGTACGGACCAGAGGGGATTTCCCTCCCCCTGGGACTGGATGGAAGCCAGAAAAGGCAGAACTTCGGAGGCAGGAATCTGTTTCTCTGATGGGGGGTGAATAGTCCTGATATTACTCATATTTTAAACCCTTATACAGTTTCAGTTAGAGAGGTGGGGGCCTCAAACGCTGCCCCTATCAGATGTAGGGGGAAAACAGTTTAGCAAAAGAATCTCTCAGACGCACCACCAGGGGCCTGCCATCGAGGGTCTCCAGATGAACTTCACGGCTGCGAGCGAGAGTTTGATCGAAATGATCCACCATGGATCGGCAGAGCTTGCGATCATAGACCTCCACGCAAAACTCAAAATTCAGTCTCAGGCTCCGGGGATCAATGTTGGCCGAACCGATGAGGCTGTAGCGCCCGTCCACTACCAGTAACTTGCCATGGCAGAAAGGGGGGGGCTGATAGAAAATCCGGGTTCCATACTGCAGAATCTCCCAGTGATAGGCCTGACTGGCCCAATGCACATAGGGCAGGTTGTTGTGCTGAGGCAGGATGATTTCCACGGCCACCCCGCGCAAGGAAGCGGCGTTAATCGCCATAATCAATGCCCGATCGGGAATGAAGTAAGGGGTCATGATTCTGACTTTTTTCCGGGCACTGTTGAGCGCACCGATAATCAACCAGTGCAGCTTCTCCAGCTCTTCGTTGGGCCCGGCACTGACGCCCCGGCACAGGGCATCTCCGACCCGCCGGGAGCTGGGCCATTCTTTTTCCTTGCGCTGCTCACCGGTGGCAAAATGCCAATCCTCCAGAAAGGCTTCACGCAGATGATCGAGCACCGGGCCCTCGATGCGAAAGTGGAAATCGGTCACGGGGCGCCTGCCCCGGGGTGATTCAACCAGATGGCGGTCGTCCAGATTCATTCCACCGGTAAAGCCCAGCGCATTATCCACCACCAGCAGTTTGCGATGATTGCGCAGGTTCAGATAAAAGCCCCTTCTCGACAGGGAGAAGGGGAGAAAAAGCACCGCGTTGATCCCGGATTTGCGCAGCAAACTGCGAACCCGAGGCAGAGAGTAACACTCCCCCAGCGCATCGATCAACACCCTGACATCCACCCCCCGGGCCGCCGCAGAGGCCAAAGCTTCGGCAAAGGCCTTTCCCGTGCGCCCACTATCGAAGATATAGCTGGAGAGGAAAACAGACTGCCGGGCCCCGGCGATGGCCTCAAGCATGGCGGGATAGGCCTGCTCGCCATTAAACAACGGGGTGATGCGGTTGCCCCCCACCAGCGGCCTTCGAGTCACCGAATCACTGAGCGTCACCATGGTCCGAAGATGGCGGGGCACCATCTTTTCCATTTCGTCGGGCTGCACTTCCATGGGGTGCTGCGCATCGACCCAGTGCAGCCCCCGACCGCGACGCTGCCAGCCCAAGGCCCTGCTGCGGATACGATTGACCCCCAGAAGCCAGTAACATAAGGGACCCGCGCCGGGGATGGCCAGACAGATAATGACCCAGAGCAGTCCGGCTCTGGAATCGCGCTTGTTCAAAAGAGCGTGACCAGCGGAAGCAAGGCTGAAAATCAGCAATATTCCGATGTAAAGGCTATGGATCACGCTACCGGTTCTCCTTGTTCTACCGCAGCCCGGTTGCGCAGCGCGGACAGGTCAGCATGCTGGTCGAAGTCACCCGGTGCCCGCAGCTCGGGCAATTGAACCAGTACCGGCAGTAGCGGCACTGGGGGTCCGAGAGCCCCTGCTTCTTCTTGCACTTGGGGCAGACGCGGTACATCTTGTGATGCCGGATGTACTCCTCAAAGAGCAATCCGCAACGGGAACATTCCGTGGCGTCCTTGTTCCGGTTTTCCGTCGCGCAGCCCTGAGCGGGACAGAGGAAAACGCTCTTACAGTTTTTGCACCAGTATTTACCCTGTTTTTCCTGTTTGCAGGAAGGACACTTATCCATGATGATCACTCTTTTCCGTTTTCGTTTATCATTAAGCACTTACAGCATGATCTAAGACAGGTCAACACAAAGGACCCATAAAAAAGCCGGACGTTGCGGCCCGGCTTTTTTCGCATGAGACTGATAATTCAGTCGACCTTGAAAAATGCCTTGGGCCCGGCACTGCAGATGGTGCAGGGGCTGTCCGGTTCTCCCTCGAGGGTATTGCCACAGACCCGGCACACGTAGTAGTCAACCACCACATTGCTGCCGAGACTGTCAAGGGCCCCCTGATAGAGCTGAGCATGAATTTTCTCGACGGCGTTGGCCAGGCTGAAACTTCGCAGAGCCTCGCTGTGCCCCTCTTCGGTGGCATGTTTGATCATCTCGGGATACATGCTGATAAACTCATGGGTCTCGCCGGAAATTGCCTCGCTCAGATTCTCCTCGGTGGTGCGAATCCCCCCCAGAGCCTTGAGGTGGGCATGGGCATGAACGGTTTCAGCCTCTGCGGCCGCGCGAAAGAGCTTGGCCACCTGAGGATGTCCTTCCCGATCAGCCTGAGCTGAGAAGGCCAGATAGGTACGGTTGGCCTGGGATTCCCCGGCAAAAGCCTCTTTCAGATCCTGCTCGGTCCTGCTTTGCCCTAAGTTCGACATCGGCATCTCCTGTTGAGAAAATTATTAAGAAAACCGCATTATTCAAAACTCCTGCTCTTTTGTCAACATCGCTCCGGGCGCCACCCAACGGCTGAAGCAGACACCCTCTTCTCCGGCCTGATCGATACTTTGCGTCACCCTCTTGCCAGCCCCCCCGATTCCCTTTAATATGTGACCTTAATGGAACCGATCAGTGCGTCCCGGCGCTAAACACCTTAGCAATTCCCCAATGTATTGCAGCCAGTTCTCCCAGGGAGGAAATCATGAGTCTTTACCGTATCGAGAAACGTGAAGTGCCCGTCACCATCTACATGTCCGATGGCCTCACGGTACCTTCAAACTGATCAAAAAAAGCTTCATCACCCACATCCAGCTGCCGCCTGAGAAGGAAAATATCGAGGAATTCGGCATGGAGGTCGAAGTGAGCTTCACCTTCATCGGGGGAGAGTCTCTCAGGGGAACCGTCCTGCTGAACATGCCCGAGGGCAAAAACCGTATTCAGGACTTCATCAACAGCTCTCCGGGCTTCTTCTCCCTCAGGGTTTCCGGACGGCTCTACATCGCCAACGGCAGCCTGATCCGCGAACTGGTTCCCCTGCCCGGCTGAGGCTTCAGTTCTCCAGGTACCCTCGCAGATAGCGCCCGGTGTACGAGTCACTGCACCGGGCCACTTCTTCCGGGGTGCCGCAGGCCACCAGCTCGCCGCCGCGCACGCCCCCTTCGGGGCCGATGTCGATGAGGTAATCGGCCGTCTTGATCACGTCCAGATTATGCTCGATGATCACCACCGTATTGCCCCCCTCCACCAGTGTCTGCAGCACCTCCAGCAGCTTCTCTATATCGGCGAAATGCAGCCCCGTGGTGGGCTCGTCCAGAATGTAGATGGTGCGCCCCGTGGCCCGTTTGGAGAGCTCCTTGGCCAGCTTCACCCGCTGCGCCTCGCCCCCCGAGAG
>JAAXQG010000192.1 GCA_012974445.1 Desulfuromonadales bacterium
TATTGCTGCTATGACCGAGGCGCTCAGCCAGGTTGGCGCCCGGGTCGAGGCTCTTCCCGATGGTATGCGCATTGAGGGAGTGCAGAGGCTGCAGGCAGGGACGGTTCAGTCCTGCGGCGATCATCGTATCGCCATGAGTATGGCCATCGCAGCCCAGTGCGCTCGGGGAGCGATGACCATTGAGGACGTCTCCTGTACCGAGACGTCTTTTCCCGGATTCTGGCAGATGCTGGAATCGGTGCGGGTAAAAAAGTAAAGCTGATTAGCCCAGGCTTGATGGGCACGCTATGCTTTACCGCATCCTGCAGCTTGAAACGGGCACCATTTGCGCCACTCGGTAGGGGCACTGCTTTCCGCGCCCTGTTTTGGCACAAACGCGGTGAGCTGCAAAACACCGGAACCTATTTCCTGCAGTAGTTACCGACGCAGGGGAGGATGGCAAGACCAGGGCGCAGCAAGCGGCGCCCCTACTTTTTAGCACGTAGGATGCGGTGAACTTGTGAACCGCATCGGTTTTTAAAATGCTTACTCGGGACCTCAACGCCTCTGCGATTCGCAAGCTATTGATGCGGTTCACTTCGTTCACCAGCATCCTACATCGCTGGCGGTGATGGCTTTGCGGCATCCTGCGGCTTGAAAAGGGCACCATTTCCGCCACCTGTAGGGGCGCTGCTTGCCGCGCCCTGTTTTGGCACAAGCGTGGTGAGATGCAAAACCCCGGAATCTGTTTCCTGCAGTAGTTACCGACGCAGGGGAGGATGGCAGACCAGGGCGCAGCAAGCGGCGCCCCTACTCGGTCAAAGACGGATCAAAGCGGTGGGCAGTGCCCACACTACGAGGCTGTGGTGCAAGAGATTTTGACCAACATCAGGTCTTTTTTCCACCACAGAGTTCACAGAGAAGAGCTGAGAAAAGCAACGCCACCTGTAGGGGCGCTGCTTGCCGCGCCCTGTTTTGGCATAAACGCTATGAGCTGCAAAAACACCGGAACCTGTTTCCTGCAGTAGTTACCGACGGAGGTGCAGTTTCATAATACAAGGGTGGGCAGTACCCACTCTACAAGGGTTTTCCCGGATTCTGGCAGGCGCTGGAGTCTGTGCGGGTAAATTAAGTCAGTAGAGGTGAGAGTTGATGAAAGAACTGATCGTCGCCATCGACGGACCGTCGGGGGCGGGCAAAAGCACCCATGTACCGCTGCGTGGCGCTGGCTGCTGGGCGCCGGGGGATTGATCCGGCTGATGAGCAGGCGCTGGAGGCACTGTGCGATGGGCTCGATATCCGTTTCGACGGGGAGACCGTACTGCTGGGTGAGGAAGATGTGAGCGAGCAGATTCGCACTCCCGAAAACAGCCTCCTGACCTCACGGGTTTCAGCATGCCGCGCCGTGCGGCAGTCAATGGTGACGCTTCAGCGGCAACTGGCCAGAGACGGCGGTGTGGTGCTCGAAGGTCGGGA
The DNA here is from genome assembly GCA_012974445.1 of Desulfuromonadales bacterium. Classification (GTDB taxonomy): domain Bacteria; phylum Desulfobacterota; class Desulfuromonadia; order Desulfuromonadales; family JAAXQG01; genus JAAXQG01. Next base: position 1,456 of record JAAXQG010000192.1, read on the forward strand.
CATCGGCACGGCGGTCTTTCCTGGCGCCGAGGTGAAGTTTTTCCTCAGCGCCTCGGCGCGCCAGCGGGGGCTTCGTCGCTACGAGGAGCTGCGGGCAAAAGGGGTCGCGGTGGAGCTGGAGCAGACCATCGCCGAGGTCGAGCAGAGGGACGCGGCCGACAGTTCCCGGGAGCATGCCCCGCTGATTCAGCCGGAGGATGCTCTTCTGATCGATTCCACTTCCATGAGTATCGAGGAAGTCGCAGAGCTGATGATCCGTACCGTGCAGGAGCATCGTCAGGCAGCATGCGTCCGGTCCCAGGGGGGCGCTCCATGAGGGTGGTGCTGGCTAAGAGTGCCGGATTCTGTTTCGGGGTGAAGCGGGCCACCAATATGGCCTTTGAAGCTGCAGAGTCCAATGCTCGAATCTGTTCCCTTGGGCCGATTATTCATTCCCCTCAGCTCGTAGAGCGCCTGGAGCGCAAAGGGGTCTCGGTGGTTCGGGAAGTCGATGAAATCGAGGGCAGGGCCGTTATTATCCGCTCTCACGGAGTCAACGCCGAAGTTCTCGATCAGATCAAGGCGCGGAGCCTGTGCGTTGTGGATGCGACCTGTCCCTTCGTTCAGAAGGCTCAGGAGCATGCCGCGCAGCTCAGCGCCGAAGGCTACACCGTGGTGATTGTCGGGGAGCCGGAGCATCCCGAGGTTGCCGGGATCTTCTCCTATGCCCGTCAGGGGGATGCTTTTGTCGTGGAGAATCCGAAGGAGGCCGCAGCTCTGTCGCCGTGCAAGAAGATCGGAGTGGTGGCTCAGACAACCCAGTCCTACGATAATTTCCGGGATATTGTCACCCTCTGTCTGGACAAGGCCAAGGAGCTGAGAGTTTACAATACCATCTGCAACGCCACCACGGTGCGGCAGGAGGAGGCCAAGCTCATTGCCGATCAGGTGGAGTTGATGCTGGTGGTTGGTGGATTTAATAGTGCCAATACCACGCGGCTGGCACATATTTGCGCCCAGAGCCAGAATCGCACCCATCATGTAGAAACCGCCGAGGAGCTCAAGGCCGAGTGGTTTTCAGGTATCGAGACGGTGGGGGTGACAGCCGGGGCCTCAACCCCCCAGTGGATCATTGATGAGGTTCTCGAGCGCATCGAGAACATGGGAAAATAAAGGCTTTGTTTCAAATATTTTTTATGATAGCTTTACCAACCTATGGCCTAGAAGCCGCCCTGTACTCTTTATTGAGGCAGGTAAATTGTTTGGGGGTAACTTGTTAATGGTTGATGAGAAAAAAGAACTCAACGAGAACTGCGACGACGAAATGATGGACGAATTTGGCGACTCCGAAATGAGCTTTGAGGAGCTCTTTGAGGACAGCCTGAAGAAGCTGCGTGTAGGCGAGGTGGTCAGTGGCCACATCGTTCAGGTAACTTCCGATCTGGCAGTTGTCGATGTCGGAGCCAAGTCTGAGGGTGAAATTCCTCTGCGTGAATTTGCTGACGAAGCTGGCGTGATCAACCTCAAGGTTGGTGATGAGGTTGATGTCCTTTTCGAAGGTCACGAGGGCGCTTCCGGTCTGGTCAAACTCTCCAAGATCAAAGCTGATCGTCAGAAGGTCTGGGCTAAGCTTGAAGAGGGTAGCGTGGTTGAAGGTCGCATCGTAAGCCGTATCAAAGGCGGCCTGTCCGTTGATATCGGTCTTACCGCGTTCCTCCCCGGCTCTCAGGTCGATCTTCGTCCTGTTCGCAATCTCGATAAACTTCTGGGCCAGAGCTTTGATTTCAAGATTATCAAGCTCAATAAGCGTCGCGGAAACATCGTACTGTCTCGCCGTGTACTTCTTGAAGACCTGCGCGAAGAGCAGCGCAGCGTCACTCTTCAGGAAATCGAAGAAGGCAAGGTTGTCGAGGGTATTGTTAAGAATCTCACCGATTACGGTGCGTTTGTTGATCTCGGCGGTATTGACGGTCTGCTTCATATCACCGACATGTCTTGGGGCCGGGTCAATCATCCCTCTGATCTCATCGAGGTTGGCGAGAAGATCAATGTTCAGGTTCTCAAGTTCGACAAAGAAAAAGAGCGTGTTTCTCTGGGCCTGAAGCAGATCACTCCCGATCCCTGGATCGAAGTGGCCTCCAAGTACGAAATCAGCACCCGGGTAACCGGTAAGGTCGTCAGTCTCACTGATTATGGCGCATTTATCGAGCTGGAAGACGGCGTCGAGGGACTGATCCATGTCTCTGAAATGAGCTGGACCAAGCGCATCAAGCATCCCAGCAAGGTTCTCTCCGTTGGGGACGACCTTGAGACCGTGGTTCTTGCTGTGGACACCGGCAACCGCCGTATCTCCCTGGGGCTCAAGCAGATCGAGGCCAACCCCTGGGATCTCATCGCTGAGAAATTCCCCATCGGTACCATTATCGAGGGACAGGTCAAGAATATTACCGACTTCGGTATCTTTGTCGGTGTAGACGAGGGTATTGACGGTCTGGTTCATATCTCTGATCTGGATTGGGTCAAGCGTATTCGTAACCCTGCCGATATCTACAAGAAGGGCGACCTGGTACAGGCCGTTGTTCTGAATATCGATCGTGACAACGAGCGATTCTCCCTGGGAGTCAAGCAGCTGGCCTCTGATCCCTGGGATGCCATTCCTACTCGTTTCGCCCCCGGCACCATCATAAAGGGTGATGTTACTTCGGTGACCGATTTCGGTATTTTCCTCCAGCTCGAAGAAGGCATCGAGGGACTGATTCACGTCTCCGAGATCAGCCACGAGAAGGTCGAAAGCCCCAAGTCCATTGCCAACGAGGGTGACAATATCGAAGCCGTTGTTCTCAACGTGGATATCGCTAATCGCAAGATTGCACTGTCTATGAAGAACCTCGAGCGTCAGCGCGAGAAGGCCAATGTTGATGCCTTCATCGGTGCTGATCAGGACGCAACCTCCAACCTCGGGGCACTGCTCCAGGGCTGGAACAAGGGTGGCGACAAGGAATAATTCCTGATTGTTGAATCTGGGCTCCGGTGCAGTAGTGCCGGAGCCCTTTTTTTTGGTTTTATACATGAAGATTAAGCCATGGTTCTGGGGCCTTCTGGTTCTGGGAGTTACATTTATCCTCTGTTGTCTATTGGCGTTCTGGGTTGCCGGTCTTTTTGGTCAGGGTTCCACTTTGAGCTTCGGCCAGAAGGTGGGCATCGTCCCCATCAAAGGGGTGATACAGGACTCCAGCAAAACACTGGAGGACATCATCGCCTTTCGTGAAGATGAGTCTGTTCGCGCCATTGTGCTGCGGATTGACTCTCCCGGAGGGGCCGTGGGTCCTTCTCAAGAAATACACAACGAGGTTAAGAAGGCAGCTCAGGTTAAGCCCGTCGTTGTTTCAATGGGCTCAGTGGCTGCCAGTGGAGGCTACTATGTGGCCGCTGCGGCCCATAGTATTTTTGCTAACCCCGGAACCCTCACCGGCAGTATCGGTGTGATTATGGAGTTTACGAACGTCGAAGAGCTCTTCGGTATGTTCGGGCTCAAAAGTCTGGTCGTCAAGAGTGGGGAGCATAAGGATATTGGCTCTTCAGTTCGTCCCATGACGCAGGAGGACAGAGCCATTCTTCAGGCCCTTATCGATGATGTTCATAGCCAGTTTGTCGATGCTGTGGCCTCGGGGCGTAACATGGAGCCGGCCAGGGCGGCTGAACTCTCCGATGGCCGAATTTATACGGGGCGTCAGGCTCTTGAGCTTGGACTTGTCGATTCTCTCGGCAATCTTTATGATGCGGTTGACAAGGCCGCTTCGCTGGCGGGAATTCAGGGAAAACCAAAGTTGGTATTTCCCCGGGAGGAAAAGCTTTCCCTGATGAATTATCTCGTTCAGGAGGTTGCAACGGCTGTCCGTGACGGAGTCAGAACCACCGTACCGTCGGGGCTTCAATTTTTGTGGACCGGACAATGATGTTTTTTGTGAGGATCAGATGACCAAGAGTGAATTGATCGAAGAAATTACGGAACAGGATCCGGGTCTCAGCAAGCGCGAGGCTGAGCTTGTGATCAATGCTATTTTTGACGGTATCGGCGAGGCTCTCATCTCGGGAGACCGTGTTGAAATCAGGGGATTCGGTTCATTCTCTATACGATGCCGTGATGCACGCGAAGCCCGCAACCCCAAGAGTGGTGAGCTGGTAAAGATTCCGCCCAAGAAAGTTCCTTTTTTTAAGACAGGTAAAGAGCTGCGTGAACGCGTCAATGGTGACTGCTGAAGCACTGCAACGCATTGATCAAGTTTTCATCGGTTTCTGACCGAATATTTGCAGGCCCTTTTCATTATCGGAGAGGGCCTGTAGTTTTTTAAATATGAGTGGACGAAATGGATATTTTTAAGTTTACGGTTCCTCCCGGGGCTTCTGATCTGAGGCTGGATCAGCTCATTGCTTCGGAGCTGGAGGGTTTCTCGCGAACCCTGGCCCGTGAGGTGATTGATCTGGGCGGAGTTCATGTCAACGGGCGAAGGACGAGTAAGTGCGAGATGATTCCGCCTCAGGGGGCCCGCATTGAGCTCTACCGGGATGACCAGTCTCTAGAGCCTTTCAAGCTCAGAGATGATCATATCCTATATCGCGATCCCTATCTGCTTGCGCTGAACAAGCCTGCCGGAGTCGATACCCAGCCGACTCATGCAAGGTATCGCGGGACGATTTACGAGGCTCTGATTGGTTACCTTCAGAATCCCTTGCGCCCGGACCTCTCGCCGGAGCTGGGCATGGTGCAGCGGTTGGATCGCGGGACGTCCGGCGTTCTGGTTTTTTCGACTCATACCCTTTCACACCGGCCAATGAGCGAAGCCTTTGTGGGAAGGAAAATCCGTAAATGTTATCTAGCCCTTGTTCAGGGTTCCCTTCCTGCTGAGACGGGGGAGATCTGCAGTCATCTGGTTCGCTCCCGCAATGGCAACCGGATGATGTCCGTTAATCGAGGGGGGCGTGAGGCCATTACCCGTTACCGCATGCTTGCCAGTCATGAGGGCGTCAGTCTGGTGGCTGTTGAGATCCTGACGGGCAGGACGCATCAGGTGAGAGTTCATATGGCTGAGCAGGGCTGCCCGCTGCTCGGGGACAGCTACTACGGTGGGGTTGATAATTGGGAGGGGGGGCCCATGTTGCGTCCCATGCTCCATGCCTTCCATCTGGCTTTTGAGCATCCTGTTTCTGCAGAACCCCTTGCTCTGAGTGCCCCGGTACCTGATGATATGGCATTTCTGGTTGAGCGACTCATTCCCGGAGCCTCATCCTTATTGCATCTTGAGAGTTTCGATTCTTTCCAAAAGGATTATTAGTATGACATTTCCTCTGATTGATCCGATCATCATTCAGGTTGGCCCTCTGGCGCTGAGGTGGTACGGCCTGATGTATCTACTGGGTTTTAGCGCCGCCTATTTCATCATTGCGCGCCTGTCAAAAATTAGAGGCATCAACCTGAGTAAGGAGGATGTCTCTGATTTGCTTTTCTATCTGGTGCTCGGGGTTATTGCCGGTGGGCGTCTGGGGTACTGCTTTTTTTACAACACCTCCTTTTATCTTCAGCAGCCTCTCAAGGTCTTTTACGTCTGGGAGGGGGGGATGAGTTTTCATGGCGGATTGCTGGGTGTGGTAGTAGCTGGCTGGCTTTTTGCCCGGAAGAAAAAGCTTCGCGTTCTTCCTCTGGCCGATGTCCTGGTGACGGCTGCTCCTATCGGACTGGGGCTGGGCCGCGTGGGTAACTTTATCAATGCTGAGCTCTGGGGGAAGGTTACGGATTTGCCCTGGGCTGTTGTTTTTCCCGGCGCAGGGCCACTGCCCCGCCATCCGAGCCAGCTTTATGAGGCCGTACTTGAAGGGCCGGTTCTCTTTCTGCTGCTCTGGGGGTGCCACCGGTTTAAGGCGCCAACGGGAGTCGCCTTCGGAGTTTTCTTCGCCGGGTACGGCTTGTTTCGTTTTATCGTCGAATTCGTCCGGATGCCAGACGCCCACCTGGGGTATCAGCTGTTGGGGCTGACCCGGGGGCAGTGGTTGTCGCTGCCTATGATTCTGGTAGGAACCTGTTTTGTGGGATACGCCTTTTATCGCGGGAGAAAGATATGACCATGCCTCGGGCTATTGTTTTTGATTGTGATGGAGTTTTATTCGAAAGCAAGGGGGCCAATCTTACCTATTATAATCGGATTCTCGGCGAGTTTGATGTGCCCCCGGTCTGTGCCGAAGATGCCGAGCGTGCCCATATCTGCCATACCGCGGCAAGTGCCGTGGTGCTTGCGTCCCTGATGCCCGAAGAACTGCTTGAGCAGGCACTGAGCTTTCTGGAAACCTTGGATTACCGGGAGTTCATTCCTTTTATGACCCCTTTTTCCGGAATGATCGAGGGCCTCGAAGCCTTGAGTCGTCAATTTCCCCTGGCCATGGCGACCAATCGGGGAAGAAGCGTCTCCCATGTGCTGCAGGACTTCGATATCGCCAGATACTTTTCCGTCGTGGTCAGCAGCCGGGATGTTCCAAGGCCCAAGCCTTATCCGGATATGCTTTACCATGCGGCAGAAAGGTTGGCAGTACTTCCAGGGGAGCTTCTTTTTATCGGGGATTCGGAGCTGGATTGGCAGGCAGCACGGGCCGCTGAGGTGCCCTTTGTGGGCTTCGGCCGTTCTTTTGAGGGCAGTGCCCGGGTCACCAGTCATGACGAGCTGGTGGCCCGGATTCTGGATGGGACTACTTCAGCTTCTTGATCATCTCGAGCACATGGCCGTTGGAGCAGGGAGCGTAGCTTACCCGGTCCATCAGTGAATGGATGATGAAGATTCCTCGTCCATGTTCATCGAGATTGCCCGTAAGGCGGTTCCTTTTGGGGGGGAGGCTGATGTCGAAACCCTGCCCCTGGTCATACACATAGATGCAGAGTTCCTGGTCACGGATCTGAATCTTGACATGGACTTCTTTGTCAGGGTCATGTTCGTTGGCGTGAATGATGGCATTGGCCATGGCTTCGGTCAGCACCGTGTTGATCTGGTAGGCAAGTTCTTCCCTGTCACCCTTGAATTTTCTCAGAGTGCGGGCAACATCCTCCCCTATCTTGCCGATCAGCCCCAGGTATCGGGTCTGATTTGGCACCTTGATGTCGACCTCAATGGTTTCTTTCATCGCTCCCCCGTTCAGGCGGACAGGACTCAAAAGCTCCCGAGAGCCTCCTGGGCATCGGAGTAGATTTCAAAAACCCGATGAAGTCGGGTCAGTTCAAACATGGATTTGACCTGAGGCTGCAGTCCGCAGAGCTTGAGTACGCCGTTACGGGAACTGGCATTTTTAAAGCCGGAAACCAGAGCCCCGAGACCGGAGGAGTCCACAAAGCGGACATCGTTAAGGTCGATGAGGATATTGTTTTTGTCTTCTTCGAAAAGAGCGAGCATCCGGGCCTTGAGTTCACCGCTATTGTGGGCGTCAAGCCGCTCTTCTTTGACTTCGATCAGGACAACATCACCTTTGTCGTCAACCTGGATAACCATTTTTATGCCTCCGGAAATTTGATTGGTTAGTGGGCTAAGCACTTAATTGAGTACAACGACATTATGATTCACAGAATATCACAATTTATCAATTCTCCGCCATTTTTCTCTCATTTGTCAGCGTTGGTAATCGCGACACTCATCACAACCAGACTGACGTCGTCCTCGAAGTGTCGTACCCCGGTAAATAAACGGACCTGTTCAAAAATATTGTCGATGATCAGCTGGGGTTCCTGATCCTTTAATTCTATTAAAAGCGATTTGAGGCGCTCGGTCCCGAAGAAGTCTCCCGAAGCATTTTCTGCTTCGATAATCCCGTCGGTGTACATCAGCAACAGATCGCCAGGCTCCAGTTGAGTTTGGGGCTCATGGAAATCAACCTCTGGAAGGATTCCCAGGATCAACCCTTCGGCGTCAAGTTCATCAATATGGTTGTTTTGTCTGCACAGCAGCGGGGGATTATGCCCTGCGCTGGCATAGGTCATATGGCCCGAAGTGACGTCGTAGCGTAGATAAAACATGGTGATGAACAGTTCGGCCCGGGAGAGATCCTCGTAAAAGAAGGAGTTGACCTCCTGCAGCACTTTGGACGGAGAGGGCAGAGAACTCGCTTTTGCCTGGATGAAGGTACGGGTCTGGGCCATGATCAGAGCTGCGCCTACGTTATGGCCTGAAACATCCGCGATCACAAGGTCAAGCTTGCCATCATCGCGTTTAAGGAAGTCGTAATAGTCTCCACCGACCTGACGGGCTGGAACGCAGATGCCAGCCAGCTCGATGCCGCTGAGCTCCGGGGTGGCGGCGGGCAGGAGGCCCAGTTGTATATTTTTAGCGATGAGCATTTCCCGATCATGTTCCCGGGCACTGATGAGCTCTCTCGTCTGATCGGCGTTGCGTATGGCGATGCCGATCTGACTGGCGATGCTGTTGAAAAGCTCAAGAAACTCTTCTGTGAAGATCCCCTTGGCGCTTCGGGAGAAGGCTGAAAGCACCCCGACGGTCTCCCCCTCGATGCCGATGGGAGCGTGGGCAAAGGACTTGATTCCCTCGCGGTGGATCACCACGGCAGTTCTGGGCTTGTCCATGAAATCCGTGTCATTGACTACCGTCGCCGTGTTCGTCAGAAAGGTGGACCCGATATAGGTCTCCATGTCCACGGCGCGCTCCGATTCACCCAGATGCTCAGAGGTCATCCCTTTCTGGCTTCGAACGGTAAGAGAATTTGACTCTTTGTCAATAATTCGGATAACGGCCAGGTCGAATATGAACTGGCGCTGAAGTACTTCCAGGGTATCGTCAAGAATGGTCTGAAGCAGGTTGCCGTTGGCAACGGCGGCGGCGACCTCGTAGAGGACTCCCAGCTGTTCGCGACTGCGGGTGCGGCTGTGGGTTACTGAGCCGAAGATGTCAAAAACATCTTCCATGGTGCTGCCTCGGGTCGAGAGGTAGTTGTCGATAATGATTCGAGCCGGAGCGGCTCCGACAGATCCCGCAAGGGTTTTTTCGGTGAAACGTTTGAGGCTGGGCAGCTCGAATTCCGTCAGACTTCCCCGTTCGTCGATTTCCCGGTTTTCAGACAGATATTGCGCAATGGCGCTGTGAGCCTGTTTTTCGCCGATGAATTTGCGCATCAGGTCGACAAACTCCATGACCGTAGGGGCCTTGCTGATACGTTTGAGTCGGGGCTCCTGGTCTCTGTTCTGGAAAACATCGATAAATTTGTCGGCCTGCTCCACCTCCACCTCGGATCGGCCGGTCAATAGTGAACAGCTCAGGTAAGCTCCGATGTTGAAGAACAGAGTCCAGAACAGGGAGTGACTCCAGAGGTCCAGCCCGGTGAGGCCAAAAAGCTCCAGAGGTCGCAGCTGGGAAAATCCGAAAAGACCTTTGTCGAGAATGTCGCTTGCCAGCCAGCCTGATCGGACGAAGGAGGGGATCAGCAGGGTGTAGAACCAGAGGATAAATCCCAGAAGAATCCCGAAGGTTGCTCCCCAGTGATTGCCTCGTCTCCAGTAAAGCCCGCCGATTAACGCCGGTGCGAACTGGGATGCGGCAATAAAAGAGGTCAGCCCTATGTTCACCAGGGCGTAGGACTCGCCGATGATCCTGTAATAAAAATAGCCCAGAAAAATTACCCCGGCCACGCCCAGACGTTTGATGTTGATCAACAGCCCGGAATAATCATGTTCTTCCAGTTTTTTTCGTAGCAGCAGGGGCATGACAAGGTGGTTCAGTATCATGGTGGACAGGGTTATGGAGGAGACCATGACCATTCCCGCCGCCGCCGATATGCCTCCGATGAACACGAAGAGGGCCAGCCAGGGGTAGCCGGAGATAAGGGGAAGCTCAATGACGAAGAAATCGGCCCTTGAGGTATCCCCCCCGGTCAGCAGCAGTCCCCCCAGAGCGATGGGGATGACAAAAATGTTGATGATAAAGAGATAGGCGGGAAAGCGCCACATGGCTCCCTTGATATGTGATTCACTCGAGTTCTCCACGACCATGACGTGAAACTGTCGGGGCAGGAACATGGCCGCCAGCATCGAGGCCGTCGTCAGTGAAAACCAGCTGATATAGGAGGTGTTGGCTCCGTTGAGTACAAAGAGGTCCTGTTTCTCGGGGAACTGCTGAGCAAAGCGTTCAAAGATATCCACAGGTCCATCAAAGAGGCCAAAGGTGATAAAGGCACCCACGCTGACAAAGGCTACGATCTTGACAAGGGCCTCCAGCGCCAGAGTCATCACCAGGCCGGAGTGGCGCTCCGTGGCGTCCAGAGAGCGTGTCCCGAAAAGGATCGAGAAAATGCACATCAGGATCGCTGCAAAAAAAGCTGAGTCAACAAAGGGGGGCAGGGCCGGTATCCAGGCGCTGAGTATTTCACTGCGGGCGCCCGAGGTGAGAATATCGAAGCTCATGGCCACCGCTTTGAGCTGCAGGGCGATGTAGGGCATGATTCCCAGCACCGCAAAGAGGGTGATGATTGCACCGAGGCTCGCCGATTTGCCGTAACGACTCGAGATGAAGTCGGCGATGCTGACGATGTTCTGCTCTTTGCTGACGCGGACCATTTTTCGTAGCAAAAACCACCAGGTGAAACAGATCAGAGTGGGACCGATGTAGATGCAGAGAAAGTCGAGACCGTTGGTCGCGGCTCGCCCCACGCTTCCGTAGAAGGTCCAGGAGGTGGCGTAAACTGCAAGGGAGAGGGAGTAGATGTGAACGTTGTCGGTCAGGCTGCGCCCCTGAGCTCTTCGGCGATCAGCATATTGGGCCACCACAAAGAGCAAGCCGAAGTAACAAAGCGTCGTCAGCGCGACAATCTCAACGGAGATCATGGTTGCTGCCCTTGCTCGTCGGTATCGTCAGAATTGAGGTGGTGGGAAAAAAGAAAAATCACAAAAATAGACGCAGGCCAGCCCACCAGAATATAAAGCACCAGCAGCGGAATGCCCAGGAACAGGGATGCCTTGTTGAATATCTGGATGAACGGATAGTTCAGCATGATGATGCCCAGAATGAAGCAGATGATCCAGGCTTCGCGCAGGGCGCCGGGTCGCTTCGGTTTCATGGCCATTGGAACCTCTCGAGTACCTCGGATAATACAAGATTGGAATTGTACTCGATTCCCAGGGAGCTGTCGACCGGCAAGACCCCGGGCTCGGAGTCTGGAGTTTCAAATAGGGCCGTCTGACTTTTGAGCAGCTCGGCACGGCCGTCCGAGGGGTCAAGTCCCTGCGCCTGGCGCCTTTGCAGGCGCTCCAGAGCGATCTGGTCGGGGCAGTCGATATGCAGAGTCAGGCAGGGGACTCCCAGCTGCTGCGCCGCCTGTCGGAAACTCTCCCGGTGGTTTCTTCGACAGAAGGAAGCATCGATAATGACGGATCTGCCCAGACTCAGATGCTCTCGGCTGCGCTTCAGGAGTTCTTCGTAGATTCGCTCGCTGTTGCCGGGACTGTAGATCCCCTCTCCAAAGGGGTCGTGACAGCTCTGGCCGGGGGGCATGGCGATGAGCTCTTTGCGAAGTACGTCGGAGCGTATGATGATCGAAGACAGCTTCTGCGTCAGTGCCGACCCCAGGGTGCTCTTTCCCACCCCCATTCGTCCGCACAGCAGGATCATCGTCGGCGGTACAAGGTAGGAGGCGGCCAGCGCAAAGTAGCTCCGTGCCCTCTTTGCGGCTTGCTCGCGCAGTTGCTCTGAGGCATCCGTCGAGCTGAAAAGCAGGGCTTCCACCTTGCCCCTTACAAAGGCGCGGTACAGCTTGTAGAAGGGCAGCAGAGCTTGAAGTCCCAGGTCCTGCGTCGCCTCGATGTAGCTCTCCAGAAGTCGCCTCGCCAGATCGAAACGTTCGTTGAACTCCAGATCCATGAGCAAAAAGGCCAGGTCCGAGGCGGTGTCACTGATGCGGAACTCGCGGTTGAATTCGATGCAGTCATAAATGCAGAATGGGGTGCTCAGGCAGATATGCTGGGTGTGGAGGTCGCCGTGGTTCTCACGGACAAAGCCCTCAAGCTGCCGCTGCCTGAGCCAGGAGCGCCGATCCTGGAACATCTTTTCAACGTACAGATGGGCTGCATTCAAACAGGGGGAGGGCAGCAGCTCCCCCACGAAGGGGGTGACCTGGGTGAAATTCTCCTCCCAGTTCAGACACATGCGCCGGACGTCATCCTCCTTAGGGGCCTCATGAATAACGGGTGCTCCCCGGTGCAGTTGCGCCAGGTGCCGGGCCAGTTCTTCCATGCGCCGGTCAAGTCCGGGAGTCTTTTGATCAATCAGGTGGCTGAGCATCAGATGCTCGGGTAGTCTTCGCATCACGACGGCATATTCCAGAACCTTACCCGGTCCGCCGATCTTTATTCGACCTGCTTCCTGGCACAGGGCAGCGACCTCAAGGTAGTGATCAGGGCAGAACCTGCGGTTCAGACGCAGTTCTTCCTGGCAGAAGTGCAGTCTTTTCTTCAGAGAGCTGAAATCCAGAAAACCGAAGTTAACCGCTTTCTTGATCTTGTAGACCCGATCTCCGGCCAGGTACACTCTTGAGATATGGGTCTGCCTGAACTCCACCTCATCGACCTTGTGGGTGTAGGTGGAGGGGGCGAGCATGGCGTTGTGAAGACGATGGTTCATACTGCCTGCGCTTTCTTGTTTTCTAACTGGATGATTTTACATATTTTAATGCTTCTTTTCCCACTGTAAAGACAAGGCCCCAAACTACCTTCCGGGTTTGACGCCCTCGGGCTGTTGTGATAGCTTCCCTCTGGATTAAAGCTCCTTCTTTTTAGCGTGGAAAGCACCCCCCCTAATGACTCTTCCTCCGCGTTTTTCCCTGTCGGCTCTGATGCTCCTTTGCGCTATGTTTCTGGGGGCCTGTGCTTTGAGATCTTCGCCGGTGATTGATTCCGAGGCCCCTGATCTTTCCGGTTACGAGTCCCGACTGGTCGATCATGAGGCCAAGGCCCTCTACCTTTTTGCCCGGTACGCCTTGCTGGCTGCCCAGGGAGATCTCGGTGCAGCAGAGCTAAGCCTCTCTGAGGCCTTGAGGCTCGATCCCTCCTCTTCGCACCTCCAAATGACGCAAGCCCGACTCTCCCGCAGGCTGGGCAATTCGGAGGATGCTATCGCCCAGGCCCTCACCCTGCTCGATGATGAAAATTACGGTCGCGAGGCTCTGCTCATGCTCGGCAGTCTGCATTTGAGCCTCGATGAGAACCTGTTGGCGGCTGACTATTATCGCCGCGCCCTCGAGCTTGATCCTTCCAGGGAGGATGTCTATCTTCACCTGGCAACGACCCTGGCCCGATCAGGAAGTGCCGCCGATGCTCAGGAGGTGCTCTCCATTCTGGTTGAGCGCTGGCCCGGCTCTTTCATGGGGCACTATTACCGCGCGCGACTCTACCGGGAGATGGGCGAACTGGATGCATCCGAGGACTCACTGCTTCGAGTTCTAGAGCTGGAGCCGAGCTTTGAATCAGGCTATCAGGAACTCGGTGAAATCTATCTCGCAAGGCAAAAGGGGACAGAGGCCGTTGAGCTCTTTCGCAAAGCTCTGAAGTTACTTCCCGCCAGCAGCGTGCTGAGACATCTGCTCGCTCGTTCGCTCATTGCCCAGGGAGAGTATGGGGGGGCCTCTGAGCAGTTGCAGCTTTTGCTCAAGGCTGATCCTGAGGATGCCGAGGCCCTGCGAAAGCTTGGTTTGCTTCATTTTGAGTTAAAAGACTGGCCCAAGGCGGTGGAGGTCTTTGAAGCATTGCACAAGCTCAGGCCTGAGCAGGATCAGGGGGCCTACTACCTGGGAAGCGCCCTGGAAGAGCAGGGGCAAAGTGAGGAGGCGATCCGTGCTTTTTCCAAGGTCCCTGTTGCTTCGGAACTTTATCAGGATTCCCGGTTGCATATGGCTTACCTGTTTCATCGCATCGGGCAGACTGAAGCCGGTGTGGCTGTGCTGCAGGATGCGGCCCGGCGCCAGGATCCAAGCCTTGAGCTCTACCGTTATCTTGCCGCTCTTTATGAGGAGCAGGGGGTACTGGAGGCGGCCGCGAGCACGTTGCGTGAAGCGCTTCAAGCCTTTGCCGATGAGCCGGATATGGCATACCGCCTAGGCGTTGTGCTGGAGCGACTGGAAGATCGAGACGCCAGTGTCGATGCCCTGAAGCTGGCCCTTCAGATCGATCCCCATCACCTGGATGCCCTCAACCATCTGGCCTATGTCTACGCCGAGCAGGGAGAGTTTCTGGATCAGGCCCTGGTCATGGCTCAAAAGGCTATGGACATGGACGAGTCAGGGCATATCGTCGATACCCTCGGTTGGGTCAATTTTAAACTGAATCGGCTGGAAAAGGCCCGGGAGCTGCTGGAGCGGGCGGTTGCCCTGCTGCCGGAAGATCCGGTCGTTAATGATCATCTTGCCGATGTTTATCGAGCCCTCGGGTTGAAGTCTCAGGCCATGGAACTCTACCTCCGGGTGCTGGAGCTGGACGGAGCGGCGGAAAAAGTCCGGGAGAAACTCGAAGCCCTGGAGACCCTGCAATGATGCGGCTGCTCTCTGTTCTTCTCCTGTTATTGGGGCTTTGCGCTTGCGCTGTGCGCCCCCCGGCTCCTGAACTGCCGCCGGGGCTGGATGCAGAAACCCTGGTGTCGGCTCTTGAAGCTTATGGCGACAGGTACCATACGCTGGAGGCCGAGGTGCGACTGCGGCTGAACGCCGGCGGGAAAAAACTGGCGGCAACCCAGTACCTCTGGGTGAGCAAGCCTGCCTTTGTTCGGGCCGAGGTGCTCAATCCTTTTGGTTTCGGTGGTCCATTACTCCTTTTTGCCAGCGACGGCGCGACCCTGAGCGTCTTCTCTCCCGGCAAGGGCACCTTCTACCGGGGGGAGGCTTCGGCGCAAAACCTGATGCGGTTTACCCGCATTCCCCTGCAGGTCTCCGATCTGGTGCGTCTTGTGCTCTACGAGGTACCGCTGCTGCCCTACGAAAGCAGTCGTGCAGGCATGCGTGAGGGCCTCTATCAGCTGGAACTGCTCGGCCCCGGTCCCAACCGGCAGCAATTTCTTTTCGACCAGGCTTTGACTTTGACCGAGGCCGGTTATTATCTTGATGATGAGCTTCAGCTTTCCGTCCGGTATGAAGGGCAGGGGGGCTTTCCCCGGTCCGCCAGTTTTTCCATGCCCCTGTTTGAGACGAAGATCGACATGGAGTTCCTCCAGTCCAAAGTCAATGAGCCCCTGTCCGAAGCCCGTTTCGATCTCACCCCCCCCGCCGGGGTGCAGATCCTTCCCATTCCCTGATCGATATTGCACCAGGAGGTCTGCCCCGTGCGTTTTTGTATGGTTTTGATTCTGATGCTTGTGCTGCTCGGCGGCTGCCGCAAGTCCGAGGAAAATTCTTCTGCCGCCGCGCCTGGGCCCGAGTCCCTGGAGCCGGTCAAGGGCGACACCCTGCTGATGGGTTCCATCGGGGACGCCAGCAATCTGCTGCCGGTGCTCGCCTCCGATGCCTCTTCCTCGGACATCAACGGCCTGGTCTACAACGGTCTGGTGCGCTACGACAAGGAGCTGAAGTTCGAAGGGGAGCTGGCCGAGAGCTGGGAGATTTCCGAGGACAACCTGACCTTCACCTTTCATCTGCGAAAAGGGGTCAAGTGGCATGACGGAGCGCCCTTTACCTCGGCCGATGTGCTCTTTACCTATGAGCTGCTCATCGATCCGAAGACGCCCACGGCCTACGCCGAGCGTTATCTCCAGGTCGCCTCAGCCGAGGCACCCGACCCCTACACCTTCGTGGTGCGCTACGAAAAGCCCCTGGCTTCGGCGCTGATCAGCTGGGGATTTGCCGTTCACCCGCGGCATCTGCTCGAAGGGGTGGAGATCACCCAGAGCCCCCTGTCGCGCTCTCCCGTGGGCACAGGCCCTTACAGGTTCGCCCAGTGGCTGCCCGGGGAAAAGGTGGTGCTGGAGTCCAATCCGGACTACTTCGAGGGGGAGCCCAATCTGCGCCGCATCGTCTATCGCATCATCCCCGATGAGTCGACCATGTTCCTCGAACTCAAGGCCGGAGGGCTCGACTACATGGGGCTGTCTCCCCTGCAGTTCGACCGCATGAGCGATTCGGAATCTTTCCGCAAGAAGTTCAATAAGTATCGCTATCCGGCCTTTGCCTACACCTACCTGGGCTACAACCTGCGAAACCCCCTGTTTGAGGACCGCAGGGTCCGTCAGGCGCTGGGCCACGCCATTGATAAGCAGGAACTCATCGAAGGGGTCCTGCTCGGGCTCGGACAGGAGGCCACCGGCCCCTACAAACCGGGAACCTGGTCCCATAACCCCGATGTGAAGCGCTACGCCTTCGATCCGGTAAAGGCCAAGGCCTTGCTGGCCGAGGCAGGCTGGGTCGACACTGACGATGACGGCCTGCTGGATAAGGATGGGCGCCCCTTCGCCTTTACCATCGTGACCAATCAGGGTAATGATCAGCGCATCAAAACCGGTGAAATCATACAAATACGCCTCAAGGATATAGGGATCGAGGTGAAGCTGCGGGTCATCGAATGGGCCTCCTTCCTGAAGGAATTCATCAACCCCGGAAACTTTGAGGCCACGATCCTGGGCTGGACCGTTCCCATCGACCCCGACGGCTACAATGTCTGGCATTCCAGCAAGACGGGGCCGGGGGAGCTCAACTTCGTTGGTTTTGCCAACGCCGAAGTGGATGAGCTGCTGGAGAAGGGGCGCCGTAGCCTGGATCTGGAGCAGCGCCGGGCCTACTATTACCGTTTTCAGGAGATCCTTGCCGAGGAGCAGCCCTACAATTTCCTCTATGTTCCCGAGACCCTTCCCGTGGTTTCCAGTCGTTTTCGTGGCATCGAAGTGGCTCCTGCCGGGATCATGCACAACCTGATTGACTGGTATGTGCCTCTGGGGCTGCAGAAATATGCCCGATAAGAAAGTGCAACGCCCATGCTTCGTTTTCTGATCCGACGACTGCTGATGATGATTCCCCTGATGCTGGGAATCACCCTGATCTCTTTTGTGGTGATCCATCTGGCCCCGGGGGAGCCCACCGACATGCAGACCCAGCTCAACCCCGAGACCGGTGTGGAGCTGCGCGAGAGACTCCGCGCCCAGTACGATCTGGACAAGCCGCTGCTGGTGCAGTACGGCAGCTGGCTGGGGCGGCTGGTTCAGTTGGATTTCGGCAAGTCCTTCTCCCAGGACCACCGCCCTGTGGGGGAGAAGGTGCTGGAGCGCCTCCCCATCACCATCGGTATCAATCTGCTGTCCATCGCGGTGATCCTGCTTGTCAGCGTTCCCATAGGGATTCTCTCGGCTACGAAACAGAACAGCGGGTTCGACCGGCTGACCACGGTCTTCGTCTTTATCGGCTTTGCCACTCCGTCCTTCTGGCTGGCCCTGCTGCTCATGGATGTTCTGGGCGTTCGCCTGGGGGTGCTACCCATCTCGGGGATCAAGTCCATGGGGCATGAATATCTGGGGCCCCTGGAGCAGTGGCTTGATACCCTGCGCCACCTGATCCTGCCGGTGTTCGTCTCCGCCTTCGGGGGGGTGGCAGGCTTTTCCCGGTACATGAGATCCAACATGCTCGAGGTCGTGCGGCAGGATTATATCCTCACCGCACGCGCCAAGGGGCTGGGAGAGCGGGCGGTGATCTACCGTCACGCGCTGCGCAACGCTCTGCTGCCCGTCATCACCATCCTGGGGCTTTCGGTTCCCGGGCTCATCGGCGGCAGCGTTATCTTTGAAACCATTTTCGCCATCCCCGGCATGGGCAAGCTCTTCTACGACGGGGTCATGATGCGGGACTACCCCCTGATCATGGGGATTCTGGTCATCGGAGCCTTTCTGACTCTGGTTGGAAACCTGCTGGCCGATCTGGGGTACGCTCTGGCCGATCCGAGGATTCGCAATGCCTGATCCGTACAATACGATGACTGAGATGGCTGCCTCCGGGGGAGGCAACCAGTTCTGGACGGCCCTGCGCCGCAATCGCATGGCCATGGCCGGTGCTGCCATCGTGGCCTTCATGTCCCTGCTGGCCCTTCTGGCGCCAGTGCTGGGGCAGAGCCCCGAGTATATCGACGTGAGCCTGCAGCTCTCTGCCCCCAATGCCCAGCACTGGTTCGGCACCGATGATCTGGGGCGCGACGTGCTGGCCCGCATTCTCTACGGTGCAAGAATCTCCCTGCTGGTGGGTTTCGTGGCCGTGGGCATCGCGACCCTCATCGGCATTGTGCTCGGGGCCCTCGCCGGGTACTACGGCGGCATCGTCGACGGGCTGATCATGCGCTTTGTCGACATCATGCTCTGTTTTCCCTCCTTCTTCCTGATCCTGGCGGTCATCGCCTTTCTGGAACCGTCCATCTGGAACATCATGGTCATCATCGGTCTCACGGGCTGGATGGGGGTCGCCCGGCTGGTACGAGCCGAGTTCCTGAGTCTTCGGGAGCGGGAGTTTGTTCAGGCCGTGCGGGTCATCGGGGCCTCCGACGCCCGTATTATCTTCCGTCATCTGCTGCCCAACGCCCTGTCTCCCGTACTGGTCTCTGCGACCCTGGGGGTCGGCGGGGCGATTCTCACCGAAAGTGCCCTGTCTTTTCTGGGCATCGGCGTCCAGCCCCCGACTCCCTCCTGGGGCAACATGCTTATCGTGGGCAAGCAGACTCTGGGAGAGGCCTGGTGGCTCTCGGTCTTCCCCGGTTTCGCCATCCTGATAACGGTGCTGGGCTATAACCTGCTGGGCGAGGGAATCCGTGATGCCCTCGATCCGCGACTAAAGGATTAACCCGTCGTGACCAAACCTCTGTGTCTTTCCACTAATGATCTCACTCCGGCTCAGCTCATCGAGCTGAGGTGCCGGGCCTTTGTATCGGGGGACTTCGAAGCCGTCTTTGACAGCTACCACCCCGAGTCCAGTTTTAGGGCCCACTTTCGCTCCAGGCAGGAGTACCTCGACTACGGCCAGCAG
This sequence comes from Desulfuromonadales bacterium, assembly GCA_012974445.1. Lineage (GTDB taxonomy): Bacteria > Desulfobacterota > Desulfuromonadia > Desulfuromonadales > JAAXQG01 > JAAXQG01. The sequence continues at coordinate 20,440 of JAAXQG010000192.1, forward strand.
ATGCTGGGCGATTTTACCATCCTGTCCTGGAGTATTCTTCGGGTTGAGGAGCCTTCGGGTAGAGAAACCCGTGTTCTCTATCGCCTCAAATCCCTGTGCCAGGGACAGCCTCAGGATACTCTGGAGCTCGCCGGGCTGGTTCAAACCGAGCAGGGCTGGCGCTACCTCTGGGGGGAAAAACTTCCCCGTGAAGTCTTTAATGGGCCGGTGGATCAGGTCCCTTTCAGCCTCTTCGAGCAGACCGAAGGGGTGATGAGGTTTTAGGATGAAGGACCAAACCACCACCGCGCTGGATATTTGCCTCCTCGATGCATTGCAGAGCCAGGCTCAGAAGAGCCCTCGGGCACGGATGAATCACAACCTGCACGAGCAACTCGAAGATCCCTGCCAGCGCCTGCTCGTGGCCATGGAGCCACGAAGCTATGTGCCCGTCCATCGCCACCTGACCCCTTCCAAGGCGGAGACCTTTCTGGTGCTGCGTGGCCGCATCGCCCTGATTGTTTTTGACGACCGGGGGACGCCGGAGCCGGCTCTGATCCTGGCTCCGGATGCGGGCAGTTTCGGGGCCCATATCCCGGCGGGGCGCTGGCACACGGTGATCTCTCTGGAGCCGGGCAGCGCTTTTTTTGAGTGCAAGGAGGGACCGTACCAGCCGATTCCCGAAGAGGACCTTGCCCCCTGGGCGCCGGTCCCCGATGATCAGCAGTCTTGTCTCGACTATCTCGAGACTCTCAGGGCACTTTGTTCTTGAGCTCTTCCCCCTGGATCGACGAGGAGATCTTCGCCGTGGACGGATTTTATTTTTCTATCCCCTATCAGGTACGCATCAGCGATATCAACTACGGAGGCCATGTCTCCAATGCGGCGGTGCTGAGTTATTTTCAGGATGCCCGCATCGCCTACCTGGGGCACATCGGCCCCTGGAGCGAACTCGATATCGGGGGGGGCTGCGGCATCATTCTGCCCGAAGCCCAGGTGCGCTATCTGGCCGAGATGTTTCTGGGCGATAAGCTGCGCATCGGTGTGCGGGTCGAGGCTATGGGGCGCTCTTCCTTCAAGATGGCCTACCGTATCGAACGGGACGGGACGGCGACGGCCGAAGGCACGACCGCACTGGTTTGTTTCGACTATGAGCGCCGCCGCCCCCGGCGTCTGGATGAGGCATTCGTTAAAGCGTTGCAGCAATTTGAGGGGGAAACTCTATCGGAGCAAAGAGCTCAGAAGGGGGAGGGGAAGTCATGAAGGAGTTTCGCATCTGTCCAGGTTGTGGTTATGAGCGGGGATTTCATGTCTATCTGATGCAGCACCAGGAGGGGGAGACACGCCTGGGGCTCATTTGTCCGAGCTGCGGCGCATCCTATGATCCTGACTGGGTCAGCAAGGAAATCGGAACCCTGCCCCCGCAAAAAGGTCCTGGGTTCTAAGCCCTTTGGCAGATATAGGGCTGTTTCTTTTCCTTGATCGGTGTTAATATGGTTTGTTTAAAATTTTGAATAATTCTATGTGTCTACACGGGAGTCAATGATGGATTCTCAACTTCGTGCGATGATCAACGAGATTGGCGATCTGCCTCCCATGCCGGTGGTGGCTGTCAAGGTCATGAAGCTGCTTCAGGAGCCGACCACCGATGCTGATCTTCTGGCCCGGACTATTTCCGCCGACGCGGCGGTCTCGGCCCAAATTCTCAAAATTGCCAATTCCTCCTTCTACAGCATGAGCCGCCAGATCAAGAGCCTCGAAAACGCCATCGTCATCCTCGGGGAGAAGACCCTCAAGAGCGTGCTTCTGGCCGCCAGTCTCAAGGGGGTGAACAAGAGATACGGGCTGCTGGAAAAAATGTTTTGGGAGGATTCCATCGGCTGCGCCATCGGTTCGCGTCTGATTGCATCGAAGATCCCCGGGATCGACGCCGAGGAGGCTTTTCTTGCCGGGCTCTTTCGCCATCTTGGCAAGGTGGTGATGAATAACTGGAAACCCCAGGATTACCTGGAAGTGGTTCAGGCCAGTTACAAAAAAAGCGGACGTATCAGCGAGCTGGAACGAGAGCATTTCCCCTTCACCCATGCTCAGGTAGGGGCTGCTGTTCTGGAAAAATGGTACTTTGATCCCTCATTGGTCTCGGCGGTTCTACATCATTCCGATCTTTCCATCGAGCCCGGGGACGATATGACGGCCTATCACCTTGCAGCCATTGTCAATATTTCCGGCGCTCTGTGCCGCATTCTCGGTATCGGCCAGCGCTCTCCTGATCAGGAGCTCGCCCCCGAGAGGACCGAAGGGGCCTACGCCCTGGGTATGGATCGCGTGCGTTGCGATGAAATTTTGGCTGAGATGCAGAGTGTTTTTGAGGCCAATCAGGAGTTCTTCGCCAGCTGAGCCCCTTCTCTTCGGGAGCCAGACTGAGGTTTTCATGCAAACAACCCTTTTTCGCGCCAGCAGGATTCTCTCCCGCAGCAGCAGGCTGCACGAAGATGCAGCCCTGGCCGTGCAGGCGGGGCGCATTGTGGCTCTGGGGCCCTATACTGAGCTTCGCATCGATTACCCTCAAGCCCGGCTCGTCGATTTTGGTGATGCTCTGCTGCTTCCCCCTCTGGTCAATGCCCATTGCCATCTGGAGCTGACCCATTTCCCCCACTGGCTGAGCTCATCAGAGCAGACCGAGATACCCCGCACTTTCGTCGACTGGATCAAGCAGGTCATCCGCATCAAACGGGGCTGCTTGCCCGAGCAGCTCAGCGCCTCCATCTCCCAGGGGCTGAGAGACTCTCTAGCTTACGGCACCGGGGCTCTGGGTGACAATCTCAGCATCTCTTCTTTGTCTTTCGCCTATGACGAATCCCCTCTGCTCGGCAGGTTCTATCTGGAAACTCTGGGAATAGATCCGGAGCAGACCGAACCCTCCTGTGTCGCTCTGCTTGAGCAGGCAGGGCAGGGGGCGCGAGGGATGCTTCAGCCAGGGCTGGCACCTCATTCGCCCTACACCCTGAGCAGCGCTTACCTGAAACAGGTTGCAGCCAGGGCCAGGCAGCACGGTCTCCCTCTGTCGATCCACCTTGCCGAGTCCCCGGATGAGACGCAGTTTTTACTGGGTTCAGCAGGGGCCATAGCCGATGAGCTCTATCCCTTTGTGGGATGGGGCGACAGGGTTCCTCCTGCTGCCGCCCTTCGTCCCGTTCCCTATCTGCTGGAGCATCTGGACAGCAGGCCTGCCACCCTGCTGGTTCATGGCGTTCATGTCAATCAAGACGAAATCCGCACTCTGGCCGCTACCGGCGCTACGGTCGTACTCTGTCCCCGCTCCAATCACAACCTTGGGGTCGGGGAGGCGCCGATTGCGCAATATCTGGAGCAGGGGGTCCCCCTGGCGCTGGGAACCGATAGTCTGGCCAGTGTGCCGAGTCTTTCCCTCTGGGACGAAATTTCCTTTCTGCGCAGCCGCATCCCCCGGAGTCTGGACCCCGCTCTCCTTCTCCATATGGCAACTCTGGGCGGCGCCCGGGCGCTGGGGCTTGATGGAGAGATGGGGACCCTGGAGCCCGGCTGGGGAGCCCACTTTCAGGTGCTTCGGCCGCCTGCGAGCATCGCAGCAGAGCAGCTTTTGGAAGCCCTCTGCCATGAGGGGGGCTCCTGGCCTCTGGATGCCCTGTATCTTGGCGGCGTGAACCGGTTGCAAAAAGGCGGTACACTCGATTAGAATGTTTCGTTGCGCCTCAGAAGCCGGAGCGCCAGGAAGGGAGGCTGTCATGATCGAAGAAAGTGGAACCGTCGTTGAGCTCAGAGGCAAGCACGTCGCTTTGGTGATCTGTAAAAAGAGCAGCTTCTGTAAAAATTGCGCCTCCATGGAGAGCTGTCACATAGGCAGCGACAACAGGACCATGAGTGTGGAAGCCCAGAACAACCTGGGAGCCCAGGTGGGCGACAGCGTGAAAATTCAGACCAGTTCGAAGCATTTTTTGCAGTCTTCGTTCCTGCTCTATATACTCCCGCTTGTGGGCCTGGTCGCGGGAGCCCTGCTCGGCAAGGGCCTCGGGGAGCGCTTCGCAGGGGGGATGGATCCCGATCTGCTCTCGGCTCTCATGGGCACGGGGTTTCTCGTCGGAGCCTTCCTCCTGATCAAAATCGCCAGCCGTGCCATCCCCAAGGACAGCTACATGCCAAGAATTACCGAAATCATTATCGGAGACTGATATCTGTGGGAATAAAACTCATCGCCAGCAACAAGAAGGCCTATCACGAATATTATATCGACGAGACCTTTGAAGCGGGCATCATGCTGCTGGGCTCTGAGGTCAAGTCGCTGCGCCTGGGCAACATCAACCTCAAAGATTGTTTCTGTCGCGTCAAAAATGGCGAAGTCTGGCTCAATAACGCTCACATCAGCCCCTATGAGATGGCGAACCGGGAAAATCACGATCCTACCCGGGTGCGCAAGCTTCTCCTGCACGGCACCGAGATCGCCAAGATTGTCAAAAAAGTCGATACCAGGGGATTCTCGCTGATCCCAACTAAAATCTATTTCAAAAACAGTCTGGTCAAAGTCGAAATAGGCCTTGGTCGTGGGAAGCAGGGGCACGACAAGCGCCATAGCCTCAAGCAGAAAGAGGCTACGCGCGATGTCGCCCGTGCCTTGAAGGAGAGGGATCGCTGAAAGCGGCCCCTATTGAAGTAAATAAAAAAGGCGCGTTCTTCTTTCGAAGAGCGCGCCTTTTTCAATTGCTGGTGGTGTGTTGGCGGTGATGCTCAAGAGCTTTACCGGAAGTATTGTCAGGCAGATCCCCGATGATCCTCTGATTCCAAAAGGGCGAAGCTGTAGATTTAAAAAGTTACTTTCAAGACTTTGTATCCAAGTAACCCTGATAACTTTAAGGATAACCTGCAAAACACGATGGCAGACCGCACTATGTACAAAAATCTCCAAATGTCAAACCCGACCCTTATGCCCTCTTATCTGCCTCAGGAGTGTCGAGAGTGTCTAGGGGGTATTCAGTTTAGCAAGATCAATACTTGCCGAACTCGTTATCATCCAGGGCAATCATTTCACTCGGGTTCCCTTGGCCCTGCCTCTGGCCAGTACCATTGGCCGGTAGGTGCCAGGATATATTATCCTCTGCAGGCTTCGAGATGGCATCGCTAGCATTCCGGCCCTGTTCCCTGAGCTGGAAGCGGCCAATCATCTGCTGCAATTGTACCGCCTGACTTGAGAGTTCCTCGGCGGCCGCAGCGCTTTCCTCGGCGTTGGCTGTGTTCTGCTGTGTCACCTGATCGATCTGTTCCAGCCCCTGATTGGTCTGTCCGATTCCCTCCGCCTGGTCGTTTGATGCGACGGCTATCTCTGCCACCAATTCGGTCACCTTACCGACAACTGTCAGGATCTCGTCCAGGGCCCCTGCTGTTCTTTCCGCAATCTGAGAGCCGTTCTTCGTTTTCTCCACCGACCCTTCGATCAGTTCCGCCGTCTCCTGGGCCGCCTTGGCGCTACGCGCAGCGAGGTTGCGTACTTCTTCTGCGACCACGGCGAAGCCCTTACCGTGTTGGCCGGCCCGGGCCGCCTCCACCGCGGCGTTGAGTGCCAGGAGGTTGGTCTGGAAGGCGATCTCGTCGATGGTCTTGATGATCTTGGAGATGTTTTGACCGGCTTCGCTGATTGCCCCCATGGCACCGACCATCTCCTGCATCTGCGCGTTGCCCTTCTCCGCAGCCTCTTTGGCCTGGACGGCGAGTTGGTTGGCCTCGGTGGCATTTTCTGCGTTTTGCTTTGTACGGGAGGACATCTCGGTCATGGAACTGGAGATCTCCTCAATAGAGCTAGCTTGTTCGGTGGTCCCCTGGGCAAGAGACTGGCTCGAGGAGGAAACCAGAGTCGAGCCTGCGGTGATCTGACCGGATGCCAGCTGGATCTGGGCCATCAGATCGTTGAGATTGTTCGTCATTTTCAAAAGCGCAGAACCAAGCTGGTCTTTCTCTGAGGAAAGTTTTGCCTCCACCGCCAGGTTGCCATCAGCGATCTGGGAAGCCAGGTTGGCGTTTTCCTGCAAACCGCCGCACATGGCATCAAGAGCGTTGGCTAGCTGGCCAAGTTCATCGCCGCGATCCATATTTAAACGCATGCTGAAATCGCCCTTGGCGATTTCCTTGGCAAGGTGAACCCCCTGGAGTACCGGCACCGAGATGGAGCGGGTGACCAGATAGGCCAAAAGGGTAGAGGCGACTAACCCTATGGCAAGGAGGAAATACTGTAATTTGATGAGATCGGCGATAGAGGCTTTGGCGGCCACTGAATCGGTACGCATCAAACGGGCTTGGTTGACGGCCAGCCCCGAAAGGATTTCCTCAATTTGACCTGCCACCGGTGCCGCTTTGATCCCGAGCCAGTGGTTGCCGACGTTCCATTCCTTGCCTGAGCGGACGTCGAACATTCTAGGTGGCAAGGGAGCAAAAATCTTGCGGGCCTCGGCTAAATTGCGGTAGGCCACGTCCTGAGTCGATGTCAGAAGACCCTGACCGGCGTTCAGGTCGCCGAATCGCTTGGTGTTTTTGGTCCACATTTTGTCGAAGGTGCCGCGGAAAGCATTGTCGCCGGTCAGCAGAAACGCACGAATGTTGGCCAGGGAAAGTGCCAGGGAACCCCGCACATCCGCCATGACTCCAAGCAGGGCTTTGCGCTCGGGCGTGGCCTCCTGTTGCAGCTCCTCATTGATCATCGCGGTGATCGATGTCACCATGATTTTGGCCTGAGGCACCGCTTCTTCCAACAAGATTTTCTGAGCTGGCAGATTTCCACCGGTGTAATAAATGGCTTCAATCTCGTCTTGCGCCTGGCTCAACTGGGCGAAAAGATTCTTGACCTTGGCCAGTTTTTGTTTGTTTTCGGGGACCGTCCAGTTCTTCGAAAATGCGGACATCCGCTCCAGGGCAGGATTGATCTGTTTCTCCCAGGATTCGGCACGTTTGATTTTGAACTGTTCCTTACCTAGCAGCATGTAGCCACGCAGGTGAGCCAGGGAGGCGTTGAGCCCGTTGATTAGTTCTACGGCGCCTTTAGCGGTTGGGGCGCGAACTTCGATGACCCGAGTCGTAATTACCTCAGAGTTCTTTGTGCCCCTCACCCCCATGGCGACTACGGCGACTAACACAAGACAGATCATGCCGAATCCGACAAACAGCTTCGTTCTTAGAGCAGAATTCTTTAGCAGGTTCATGAAATCACCCCCCCTTTCTTCCGTTCGAGAAAATGGCCCTTGTTAATCCTTGCAAAAATGATCTGCATCGATCATGCAGTGGTCGTCGGCTCGAGCTGATCCAGCGCTTCAAGGTAGAGGAGCCTGTTTACATCGAGCAGGATCTGGACTTTTTCACCGATCTTGCCCATGCCCCGGACAAAATTTTCGCCGTCCCCAAAGGTGCGTGGTAGCGGTTCGATATGTTTCTCAGGGATATCGACGACCTCGGTGATCCTCTGAATGCCTATGATCTCCGTGACGTAGCTAATCTCGATGCCGTAGTCCTCCCTCCCCAGGTGGAAAGTGAGAAACTTCCCCTTCTGAGTATCTTCGTGCTCTTCATCCTGAGGGGCATCATCCATACCGCTCGTGCCGTATCTTCGGTCACGCCTCATTCCTCCTCTCCAATCCCCAGCCTCTTCCATACGTCAAAGATCTTTCCCCGATGATAAACAGCCTTTTTCGGTTTCTTTTTCCATTTACCAATTATGGTAAATACCCGTTTTGACGGGCATTTCTTTCCCCTGCGGCGATAACAACCTTCTCCACCTTACAAGTACTAAATCATCAAGTGATAATTTCAAGGAGTTAACTAAAATACTAATAAGTAAAGAATGGAAAAACCGAGAGGCGGGACATTTGCAGAAAAGGGCAGAGATATCTGGGGAGGGGGGACGGGGGCCTTCATGCCCAGGCTGTGGGCATGGCGATAATGGATGTAGAGATCGTCGCGTCATCCGGGCTGTCGGCGATATCGTCTACAAACGATAGGTGGTTTTAGCCGGTGCCTGGCAAAGTGGGGCAAGTCCATCGCAATTCAAGATAGCTAAGTGTCAGGTCCCGTATGATTCCTGAATTCTAGGATTCACTGAATTCTGGTTGGTGAGCAGATCGCGTTTGTTCCGCCCTGGAAGGCCAGATGAGGGTGAGTTGGAATTGGTATTGTGTCCCTAGATTTACTATTGCCTTGAGGCTTAAGCCGGGGGGTAATTAGCGGAAGATTGATGCTAATCAGTTCGTTTTTTATTTGGACTTGTCTCTTTCAGGAAAAGCCACCGGCGGTAAGAAGTACAATGCCCAAACTAGATGATGCCCTTATAGTCTCTCGGAGGAAACCGATGCCCCTGCCTTTTCGTTTGAAGCCCTTTCTTCTGCTCGCACTTCTTTTCGCGGCTCTTTTTTCGGGTGGTTGCGCTCAGAACTATGCGAAAATGCAGGTAATGAATAAAGCAGGACAACATCAGGAGGTCATCGAGTACTTCGAAGCGAACCAGGGTCCTGATTTTACATGGGTGATGCCGTTGCGCGAAGTCAATCAGGCGTATTTTGAGACAAAAAACTATAGAAAATTTATTGAAACCTACAGCCTCTTAGAAAAGAAACTGCCGCCCTTCTTAGAACAGCAGTGGGGAGGCAAGGCGTTTGCTAAGGCGGTCTTTCTCTCTCGCATTTTAAACATGCGGTCGATGGTGGACAGCGATTTGGGAGATTATCCCGGAGCCCTGCGTCGGGCGGAGGAGTCGATAGCTCTATGCGAGCCATTCGTGGCTGACTCCTGGTTTACCGGATACCATCACATGAGCTTGCTGAAAGCGCACTGTGCGGCGGGGACGGCATGCGCCCTGATGGGCCGCCGCACCGAGGCGGAGGAGCACCTCTCCCGCATGGAGGAGCTTATGGGCTCGTTGGCCGGCGACCCCGACACGCAGCAGCTCCGGCGCATCAACATCGCAAAAGTCCACATGGCTCTCGGTAGCTACCGGCAGGCCCTGGAGACCATGGACCGGATCGAGTGGCTCGGGGTGATCGATCGTGTCGGTGAGGCCCTCCAATCTTTTGGGCTCTCCGAGCTTCTCAGGATTACCAAGTGGGATGAAAAAAAGAAGAGGGCGCTTCTGCTCAACAAGGATTTCATGCTCACCAAGGCGCTCTTCGAGACCGGCGACCTGGAGCGGGCGACGAAAGGCTATGACGACCTCCTTCTGGAGCCCCTAATCCGCGACCAGGGAGGCCTCTACTTCGTAGCGCTCCACGACAGGGGGCGGATCGCCCTGCTCGACGGGGAGTGGGAAGAGGCCCTGAGGATGTTCAGGGAAGCGGTTTCGGTGATCGAATCCCAGCGGGGCACCATCACTGCCGAGGCGGGGAAGATCGGCTTTGTCGGCGACAAGCAGGCCGTTTACAGGGACTTGGTGGCAACCCTGGTGGATCGGGGGCGCTTTTCCGAGGCCTTCGGCTACGCCGAGCGCAGCAAGGCCCGGGCCCTCGTCGACCTGCTCGCCTCGAAAAAGAGTTTTTCCGGCGGCAGCGAGGGGGACCAGGCGCGGATCGTCGCCCTGCTCGACGAGCAGGAACTCTCCGAGCAGGAGGCCGCCACCCGAATCTACCGAAAGGCGGACCCGTCACGGACCCGCGGCATTTCGGCCCATTTGAAAAAGACCATTGCCGAGATTTCCCCCGAGCTCTCCTCCCTGGTCACCGTTTCCCCGCCCGAGGTCGAGGAAATTCGTTCTCTCATTCCCACCGATGAGACCCTGGTGGAATTTTACGGCGGGGGAGACGACCTCTACGCCTTTCTCGTTACCCGGGGCGAGGTCCGCGCCGTGAAACTCGACGGCAAGGGGTTGGCCGAGTCGGTCGCCGAATTCCGCCGCTGGCTGAAAAATCCTCAAGCAGCTGCCCGCGGCATGACTCTTCGCAAGGCAGCAAACGCCGAACCCGGATCGCAGGCGGGCCCGACCCTTTACCAGCGGCTGTTCGCCCCTCTGGCAGACATGATCGAGACTAAGAACGTCACCATCGTCCCCCACGGGCCCCTGCACTATCTCCCCTTTGCCGCACTCTCCTCCGGTGAAGACTATCTTCTCGACCGCTACAACCTGCGCATGCTGCCGAGCGCTTCGGTGATGCAGTTCCTGGGCGAGGACAGGGTCGACAAGGCCGGCTCCGCTCTTGTATTCGGCAACCCCGACCTGGGGCAGGCTGAACTCGACCTGCCCTTTGCCCAGACCGAGGCCCAGACCATCGGGAAGATAATGGCCGGCTCCAGGGTGCTGGTTCGAGACCGCGCCACGGAAACGGCCGCCAAGAGCTTCGGATCCGGGTTCCGCTATCTCCACTTTGCCAGCCACGGCGTTTTCGATCCTGAGAAGCCCCTGGCCTCTGGGCTGATGCTGGCCAAGGACGACGAGAATGACGGCATGCTGACTGTAAGCGAACTCTACGAGTCGAAGCTTGATGCTGACCTGGTGACCCTCTCGGCCTGCGAGACGGCCCTCGGCAAGGTGACCAGCGGCGATGACGTGGTGGGCTTCACCCGCGGCTTCCTCTACGCTGGGGCCAATTCCATCCTCTCCAGCCTCTGGCAGGTGGACGACGAGGCCACGGGAGAACTGATGAAGGCTTTCTACCTGAACCTGAAGGAAATGGGGAAGCGCGAGGCGCTGCGCCTGGCCCAGTTGAGTCTGCGCGACGGCAATTACGGGCACCCTTATTATTGGGCGGCATTCCAGCTTACGGGAGCCGCTCGATAATTTGGTGAGATGGAGTCAAGCATATGAAAGCAAAAAGGCCCCATTCTATGGGGCCTTTTTGGGTTGGAGTAGGGTACTTCGCTTATCAATTAAATCTTTACTCGACTAGCCCCTGGTCCTGCATCTGTTTCCAGAATTCTGCTGCCTTCTCGGTTTGCTTCTTCGCGATTACATCAGCCTCTTCCTTGGCTTTCTGCTCGGCTTTTTTCTGCATGTCTTTTGCGGTGGCTTTGAAAGATTCGTCAATGGCCTGCATGGGAACGTTGGTCATGGCGAAGGTCTGGTAGCCGATGCCTGTAGGGGTCTGCCATTTCTCCATGTACCATTTCTTGACTTTCACCTTACGAGCCATGTTCACGGCGAGCTGCTTCTCGAACTGGCGAGCACTCGTGGTGGGGTCGATGACGCTGCTGTCCAGCCCGTAATTTACAGAAGCCTGCTCGAACTTGTCCTTAACCAGGATGCCCATGTACTTGACGACACCGGAGGTAGCGTTTCGGCGGGCATCTTCTCGGGACCCTTTTTCGGTGGCATAGCGGTTGGAGACACCGACAAAGGTCATGACGCCGTTAACGGTATCGGGCTCTTCCATGGTCCAACCTGGGCGTTCCGGTGAGGAGCTATAGAGTAGCTGCTCGCTTGACTGAGGAGTCGTGGGGGGCTGTACCGAGGCGGTAGGGGCCGGAGTGCCTGCGCAGCCCCAGAGAAGTCCGGCGGATATCATTGCCAGCAGTGCTTTCTTTCCGATCATTTTGTTTCCTCCTTTGAATTTTTCCTTGCGGAATGAATTAAAGACGCTCTCTTGCCTCATTGTCTCTGAGTGACGACTTCGGACTTGGGTACGGTGGTGGTCTGGGTTCGGGCCTCACCGTATGCAGTACGGGGGGAGCGGCCATGCGCCCGAATGGTGCGAAGGTGATGGTCGAAACCGGCGTTCAACAGAATGAGGCCGTTATCGAGTTCTGTGCCTGGCAGGGCAGGAAAGGGGGTGCTGGCTGCAAAGGCGTACACCTTCTCCCTGCCGAAGGGGGCGGTAATGACGAACTCGAAGTTGTCGTTGGGGCTTGGAATCTCCAAGGTGCTGCCCGCCGAATAGAAACCGTCTCCAGCGTATCGGTTGGGCAGGATCTGGATCAGGTTCCCCTCGGCGTCTTCGTAGATCAGCAGCAGGTAGGCATCCTGATCGGTGTTGAGGAAGTAGGAGATGGTCTCGCCCTCCATATAGGTCTGACCGTCACCCAAATGAGAGGTGACTTCGAGCCGGATCTCTCCGCTTTGCCTGGAAAAGGAGCTGGTACCGGCGGAAGGAGGGGGCACTAGGCTCAGTCCCTGGGGGATTTTGCCAGCATCGAGTACCACCGAGGATACGCGCAAGAGGGCGTTGCTGCCGGCTTCCTTCAGTCCGAGTTGCAGGTGGATCTCATCCCCTAGTAGTGTGTAGGTGGCCTCCAGCGCGGCATCGGCACCGTCCATCTGAGCCTGGATAGCGGAAGAACCGAGACTGGGAGCCTTGGTGCCAGCCTTGAGGCTGATCCCGCGAGTGCGGGCGGCCTGCTGGACCATGCGGCTGGACCGTTTTTTCGGCTCCACCAGGGTGAACCCGTCGATATTGGCCAGATGCTGTTTGAGGAAGCCCTGAAGGGCAAGGGCGAAGCTGCTTCCTTGCTGGGTGTCCCCGTAGGTTACGGGCCCCATGAGAACCCTCTTGGCGGGTAGGGGTTTCAGCCCTGCACCGGACAAGAGACGTTTGACGGCAAGCTGGGCGCCGCCATTCAGATCCCCGCGAGGTTCGACTACATAAAAGCAGTTTTCCACCTTGGAGAGGGTCTTGAGGATGGCTGCCCCGAGGGGGTCCCCCGGAGAGCCGGTATCCATGGCAACCCAGTAAGTACCTGACATGAGTTGGGCGGGACGAAAGTTTGCCTGGCCTTCAGGGCCAGTGAAAGCTCGCGCAAGCGTCCGGCCGCTATCGTCCTTCAGGACCAGGGGAACCCCGGAGATCGTTTTGGGCCCCTCGGGTGTTTTGAGCCAAAGCCAGACTGGGATGGAAATATTGTTCTCCCCCGGAAGGAAGCAGAAGGTATTGAAGCGGCCCGTATCGACGATAAGTGCAGAGCGAATCCTATCTATCTGGGCTGCAAGATCGCCCTGGGCCTGTTTGAGCAAATGGGCTCTTTTTGTGTAGGCGGGACCATGGCTCTGGAAGCTTTCAATCCCCTTAAAGAGGTTGCTCCATCCTGACTGAATATCGCTCAAGGCCTGGACGGGATCACCTTGGATGATGGCTTTCTCGATATTTGCAAGGCGATTCTTGTGGGCGCCGAGGATTCGCTGCAACTCTGCCTCGGCCTCTTGCCCCATCTTGGCAACCATGGCCTCTTTGCGGGCCACTTTTTCTCGCTTCCAATTCTGGACACGCTCGTACTCGCCCGCCGGAACCGAAACGATGCCCCAGTAGCGGTAGGCGATGCCGCGGAATTTGCCACTTTTCAGGACCCGGTATTTTTCCCAATACCATTCCTTAGGTTTGATGCGGCTGACGTAGGCGTCGGTGGTGTGGGTCGATTTAGATGCCTGGGAAACGGTCGAATCAAAGTTTCCGCTCGATTTCCCATAGAGGCTTTCGACCATCTCGTCGAGCATCGAGACATCCACTCCGGTGTATTTGGCGAACTGCTCCGTAGCGTGTCGAGTCGCTGCATCCCGAGCCTCTTTCTCGGAGCTATGGTGCTCGGAGAGGCCTACCAGGTAATGATTACCCCCTTCATCGGTGGGGGGGATATCGATCCAATCGGGGCGACTCTCCAGGCGGGCATCGGTCTTCTCGTATTCGGTAGGAATCGAACTCTCTACCGGAGGAGGATTCATTCGCGTGGGATCCGCTTGGGCAGTAGGAGAAGGGGCAGAGGCGCAACCCGAAGCGGTGCAAAAGGTCAAGAAAGCAAGGGTTACTTTAAGATATGAAGCAATCTCCATGAGCTCAGCCAGCCTCCTTTAATTCTCCGGCATAGAGATGCCTTCGTTTTTCAACCCGCTTAAGGTAGTTGTGGGTTTCCTCGGGAACTCCCTCCAGCAGACGCTCGAAGAGCTGTTTCTTGCTCAATGCTTCATAGTCAATTTTCGGCAGAAGGCGCTTGCGCATGGCTGTCGGACCCCAGTTGTAGGCGCAGACAATGATGTAACGCTGTTTATCCGGATCTTTAACGCTCTTGAAATACCGGCTTTGTAGAATCTTCAGATAAGTGGTTCCAAGGGTGACGTTGTTCTCCGGGTTGTATAGGTAGTCGGCGGAGAGGACCTTTTCCTTGCCGTACCGATGCATGTAGGCTTCCTTGCCGGCAAAGCGTGGGACGATCTGCATCAGGCCAAAGGCGGGGATATGCGAGCGAGCCATGGGGTTAAAAGAGCTCTCGGAATGGATGACGGCCAGCACCAGAGCCGGGTCGACCTGAAGTCTCTCAGCCTCCTTCCGAACCAGGGGCAGTACACGCCTGGCGCGGCGCTGCACATGGTCGGGGACCATGTCGAGAGTGACGGAGACCCTCTTCCGCTTCACGCCGTCCTTACCGGTGATCGGTTCGGCAGCCGATATTTTGACCTCTCCCTTTGCAATGGTCTCTTCGGTTTTTTCAGGCAGCATCTCCTCCATCACGACCTTGTCGGAGGCATCCTTTGCTTGGACGAGGGCCTGTAGTTTTTCAACTGCGAGCTCTTTGGCCTGCCGGGGGGAGCTATCTTTGGGGACCAGAACCTCCACGACTACCTTGCCGGTCTCGAAGTTCGTTCGACTCAAGGCGCTACGATCTTTCGAGTAGTCGACCCATTCCTTCTTGGTGCTCTGGTGGTAGGTATCCCACTTCTGCAGTACCTCTGCCTTCAGTTTTTCCCAGCGGGCCTTCTCTTCGGCCTCCATGCGATCCCAGAGATTTTCCAGTTGTGCAGACCTCTCATCGAAGAAGTCCTCAGATGTTTCTTCAAGGGCTTCGAAAAGGGATTCTTGGTTGGCGAAGGCAGATGGTGATTCAGCGGAGGTTTTGTAAGCAGGGGTGAGAAGTAGAAAGAAAAAAAGAGCAAGGCCATACGTTCTTGTTTTCATGGGTGTTCTCCAGTTGTGGAGCGCAAATTAGAAATGATTTTGTATCATATTTTTCTATATTTTAGAATTGGATTCTAATCGATGGCCCCTCGCTGTTTAAAGTCGGCAGTCTGTAATTCTGGTTGATATCAATAAGGTAAGCCATAATGGTCAGGTTTTTGGTTGAGCGATATCTTCCGACTTTTCTTTGGCCGAAGGGATGAGGCCCCTGGCTATATGGCGTCCGCAATACAAAAAGGCCAGCAACTCATCAGAGTTGCTGGCCTTTATTGTTTTTGGTGCCGAAGGGGAGATTCGCAATTCAAGCCTAACTAGCTGAATTTACGTGGTCAAAATGTTAAAAAGATGAGCTGAATAGGTAAGGGCCTTGGGGTCTACCATCGAATTATGTAGATGGCGGGCAAGCCCTGGATAATATGGGGACATAATACTGATTTTAATCATTGGGATTGGCATTATGACCCGGAATTTCACTGACGTCTTACCCACTGGAGGAGACTGGAGTCATGACGCAGTTTCTAAATATTGGAATGACTATAATGTTTCCGGTATTTGAGCGCAAAAATCGCCAGAACGGGTGGTTTTGTTGAAGAAATTCGGGAGTTGAGTAATCGACAGTCACGCGAGGGGGGCTGCTGCGATCTGGTTAAGAATCGGATTTAGCCTGGTAGAATTTGACGCCGACGCGGTCGATATGGTTGAGCAAATCTTTCTCTTTGATGAGGCAGAGAGCAGCGAGACATCAAAGCTATAGGCCAGATCGAGATCATCCAGGGCAGTCATCACGCGAAAGAGCAGGGTCGTTGAAGGGGAGGCGAAGGTTTTGAGGGTTAAATGTCAGGTCCCGTATAATTCCTGAATTCTAGGATTCACTGAATTCTGGTTGGTGAGCAGATCGCGTTTGTTCCGCCCTGGAAGGCCAGATGAGGGTGAGTGGCTTTAGGCAATTGATGGAAAACTAGAAAGTAAAGACCTGACCCCAGGGGCCTTGTTATATCTTAATTGAGAGGCAGGTTAACTCCCCGAAACCTCCTCAATCCAATGTCTGAGCGAAATTGGCGCAATGAGTAGATGTTT
>JAAXQG010000062.1 GCA_012974445.1 Desulfuromonadales bacterium
GAGCCCACCAACCATCTGGATGCCGAGACCGTGGCCTGGCTGGAGCAGCACCTCCAGCGCTATCCCGGAACCGTCATCGCCGTCACCCACGACCGCTACTTTCTCGACAACGTGGCGGGCTGGATTCTGGAGCTCGATCGCGGCCAGGGGATTCCCTGGAAGGGAAATTACTCATCCTGGCTGGAGCAGAAACAGGAGCGCCTGCGCCGAGAGGAGAAATCCGAGAGCGCCCGACAGAAGACCCTGGAGCGCGAGCTCGACTGGATCCGCATGAGTCCCAAGGGGCGTCATGCCAAGAGCCAGGCCCGTATCAGCGCCTACGAACAACTGGTCAATGATCAGGGTGAAGAGCGGGTGAAGGATCTCGAACTCTATATCCCGCCCGGCCCCCGCCTTGGGGGAGTGGTCATCGAGGCCGAGGGGCTCAATAAGGCCTTCGGCGAGCGCCTGCTGCTGGACGATTTCAGCTTTCGTCTTCCCCCTGGGGGGATTGTCGGCATCGTCGGGCCCAACGGGGCCGGAAAGACGACCCTGTTCCGGATGATCACCGGGCAGGAAGAGCCTGATTCGGGCAGTATTAAGGTGGGGCAGACGGTGAAGCTCGGTTACGTGGATCAGGACCGCAGCCTGGACTCCGACAAGACCCTCTGGGAGGAGATAACCGGCGGTACCGACCATATCGAGCTGGGTGGTCGGGTGATCAATTCTCGCGCCTATGTGGCCCGGTTCAACTTCTCCGGTTCCGACCAGCAGAAGAAGGTCAGCGTACTCTCCGGCGGTGAACGTAACCGCGTCCATCTGGCCAAGATGCTGCGTGAGGAAGCCAACGTACTGCTGCTCGATGAGCCCACCAACGATCTGGACGTCAACACCATGCGGGCTCTGGAGGAGGCGCTGGAGAACTACGCCGGATGCGCCGTGGTCATCAGTCACGACCGCTGGTTCCTGGACCGCATCGCCACCCATATCCTCGCCTTCGAGGGGGACTCGCAGGCCGTCTGGTACGAGGGGAATTATTCCGAGTACGAGGAGGACCGCCGCAAGCGTCTGGGGCGTGAGGCCGACCAGCCCCATCGCATCCGTTACCGCAATCTCACCCGCCAGTAACGCGGGCTAGTCAGGCGCAGCAATAAGGCAGAGGGGCTTCCTGTTCAGGATGCCCCTCTACCTGCATTCAGCCCTGGCGCGTGAAGGGCTTCTCTACGACATCCGCATGGGGCGTCATTTCCGAGGCTCGCAGCATGCTGGTAGTGCATCCGACCCGGTTGCGTCCCTCGTTCTTTGCGATGTACAGCCCTTCGTCGGCTCGTTTCAGGGCGCCCTGGTAGTCTAATTCATCGGGGAGGATCGATGCCACGCCGAAGCTGGCTGTCACCGCAATGCTCTGTTCGTTACTCACAATTCTCAGCTGCTCAACGGCGATCCGGACCCTCTCTGCCAGAAGCGTCGCCCCATCGAGATTGGTGTCGGGCAGCAGCACCAGGAATTCTTCGCCCCCGTATCGCCCAGCCCGGTCATATCCCCTCAGGGACGAGCGGATGCTGGCCGCGACTTCCTGGATCACCATGTCGCCGACGGGGTGCCCGTACTTGTCGTTAATGTCCTTGAATTTGTCGATATCGATCATGACCAGACTGAACGGCGGGCTTTCTTCTGCGAAGCGCCGTCTGAGTGTTCGGGCTGTTTCCTCTTCCGCCGCCCCCGTAATCATTCCCCGATTATACAGCCCCGTCAGCGGATCCAGCGTCGCCATGGTATGAAGCAGCTGCTGGGCCTGTGCAAGCTCTTTGGTCGCCTTGCGCACCACCAGAAAGCTGAGGCTGAAGGACAGGGCCAGGATGGTGCCTAGGGTGAACAGGGATTCCAGGACTCCATGGCGGCTCTCCAGGCTGCTTTGGGTGACGTTCTGATAGATCTCAAAGCTGCCCTCGACCATGCCCTGTGCGTTTTTGATGGGGATGTAGGTCTCCACCAGGTCCACATCGAAGTGCTTTTCGCCCCTCAGGTCTGAAATCTCCCCTTTGAGCTGTTTCGTGGAACTGCTGAGTCCTGAGAGGGCAATCTGCAGTCGCCGGTTGTCGGGGTTCTTCTCACCGATGAGCGCATGGTCCGTGCTGTAGATGATCTCTCCCACTCGAGAAAATACCTTGATTTTGACGATGTCGTAGGGTGTCAGGAAATGATTCATCGTGGCGTTGAGCTCGGCAAATTCGCTCTGATCGATGACCAGCCTTTCGATTCCCTGCTCGTCGGGGTGAAGGAAGAGGTGCTTCTCCAGGGCCAGAATCGACTCGCTAGAAGCCTGGGTGGCGCTTGCATGTTATGCATTAGAGTACGTGAAAATAGGGGATTTTCCACCCGGGCATCATGAAGAATTATTATGAAAAAGGGCCGCTCCAGATCAGGAACGGCCCTTTTTCATTGATGTGTCAGAACGAAGAGGTCAGGCGGCGGCGCGATCTCCCCCCTCGTCCGGGAGCCAGCACACACGGTTGCGTCCCGCCTCCTTGGCCATGTAGAGGGCTTCATCGGCCCTCTTCAGGGCCTTTTCAACGTCATCATTCTGGGGGTTGACCGTGGCGATGCCCAGGCTGATGGTGACCTTGATTTCGCCTTTTTCCGTGATCACGGGCTCGACATCCAGGGCTTTGCGGATTCTCTCCGCCGAGATTTTAGCGCCCTCAAAGTCGGTTCCCGGAAGAAGCACCAGAAACTCTTCGCCCCCGTAGCGGCCGACCCGGTCGTATTCTCGCACGTGCTCTTTCATGATGGAGGCGACCTTCTGAAGCACCACGTCTCCTACGGGGTGACCATAGGTATCATTGATTGCCTTGAATTTGTCCACATCCGCCATGATCAGGCTGAAATGGGAAGATTGTGTCTCCTCGCGGGCTCTCTTGATGCGCGCGGCTTCCTGGCTGACGCACAGCATGATTTCACCCCGGTTCGCCAGTCCCGTCAATACATCCTGGGTGGCAAGCTTGTGGAGTCTGTCCTGGGCCAGAGCCAGCTCTTTGGCCGCTTTTTTTACGATCAGTGATGCCAGCCCGAAGACCAGGACCAGGATTCCCGCGAGAATGCCCAAAGATCGCTTGACGCCAAGCTGGACCGCGGCGCGGTGGGGCGTCATGTCCTGATAGATCTCGAAAGCTCCCGCGATGGTTCCCCGGGAATCATAGACCGGCACATAGGTCTCCACGAGATCGATCCCCAGACGGGTTTCGTTCTTCAGGTCGGCGATCTTGTCCTTGAGTTTCATGGCCGAGTCGCTTCGGCCGGACAGAGCGATCTGGAGCCGGGGGTTCGTGCTGTTGTCCTGCCCGATCAGGGAGCGTTCGGAGCTGAAGACGATCGTTCCTTCGCGGGAGAAAACCTTGATCTTGACGATGTCGTAAGGGTCCATTACCTGAACCATGGTTGCATCGAGCTCATCATACTCGCCTGGATCGACCGCAACTGTGGCGCTTCCGTCGGCATGGAGGTCCAGCAGCAGATCTCGTTTGAGTCCGGAGATGGATTTAGCCATGTCGACTGCAGTCTCTTCAGCGCTGCGGATGACATACCCTTCAAAGACCTTGGAGATACCGAAACCGGCGACCCCCAGGATGATGATGGAAGAGGCCAGAGCCGTCCAGAGCAGGAGGCGGAAGAGTTTCGCTGGTCCAAATCGAAGGGATTGCGGATTTGATGGGTTCATTCGTCTTGCCTTGGGAGCGAGTTCTAAGGTTGCCGGGCGCAAGGGGATGGATCTGCGAAACTCAAAGGTCAGGGGCTTCGTCTTCCTCGGCCGAGCTCTGTTGCACCCAGAGTTCGATGGCTTCGGACAGCTCCTGGGACAGGTCCATGAATTTCAGGCCCATTCCCGGTTCATAGGGAGAGTTGCGGACGTACTGGCGGTTCCAGATAACTTCGCACTGGCACTGGAAAGATCTGTTGATGGGGGGGGGGAGGGGGATTTCAACGACGAAACTGTCGCCGGGCTTCTTGGGATTGACCGTGGCGACGAAAAAGCCACTGCGGCTGATGTTCTTCGCATGCCCGAAGAAGGGCTTGTGTCCCACATCGACCAATACCTTCTGAACGATGATTGGCGCCCGCAGGTTCTTGCGCTTGTTTCCTTGCGGGGATTCCGGACTCTGAATTTTGTCTGCAGGGGCCATGAAGTCGCCTCTCTTAGGGGGGAAACACTCTTAATATTAGCTGAGTTAGGCAGGATGATCAAGGTTCAAAGATGGAGGGGTAAAGATGACCTGCTTCCCGAGCTAATTCTGGGCGATTCTCAGAGTTTCGAGCCACTCTTGTTGGCCTTCTCCGAAGGCAAGACCCGCCCGCTGAAGCAGATGAGGTATGCTGCCCTCGGGCGGGCAACGCTGTGAGTGACCGCTGCAGAAATGGTGGATGAGTTTGAGAGTGCGAAAACCGTCAAACCACTCATGAAATGCTCTTCGGCGATGCTCGTCGGTGGGATGGTTTTTGAGAATTCCTGTCCAGGCGCCCTCGAATCCCGATAGATCCAGGTAGTCGTGCAACAGAGGAGAAACACCGGTCGCAGCCCGGAGTATTTCCCCCGGGCTTCCCAGGGGGGCACTTAGCCTCAGAAATTCCGACAGCATCTCGAAGCTCTCAATGGGATAGAAGAGAACGGCCGAGTCGTCCCCCGTCAACAGTTTTCCGACGCTGGCTCCGGTGCCGAAGGGGGTGCGTTGCGAGGGGCGGGGTGATGGGTGGACGCAGGTTCCCCTCAGTTGCCGAAGGCCCGAAGCCTTGGCCAGCTTTTGCAGAAAGTAGAAATCCTCTCCCGCCTGTCGTTTTACCATTCCGCCGACGGCGCAGTATGCGTCTCTGCGGCAGGCCATGGCGCTGCCGATGCTGTGAAATGCCCAGGGAGACCCTGCCAGGGACAGGCCCAGCACATAATGGCGCAGATAGAGCTCATATCGGACAATGGCCGCTTCGATAGCCGAATCCAGAGCTCGCTGATGTGCGAAAGGCAGCACCGCCCCCCCTTCGTGATGCTGATTGAAGTGGTCGAACAGGGCATCAAGGTAGGTCGGCTCCACCAGGCAATCGGCATCCAGGCAGACGAGAAAGGGATCGTTTTCGTGGTCCAGGCGCTCCAGCGCCAGATCCATGCCGATGCGCCGGGCCAGCCCGACGCCTGCGTTTTTCCTGGGCAGCTCAAGCCCCGGGGAGGCAGCGTCGATCCAGGCCAGGCGAAGTCCCGGGGGGAGTTCGTCGCGGTTTTGAAGCCGGGTCAGGGTACGGAGGTTGTCCTGAGAGAGCTGCGGTGAAGTCTCGGGGCTCTGGTTGACCACCACGAGCACCAGTGTTTCTTCGAGGCACTGTGGTGAGCATTGCGAAAGGCTCCCGAGAGTGGCAAACAGAGAGTTCTCCTCGGCCAGGGCCGGAATGACGATGATGGCTCGCGCGGGGGCGTTGTCCCCTTCGATGCGCCAGGGACCGATGGTGCCATGGCGCTCCAGATATCGGGCTGTTGTGCGGTTCATCGCGTCGCGTCCAGGAGGCCGAGCGCTTCCAGATGAGCCAGAGCCCGAGAGGCAGGCTGCGCATCCCCTTCTAGCCAGTGAATTTCTGTCCCCTGGCGTTCCATGCGGCGAAACCAGGTCTCCTGTCGCTTGGCATACTGCCCGATGGCGATGCAGAGCTGTTGGGTCATGTCGCCAACGCTCAGCTCTGCCCTGAGATGGCGGACGATGAAGCGGTATTCCAGGCCATAAAACTCCAGAGCCTCGGCGCTTACGCCCCGGGCCAGAAGTCCTTCGACCTCTGCGATCATTCCCTGGTCCAGCCTCTGTTTCAGTCGCAGGGCGATGCGCTGGCGAAGCAGGGCGCGATCCCACCTCAGACCGAAAATGACCGGGCGCACTGGCGGCAGCGACGGCAGAAGGGCATCAGCGTCGCGTTGGGCTCTGGCTATTTCGATGGCGCGGATGAGTCGGTCCCGTTCTTCCATATCGGTGCGATTGTGCTGCGACGGTCGCAGCTCCTGCAGCATCAGGCCCAGCTCTTCGTTGGTAAGGGGGTTGAGCTCATGGCGCAGGCTGGGATTTTCAGGGGCATCCACCAGCCGGTAACCGCGAAGCACCGCATCGAGATACAGCCCCGTTCCTCCGCACAGAATGGGAATCTGGTGTCCGGCAAGGCGACTGAAAACTTCGAAGAAGGCCCGTTGAAATTCGAAGACGTTGAATTCGTATCCGGGTTCGACCAGGTCGATGAGGTGATAGGGAACCGAGCCGTATTCCTGAAGGTCCTTGCCGGTACCCAGGTCCATGCCCCGGTAGACCTGTCTGGAGTCTGCTGAAATGATGTCCGAGTCGAGCTGTTGCGCCAGTTCCACGGCCAGGCGGGTCTTGCCCGAAGCGGTGGCGCCCAGTACGACGATGAGATTGGTGGTGGGCAAGGGGGAGTCCTTTTTGGTTGGAATCAGATTAAGCCAGCGATCATAGCGGTTGGGGGTTCAAAAAACAATTCCCCCCGCACTTCCCACAAAGGGTAAAGTCTGCTATTTTTCTCGCAACTTCGCGCCTATGGCATTGTTTTACCAATTCAGACCTTTTGAAAGGGACCGGTTATTCCGGACCGTTTAGGCCTTATGACGACTTCCACCATGCCAGACACCGAACCGGTCATTCTTCCCCGGGATCGGCACTGCATTTCCCGCAAACAGATCGACGAGCGTTGTCTGAAGGTGCTCTACCGCCTGCATCGCAGTGGTTACAAGGCGTATCTGGTCGGAGGAAGTGTTCGCGACATGCTTCTGGGGCGCAGCCCCAAGGATTTTGATGTGGCGACCGATGCCACGCCGGAGCAGATCAAGACACTCTTTCGCAATTGCTTCATCGTTGGCAGGCGCTTTCGTCTGGCTCACATACGATTTTCCGGCAACTATGTGGTGGAGGTGGCCACCTTTCGGCGTAATCCCAGCCCCGACGAGCTGCCCGAAGATCCTCTGGAGCGCCGTGGATTTGTGGAAAATGTCTTCGGTTCTCCCCAGGAGGATGCCCATCGTCGCGACCTGAGCATCAACGGTCTCTTCTACGACATCGGCACTTTTTCGGTGATCGACTATGTGGGGGGGCTGAAGGATCTGGAAAACCAACGTCTTCGGGTCATCGGTGATCCCCTGGTGCGATTCACCGAAGATCCGGTGCGCATGCTGCGTGCACTGGAATTCTCTGCACGACTGGGGTTCTCGCTGGCCGAGGAGGTTCGTGAGGCCATTTACATGCGCGCTCCCCTGATCGCCGAGGCGGCCCCTGCCCGAATTCGGGAGGAGCTCCTCGAACTCTTCCGTCACCGGGTGGCTGCTCCGGTCTTTTCCCAGGCTCAGGCCACGGGGCTTCTGACCTATCTGATCCCCGGTTACGAGAAGGACCCCCTGACGGCCTCCCTGCTCCAGGCTACCGACAGTCTGACGACCCAGGGAGCTGCCGTGGAGGAGTACCGGGTGCTGGCCGTACTCTACTTCAGCGACTTTCTCAAGTCCTGCGAGGCTTGCGAAGGGGACGGGGAGCTGCACATCGCCGATACCCTGAAAATCGCCAATCGCATCCTCGGGCAGCACTGTCAATATTTTCATATTGCCAGCGGGATTCGTCATCAGGCTCGCGAGCTTTTTATCGGATTTACAAGGCTGAGGCGAGGGCAGGGGCGAAAGGGAGAGAAACGCTTTTTACGCCATCCCCTGACCCCCCTGATTCTTGATTTCTACCGCCTCTGGTCCGAGGCGGCAGGAGAGGGGGAAGAACTTCTCCAGATTTGGGAATCGGCGTTGGCAAAAGCAAAATCCGCCCCTGCTTCATCAGGGCGGACTGCATCGGAGGAGAAGCCCGAGGAGCAGTCCGAGGGGCAAACCGAAGGTAAAAGTCCCCGCCGCCGCAGACCCCGTCGCCGGGGCCCGCGCAAGCCCGCTCCCAGCCCTGAAGGCTGATGCGAGACGCTTCGAAGCCGCCTTAAATTCCTTTTTTTAAACGACCATCTCAGTGGGGGACTTCAGTCGAAGTCCCCTTGATTTTTTGCCCTGGCAGTTTGCACTCCCCGGCACTCAGTGGTCCAGAAGCTGAAGTTCTTCGCTGGTCTTGTCGGCCCAGGCAATGGCTTCGTGGTAGGCGACGCTGAGCTGCTGACTCCTGCAGGGACCCTTCTCCGCTTTTTTCCAGTCTGATCGCTCATAGGCAAGCACCTGGCTGAGAGTCTCCCCCGAATGTCCGCTGTGATGCAGCAGGGCCTCCAGAAAATCCTCCCGTAGCGGCAATGCCTTGACCACCTCGATCAGGGGCATATCCAGAAAAGCATCCAGAGTCGAAAAGAGTCCTAGGGTGAAATAGTAGTTTCGTCGCTGCGCATCGCCGCTGGGTTCGAGCAGTTCACACATCTTTGCTCGACAGAGGGCCAGGGCCATAAGCGCAGGAGGTTTGCGGGTCATTTCGGAGAGGACCACGATGCCTGTCCAGTACTTCATGTGGTCCAGTCCCAGATAGGCGGTGGCCTGGCGGATGGAGTTGACCTTGCTCACCAGGCCGAAATAGGCTGAGTTGATGTATCGCAGCAGCTTCAGGCTCAGTCCCAGATCTTTCTGGATAATCTCGGCCAGATCCTCGATCTGGACATTGAACTCATAGACTTTGGCCATGAGCTGCAGCGCCAGAACCTGGTTGCCGGCGATCTTGTTGCTGCTGAGTATTTTCGGCTTGCTCAGGAAATACCCCTGGAAATAGTCGAAACCCAGCTCTCTGCAGAGCTGGTATTCCTTGTAAGTTTCGACTTTTTCGGCCAAAAGCTTCACCCCCATGGGCTTGAGGATGTCGACATGTTCGATCAGCTGCTGCTGGCTGAGCTGCATCAGGTCTATTTTGACAATATGGGCCAGGCGCAGCAGGGGCAGATACTTTTCGTTGTAGATGAAATCATCCATGGCGATCAGATGCCCCGCGTTGCGAAGCTTTCTCACCGACTCGATAATGTGCGCCTCCGGTTCGATGTTTTCAAGGATCTCGATAACGATCTTGTCTTCGTTGGAGGGCAGTTCGTTGTGGTTGATCAGGGAGTTTTTCGTGAAGTTTAAAAAGGCCTTGTTCGGCCCGACGATATTGTCGAGCCCCATTTCGATAAAGCTGTTAACGATCACATCAGAGGTCGCCTGATCTCCGTCGAACCCCTCAACCCATGCATGGTTCGCATCGCCGTTGCGGTATAGCAGCTCGTAGCCGTAGACGCTGAGTTCCCGGTCGAAAATCGGCTGTCGGGCAAGATATATCCGGGACATAATGCGTACCTTCCGGGAAAAGTAATTCCTGCAATTGTAGCATCGGTTCATTGAGGAAGAAAAGTCTGTAAGTATTAATTAAGTGGCTGATACGAAAAATTTAACGGCGGAGCTATCGTCTTTTATTGCACCAGCGGTAGCTCAAGCATTCTCAGATAGAAGGGGCGTCTGTCGGGGCGAGATCCGACGGTGTAGGGTGCTGCGGGGGCTAGATTTGAATCACCGTTTGTCGAATCCGACCCTTGTTCCGTACGTGACTCTGCACCATCATGGCGTAGGGGGGATTAAGGAGCGCAAGCGACGAATCCACCGGCCTCTTTTATCGGAGGGTAGGCTGCTAAAGGTCCGCCCTGAGCTGCTTGATTGCTGCTTTTGGTTTCGCCCCGCTCGGGCGAGTCACTTTTGTCTACAGCGACAAAAGTAACCAAAAACGCCGCCCCCTCGGAAATTGCTCTCGAAGGCCCCGTGCGACGGCACCCGCCAGCGGGTTTTTTCGGATGGGGCATCCCTGCCCCACGAAAAAGCTCGGCATCCTGCCTCGCCCCCATCAGAGATGGGGCCTGTTTCCGCTGGCGGATGTCGCCACACGGCGAGAGCAAATAGGGGGGGGAGCTTTGCTCGCCCTGTGGGCGAGTGATTTTAAATTTCGGGGGCCAATTTCGGTTGCGTCACATTACACCTGCCGCCAGTGGGGTTATCGCCGGGAAAAACCCAACCATCAAAAAGGGCAGGCTCCAACGGAGTCTGCCCTTTTTCAATCTGAGATTTCCCCCAATTTGCAACCGCCGTAGCGCAAGGGTGCTGGCCGGAAAAAGGCCCCGCAGGGGTCGGGGCATGGATGCCCCGATTCATCGTGGGGCAGGAGCCCCATCCGATGAGCCCCGGTCAGTTCCCTTTCGCGGAGGGTACCCGAAGGGCGGCTGCGGTTTGGGGGCGGCACTTTTCTGCACACTCTTTTGCTGCCTGGGCAAAAGAGTGTGGCGTCAGTCGGGACGAGACCCGACGGTGTTGGGTTTTGACCGTTTGTCAAACCCGACCCCTATCCCTTTTTAGGATCGATAATATGAGCGGCAATTGTAGAATTCGTTTCCTCCTCAGGCTTAATAAACTTAACTTTTCTCTTGGCAATCATAGAAGCTAGCCATTTTCTAGCGAACAAAGATCTATGATTTTTCCACTCATTCATAAGTTTCGGGCAAATAACAATCTTATGTCCGTTTTTTGTTACACTATCAAGTAAAGCTCTAGAACCACTACTAACAGGGTGTTCAGATGTTCCAGACGATCTTGCAATGTCAGCGTCTATTACGATAGAAATTGGATTACTCACAAGCCAACTCCTCTACAGCGTCAAGATACATCTGTTCAACGTTTAAACTAGTATCATCAAAATCTTCAGGCCACTCTCCAAATGCTCCATATTCATCTAAAATTGCTTTTGAAACATCAGTCTCTCCTGTTTTACCGTTTTGAGTGAACCAGTTCAATGACACTTTTTCTTTTTCTATTTCTTTTTTTACAACGGCTATCTGGATTCCGCGTATTAAGATAGAGCTATGTGTTTCAATGATAACATTTACACCACGCTTTATTGAGTTTGCAATAATAGATGTAAGTTTAAATTGAGCTTTAGGGTGCAAATGTAGTTCAGGTTGCTCAATGTAGACATATTGTCCTTTTTTAGCACCTATTAAAGCGACTAATACTGGTAATGTCTGTGATACTCCAAAGCCAACATCAGCAATGTTCACACAGTCTTGCTCTAAAGAATTTTTACTTCTAGATATTTGAATTTCTACACTTGTATCATCAATTTTCGATGTTTTTATATTGCTAGCTAAACCTAGTTCAGCAAGTTGTGATTTTAGCAGTTCGTATTTAGAGGCGTATTTTTGCAATTTGCTCCAATCGCTCAGAATGGCAGCGACATATTTTTCAAAAGATCCGGGATATACATCTTCACTAGCGGCTATTTTATATGTTCTTTCTGGATTCCCCCTAAGTCCGGGAACATGGATCAATCGAGTAATAAATTTCTCTATGTTTGCGGCTGGTTCAATCCCTGCTTTTAAGGGTGCAAACTCTTTTCCATCAAAGGATAGCTCAGCCTCGATAAAGCACTTATTTCTAATAGCTTTCCATTTGGGAATAAGCTTTTTGTCTTCATAAAACTTTTTTATGAATTTGAAGTCTTCTTCTGGTACATTTTTTTCGATATTCTCTGACTTCATACCTACTTTTAGGGTAAGTCCTTTAGGCATCTCAGGATTAAATAATGTTGATGACTCAACATGTAACCCATAACCTCGTTTATATTTGTAACTAACACGACAAGCTCCAGCATTTACACGCATATCTAAGCTAAATGATTTCTTTAAGTAGCCTGGTACCTTAGAAATTATTTGAGAAGAATCCGTAAGTTTTGCGTTCTCTCCATATAGCTCTAATGATCCAGAGTCATAGTGATTCTCAATTGTTTGTTTTAGCACCAAAAAAGGTTGCATAAAGCTTGATTTGCCCGAACTGTTTGCACCAGATAAAATAGTTAACCCATTAAAAGATATTGTTTGTTTAGAAGCTATTGATTTATAGCCCTCTACAGATAACTCCATATATTCCTCGATAAAATGATGATTGCCTATAGGTCTAACTAAGCGGGCTGCGCTCTGAACTTGCGTGACAAACGACATTATTCGAGAAAAGTCGCTTTTCGTTCAGGCCGCCTTGAGTGAATTGTTCGGTGCTTTATGTAGTTCTATAATTCACAAACCCAGTCTACCAGCCGGTTTGAATAAGATTTTAAATGCATTTGTGTTGGCAATACTTCATTTGTCAGAAGTGACATTGCAAAACTTATGACTTTGTCTCCTTCTGCAATTTGGCTAGCAAGTTCGAGAATTTGAGCATTTAGGTCAAAAATTTTTTGTTTTGGAACTTCATCCAAACAACCATCAAGCCCGATACTTACCACGTGTGCTACTTTATTTCTAGCAAGTCTCGCGTTAGTTAAAATTGTGCTGACACTATTATCATCAAACCCAAAACTAGTAAGGTGTATTGCTAAATCCATTCGGTATAATTTTGAGATGAAACTTTCTAGCTTTTGCTCTGAATCGATCAGGCTCGTATCGTTATTGATTTCAACTAATACTGTTATGGTTTTGCAGATTCTTTCAAATCGAGTTGCAAGAGTAAGTAAACGACCAACAGCTGCAAAATGGCTGTCACCACATTCCGTACGCTCAAAATTGTCCATGAAAATATCTGGTTTCATTTGTACACCTATCAGTGAATTAAACGGAAGTTCTTAGATAAAGTGCTAAGCGGACGCCGTCTATCGCATTATCTAGTTTGTCCGCCGAGTAAGGTATGCAAAGATTAGAATTCTTGATATATTAGTGAGGATTGTTTTTTCGTGCAAGGGAATTCAGATGTGTAGCTGCTTTGGCGGCTTGCCCCTCGCCACTTCTGCGAGAAAAGCTCCCCCTGATAGGCTGCGGTTCAGGTAATTGAGCACCATGCTAGGCAGATGGATAGCTGTTCGAACTACCAAACCTTTCTCACCACCACCATCTCCACTACCCCGAAATAAAACCCCCGCCGCAACACAACCCGCATCCCCACTTCCTCAAACATCCCCCGAAGCCGCTTACTGTCCGGATACCCCTTCAGGCTGTCCGCAATATACGAGTGAATCCGAGTATCCCCGTGGAGAATCCCCCCCCAGAGGCCGCACCAGAAGTGCAACAGCCGATACTGGAGTCCCTGGAGCGCGGGAGACTCGGGCTTGGCGAAGTCGAGGAAGGCGGCGGTGCCTCCGGGTTTGAGCAGGCGGGCGATCTCGGAGAGGGCTTTGGGCAGATCGGGGGCGTTGCGCAGGGCGTAGCTGCCGGTGATGAGGTCGAAGGAGGCGTCGGGCAGGCCCGTGGCGTTCATGTCCGCAGCCAGGAAGCATATCTCTTTGCTGCGGTCGCGCCTGCGGGCGATCTGAAGCATCCCATCGGTGAGGTCTACGCCCGTGATGCGGGCGTCGGGGTATTTCTTTCGCAGCAAAAAGCAGACGTCCCCCGTGCCGCAGGCGAGGTCGAGACAGTTGGGGGCTTCGAGGTTTTCGGGGAGGGCGGCGATCAAGGCGCGCTTCCAGGCGCCGTCGCGTCCCAGGGACATGCCCCGGGTTGCCAGGTCGTAGCGCGGGGCGCTGATACTGAAGTGCTGCGCGTTGTAGCGCTTCTTCGTTTCGGCGTCTTGCAGCAGCGTGGCGCGGTCCTGGCTTCCCGTGGTCATTCTTTCCCTCTCCCGTAGCGCCAGAGGTCGCCTGATTCGATGCTCTCAAAGAGTTCGTCGTACAGCTCCAGGGCCTGGCGGCGGTGCGTCTCGTTCAGTCGGACCGCTTTGTCGGCGAAGTCGTGGCACCAGCGGCAACTCTTGCAGTCCTGATCGATGCAGCCTTTGGTTTTGAATCGCTCGATGAAGCCATCCAGAGCGCGATTGTCGATATAGACGGGGGGCTCGCTGCTCACCGGCGCGCTCATTCCCCGCAGCTCGGCGAGTTTCTTGAGCGGTCGTAGCTTCAGGGGGTTGACCAGGTTCGGGCGCACCAGATAGCGCAGGATGCGGCCGAGGGTGCCCCGGTAGTAGCGATCTGTCTTCGGGTGGCCCGTGAAGCCGTAGGGCTGGATGAGGTCGAGCAGGTTTCCGTCATAGCGGCGCTCGCTGTAGGCCTTGACGCGCATCAGCATCTGGGCGGTGGGGATGTCGCGCTCGGCGATCTTGAACAGGTCAAGCCCCATGGCCTCGTAGAGGGGGGTGTCCTCGGGGCGGATCCACTCGGAGCGGAGGTAGTCCACGGGGTTTCGCAGTTTCATCTCGGTGCACTTGAGAAAACACCAGTCGATGAGAAAGCCTTTGTTCCCGTGCCACTTCTGCCCGGCGTGGGAGAGGGCGTTCATATGCATGGGGGAGAGGGCGCAGCCGGAGAGGCAGTTGTTGTTAGCCATGAGCTCCAGGTCGCAGGAGACGCCTTCGCGGATGCTTCGCAGGGTGTCGAACTCCCGGTTGACCAGAATGCTGTCGAGCATGAGCACGTCAGCGCCCATCTCCTCCCACATCTGCGCCTTGCGCACCCTATCGATGCCTGCGAAGACGGAGATGCGTACCCTGAGCTGCGGATAGCGGGCCTTGATCATGCGCAGCAGCAGGGGACTAGCTAGGGTGACCGACTCCACGCCGATGTCGCACAGCCAGCCAAGGAGCTGCTCAAGCTCGCGCTGCCCCCTGGAGGTAATCTCCCGGTTGCCGAGGCAGGAGGCGTTGAGCAGGTAATTAAACCCCATACCGTATTTACGGGCCAGGGCCACGTGCTCGGCCAGCTGCCTGCGGGAGATCTTGCTCAGCTGGTAGGGAGCACGTCCCCCGCCGACGGCGTCCTGTCGCAGCTTTCCGAAGAGTTCGACGACCGGATAATCTCTCAGCCCTAGGACCAGGGCGGGATCGAAATTGGTCGCGACGCTCAGGCGCATGGGTGAGGCTCCTTTTCTAGCTGTTTCATGCTGGAGATCGGCAAACTCCCTCCCCCCGCTGGGGGGAGGAGCCAACTCCTTCGCTGAGGCTTGAGTGTGCATGATGCCTGAGGATGTCTGTGTCACTCTAGGGTCATCAGCGCCGATTCCACACTGAGACCGGGACCGAAGGCCATGGCGCAAAGGCGCTGCCCCGGCCGGTTGCCGGCATCTTCTTCCAGCATGGCCTTGAGCACAAAAAGGATGGTGGCGCTGCTCATGTTGCCGTATTGCCTCAAAATTTCTCTGGATGCAGTGGTGTGCTCGGGCAACAGCCCAAGACTCTGCTCGATTTTGTCCACAATAGCCCGTCCGCCGGGGTGGATGGCCCAGCGTTCGATTTTACTTCTGTCCATATTTTGCCGGGCAAGGACTCCGTCGAGCACCGCCTCGATGCGGGTGCCAATAATCTGGGGGACGTAACTCGACAGGGCAATCTCGAACCCCAGGTCCCCCAGGGTCCAGGCCATGCTCTGTTCCCCCTCCGGGAGCAAGTCGGAGGAGAAACCGTCCAGTTTCAGGTGGGCGCGCCCTGGCTTCGGAGAGCGGGCGCTGATCAGGGTTGCCGCCGCTCCGTCGGCGAACAGAGCATTGCCCAGCAGGTTGTCCTCTGAGTCACGCAGGTTCAGATGGAGGCTGCACAGCTCCAGGCAAAGCACCAGCACCACCGCCTTCTTATCGGCCTGACAGAACTGCCGGGCCATGGAGAGGGCTGGAAAGGCGGCGTAGCAGCCCATGAATCCAAGGTTGTACCTCTGGGTGTGGGGCGAAAGGCCCAGTTCGCGTACCAGATGAAAGTCGGGGCCGGGGTTGTAAAAACCTGTACAGGAGACGGTGATCACGTGGGTGATCTCTTCAGGTGCGAAGTCCGTGGAGGCCAGCAGTTGCTTCCCCAGTTTCGGGGCCATCTCCCGGGAATGCTGGCTGTAGAGGGCGTTGCGTTTTGCCGTGCCCGGTTCGATGACCTTGCCCTGATCATCAAAGCTCAGAAAAGGATCGTCGCCATCGCTAAGATTTGAGATGACGCTGTGGCGCTTGTCGATCCCCGAGGCGCGGTAGAGGGCCCGGATGAGTCTTTTCCTCGAAGGTTCGGGGCTCAGGGCCTGCATCGTTTCCGATATGGCCTTTTGGTCATAGGTCGAATCGGGAACCAGGGTCTCGATTCCGTGCATCCAGATATTCAATAGAAGGGTATCTCTCTGTCAAAGGGTGGAGAGGGCCATATCGATGTCGAGTTCAACCCGGTCGTCCACACGGATCAACCCCAGAAGGGTGGGAGGCTCGAGACCGTAGGATTTAAGGCTGAGATCAAAGTTCAGTCTGAAATTCAGAGACTCATCCATCTGTGTGATCCCTGTGATCCGAACAGGGATGCGATGTTCGGTGTCCCGGATTCTTAGGGTAAGGAACGATTCGACGGAATTTGACTCCCCTATGGTGGCAAGCTGGGAGTTGATGTCTTCAGGATAAATTTTCGCCCGGATGTGCGGGAACTGTCCGCTGTCAAACATCTCGCGCATTTTCTTGTCCCTACGGGAATTGTCGGTGTCCATGGTGCTCACCGGAACATCGACGGTCACCGGTCCCAGGAGTTGAAGCGGAGCCCCGTTTTCGATGTCCACCCGGAAGCTGTCACATTTTCCGGTTCCTGGAAATTCATGGAGGGTGGAGTCCCCGGTAAAATTGACCAAGCACTTTCCCAGGTAGGGGGCGGACATTGCCGTGGAGGAAAACAGGATCAGGCTGGTGATCAGCAGAGCACGAAACATGAGGCCTCCTTGGGTAGGATGGGAGTCGAACTTTTAGAAGGGCGGTGGGAAGATGAAATCTCATTATACCGCGTTACGCTTCGGTGAGAAGCGCAGTGGGAAGTTTTGCGTAATTATTGTTTCGGTGCTCTGTGTAAAAACAGACCCCCCTTTCCGCTACGCTCCCTTCCCCCCTGTTCCACAGGGGGGACCTTGGGGGGAGGCGATTACAGAAGTCTCAGCAGCGCCTTGAGTTCACGGATCTCGGGGCGGGAAAGCTTTCGATCATTGTAGAGTGCCTGGGCGAATATTTTCACAAACTCTTCGGCTTCGGTATTTCCGCTGCGACGGGCCAGCTCATAGAGGCCCAGAGCCGGGTTGCGGGCAAGGGGGCCGATCTTTTTTTCGAGTCCCCTGCGAAAGCCCTGCTCCAGCCTCTTGCTGGTTGAGGGACCGAATTTGAAGCGCAGCAGCAGCCATACCGCACCCGCTATCATCAGGATGGCTACCGCAGGTCCGAGAAGATCCCGTGGATTGACTCCGGTTCCCAGTTGACGCAGGCTCCCCGAGGCGCTGCGAAAAAGCTGCAGCTGGCTGGACAGGTCAAAGCGCACGATGGCCCGCCCCCAGGCGTGATCCAGACCGTCCCAGACCCGGCGCAGCAGGGAAAGATTGCCGCCTCGCCGGGCGATAAGCTCTTCGCCGGAATTGAGGGCGTAGCGGCTGGGGTCGATGCGCACCCAACCTTCCGGCCCCAGATAGACCTCCACCCAGACGTGGGCCATATCTTCGGTGACCAGATAGTACCCCCCCAGATCATTGTATTCTCCTCCCAGATATCCACCCACCAGCCGGGCCGGAAGGCCCATAAGGCGGGCCAGGGTGGCGAAACTCGAGGCGAAGAACTCGCAGTGCCCCGCCTTGGCGGTGAAGAGAAACTGCTCCAGCGCATCTTCCCCCGTAGGCAGATTGCTCATGCTGTAATGGTAGCCTCCCCGGCGGAAATAACCGTTGAGGCTCTCCAAATCGGCCTTCGGGTCCTCCCCTCCATCGAGACTGCTGGCCAGTTCCAGAATCCGCGCAGCGATTCCATCGGGCAGCTTAAGATAGAACTCAGGGTCGATTCCCGCACTGGGGATCAGCGCCGCTCCGAGCCGGGAGCGAGCGCTGTAGTAGAGCCGTTGCAGCGGCTGGTTGCGATTGCGAAGGAAGGTGGCGTCGCCCTGGCGCCTGGCGCTCACCTGCCGCAGTTCCACCGGCAGGTCCAGAGCGAAGAGGATGCGTCCGCGGCGATCTTCGGGGTAGAAGGTCTGCTCTATGAGTCGTCCCCCCTTAGGGTGGGCCTGTTCGGGCTGTACCTGGTCAGATCGGATCCAGCGCCTCTCCAGTGGTTCATTCAGGACGTTGCCCCGCCAGTAGAGCTCCCCCCCGGGCAGGGAAGGGGATTCGGCCCGAAAGGCCAGTCGTCCTCGGGGGTTGAGACTCTCGGCGCCTCCCAGTTCCACCGTTTCGCTGAAGCCGATGGTCGCCTCGGGGTTGGGATTGAGAAAGTCCCAGAGGGGCCGGTTGACCCTGGGGAGTATGGTGAAGAAAAAGATCATCAGGATCGTCGA
>JAAXQG010000068.1 GCA_012974445.1 Desulfuromonadales bacterium
GCTCCCTGCAGGTGCGCCACCGACGGTGGCACCGCCATCATCACCCCCAGCATGAAGAGGAAGAGGGGGAACCAGATGCTTGAGCCCATGGCCACCGCTGCCAGGTCGCCAGAGCTGACCCGCCCGGCCATCACCGTATCGACGAACCCCATGGCCGACTGGGCAATCTGAGCCGCCACGATGGGGCTGGCCAGACGCAGCAGTGCGCCCAGTTCGAGTCGAAGTATAGGGAGAGTCAGGGACATGAGATCTTTCCGGGGGAAGGTTGGAGCAGCGAAAGGAGGCTTTATAGGCCCTTTGAACCGGAAAAGCAAGACTGCCGCGGGGATGGTCCGACGAGCTTTTCATTCATGTGAAATCCGGTAGCCTTGAAAGCATCTCATGTTATTGCACATGCCCAAGGAGCATCTGATGAACTCAATGCCGTCCGATCCTTCCAACAAGCCACCCCTGTTGATGTTGCGTCGCTATCGTCGGATCCTCTTGATGCTGTTGGCCTTGCTCTTAATCCTCGGTCTGCTCCCTTTCGGTATTCAGTGGGGGGCGAGCAAGGCCCTGAAGGATCTTGGCGCCAGCCAGGTGAGCATCGAGGATGTGGATTTCAACCCTTTTACCGCCGAGCTGGTCATCGAAGGGCTTCATGCTAAGGGACCGCAGGGGGAGATCCTGGAGCTGGACCATTTTCTGCTCGATTGGAGCTGGTTGCCGCTTTTGAAGAAGCGCATCGAGGTGCAACGTCTGGAGATGTCCGATGCCGTTTTCGACCTGCAGCAGGACGCTGCCGGGGTATTCGCCCTGGGGGGATTTCGCCCTCCAGAGCCTGAAGCTGGTTCGCAGACGAAACCGCCTGAGGAAGAAGGCTCTACGCCCTGGGGAATACGGGTTTCTTCTGTCGATCTTAGCGATATTCTGGTGCGCTACGCTGATCCGAAGATCCAGCGTCAGGCCCGGTTGGAGCGTCTTGCGCTGGGGGATATTGCCAGTTGGGAGCCGAAAAAGCCCGCACCCTATGAGATCCTGCTTCATCTGCCCACGGGAATTGTTCGACTGGAGGGGGAGACCCAGCCCTTTAATGAGGCACGGAAGCTACGAGGCAGCATCGATATCCGGGGCATGGCCCTGGGTTGGACCGCCCCGCTACTTCGGGCGGCTGGATTGAGCGATTTCGATGCCACGCTTGACATGAATATGGAACTCATCGCCGAGCTCGGTCCCGAGGGACCCCGTGCGCGAATCGACGGGAGACTGACAGTTTCAGCGCTGAAAGTCCAGCTCGAGAAGTCTTCCTTAAGTCTGGCTGCGAACAAGGTCGGCTGGAAGGGGATGCTGAAGCTTGGAGAAGAGGGAGAAAAGGGGTTGGAAGGGCTGTACAGCCTCGCCGATCTGAATCTGGCGGGCCTGCGCATCGACGATCTGGAGAAGGGTCGGAATCTGCTCGGGGTTGAGGGGGGAGAGCTTACAGCATTGGAGATTCAGGGTCCCGGAAGCGTTCAGCTGGAGCAACTGCTTCTCCAGGGAACAAGGTTGCTGGAGCGCAGCGTCTCAGAGCTTGAGGATGCGAAGCACAGTCTTGCCATCGGACAAGTTGTAGTCGCGGGGATTGAGGCCGACCCGAACAAGGTCCGGCTACGATTGGTTCGGCTCGATACTGCTGGGGTACGGATCACTCGAGACAGCGAAGGAACGCTAGACCTGTTGAGCTGGTTACCCGAGGAAAAGGCTGGGGAGGTGGCTGTATATCAGGCTTCTGGAGGGAATAGCTCTCAGGTCGCTTCCGAACCGATCTCCCTGCATCTTGACGAGCTGGTGATCGGCGGGGAGAGCAACCTGCATTTCACCGATCAAAGCGTCACCCCCGGCTTCGATCTTCGTCTCAATCCCATCGATTTGCGTCTTGGCCCTTTCGATACCAGGGTTCCTGGTGCGTCCAATCTTGACCTGGCGGTGGGGGTCGAACGGTACGGTCGCCTGAAGCTGAACGGACAGGTAGCGTTGCTGGCCGAGAAGCCGACTCTTCATCTGAAAGGGGAGCTGCGGGGCATCAGTCTTCCGCCGCTGAGTCCTTATGCTGCACAGGCCATCGATTATAACCTGAAGCTGGGGGAATTCGGGACCAGCATTCAGGTCGATATCATAGCCGGGATCATCGACTCCCATTTTGACGTGGAGATCGACAAGCTCGAGTTGACACAGGAAGGTTTCACCGATGGCGGTGTTTTAACCGGTCCGCTGGGGATGTCCGTCGAAGCGGCTCTCTCCCTGGTGCGGGACAAGAACGGTCGTGTGGACCTCAGCCTCCCGGTGAAGGGGGATCTCAGCAGTCCCGATGTCCGCTTCAAAAGCCTGCTGGTGAAGGCGACCGGTACCGCGGTTCGTAATGCGGCCAAATCCCATTTTGCGTCGTTGGGAGTCACGCTGCTCACCGGTGTGGTCCTGCCTCCCGGGACCCTCTACGTCGCAGAGAAGATGGTGGAGTATGCCACTACCATGAGATTTAAGCCGGTGGAGTACGACCCCCTCATTGTGACGTTGACTTCGCCACAGCAGGCCTACCTGAAGGAGATGGCCACAGCGTTGCTTGAGCGCCCAGAGACCAGTCTCGTGGTCTGCGCCTGGGCGGGTGGCGTGGACCTGGAGATGTTACGGCAAAAGGCGATGGCAGAACCGCAGAAGACGGGAGCCAAACCCGTTGCGGGCGTGAAAAAAGAGGCCGGTGAACCCTTGCCGATTCAGCCCACGGAGGAAGAAACACTGAAAAAACTGGCCGAGTCCCGTGCTCTGGGGATCAAGGACTATCTGATCCTTCAGCGGATCGAGGCCGACCGCGTACTGGTGTGCATCCCTCAGATCGATCTGGAATCGTCGCCCCATGTGGAGATAAGTCTTTAGAAGGGGGGCTATTTAACGAACAGCGGGGCATCGTTTCCTGGGGGGAATGATGCCCCGCTGGTATTCCGGTGGTTATGAGACTATCAGAGCGGCACCTTCCAGTTCTGGCTCGCCGCAAGCGGGTCGAAGGTGAAATGGTGCCGTGGGTACAGTCGATGAGAAATCAACACGCCAGTAGAGGAAGCCCTCTTCTCCCCCGAAGGCCGTCCGGATCAGGTCGCTCGGGCCGTAGGGTACAGGGCCGCTGTAGGGGGGCTGGCCTCCCGGAGCGATTTCCGGATCGATTGTGGGATCGGTCAGGTCGGCACTAAAAACGGATTCCAGGTCAGTCAGCCAGTGCGCCTAATACTGAACGGCTTCAGGACCGCCACCGGCCGAACTGCCACCCCCTCCACCGCAGCCACAGAGAGGCAACAGGGCTAGAGCGCTCAGGCTTTTGAGTAATTGCTTTTTCATCCCACCGCTCTCTCCATTTATCGACAATTCAATAACCTGAAAACGTAATATTCATGCGCATGGACAGGGCGACCCTGAGGGGCGCGTAGGGGGTTTTTTACGATATTCTGTTTAAACAGGACAGTGGTGTCTGACAACTCAGCTCAACCGGGATACGGCCATTGTCAATTTTTGCAAGGAGCAACAGTATGAAACTCTACTACGCACCCGGCGCCTGCTCGCTGGCGCCTCATATCGTTTTGGAATGGCTCGGAGTTCCCTACGAACTCGAAAAGGCGGGGTTCGGGACTACCGAATATCTGAAAATCAACCCCATGGGCGCCGTACCCGCCCTGACGGACGGAGACCAGGCACCGATGGCGCAGAATGGCGCCATTCTCAAATACCTGGCCGCCAAATATCCTGAAGCAGACCTTGGTGACGACGGCACCGCTCGAGGGAAGTACGAACTCGATCACTGGCTCAGCTTTCTGGGCAGTGATTTCCATCCGGCTTTTTTCCCTTACTTCGTTCCGGATCGTTTTACAGCCTCACAAGACGAGGGGGCCAGAGATGCCGTCCGTCATGCTTCTTTGAAGTTGATCGAGAAGGTCATGACCCGTCTGGATGTCCATCTCCGAGAGCGCGACTACATCCTGAGGCCCAAGAAGACCGTCGTGGACGCCTACGCCTTTGCCATGTGCCGATGGGCGGCCAAACTGCCCAGGCCGATCTCCAGCTACGAGAGCCTCTCACTTCATTTCGATCTGCTGGGTAAGGATGCCGGTGTACGCAGGGCCCTGGAGCAGGAAGGACTCAGCTGATCGCTGTCGAAAGGCAATTTTCAGGTAGCAGCACAGGGGAGTGATTTCTCCTCAGGGCTCAGGTGAAAAAGAGACTTCCTCCCATTGTCAGTAGAACAATGCCCGCTCCCTGCTCGATGCGGTGAATCTGGGCGTTGAGCATGCGCCTGACCCGGTCGCTACCGATACTCCAGGCGATGAACAGGTCCCACAGCAGAACCAGGCCGAACATCCAGAAGCCGTACAATGACTGGAGCAGGGTTGGTGTTTCCTTGTTCACCAGCAGGCTGAAAAGGCTCAGGTAGAAGAGGGCGTTCTTCGGGTTGAGTATCCCCGATGCAAATCCTGCGGCGAATTGGCGCCCCAGGCAGGAGGGGCGCTCATCTCCTGAGCCATCACTTTCATTGAAGAGTTTACGTGAACGGGACCGCAGCAGCATGAAACCAAGGTAAATTAGGTAGAGGGCGCCGGCAAATTTCATGGAGAGGAAGATCCATGGCCTGTCCCGAATCGCGCCGAAGCCGACCAGGGCCAGCAGGATGTAGAGACCGTTGGCCGCTGCGATGCCTGCGCAGATTCCCGCCGCCCCCCTCAGACCGTGCCGAACGCTGTTGCCGGTAATCAGGAAAAAGTCAGGTCCGGGGCTCAACAGGGCTAGAAAGTGCGCCAGGGCGAGGCCGGTGAATTCAAGTAGATAGGTTGATGCCATGGGAAGGCTCCCTTCGAGTGTTTCGTCGAAGTTAGCTGTAGCGGCGTTTGAAGGGATTGTACGAAATTGACCTAATTACAAAGGTCTCTTCTGGTACTCGCCGGGGGTGGCCGAGACGATTGCCCGAAAGGTTCGGTGGAAGTGGCTCTGGTCGCTGAAACCAGTTTCTTGTGCGACCCTTGCCGGGGGCTGATTTGCGCGCAGGAGTTCCTTTGCTCGTTCGATGCGGGCATTGAGCAAAAAGGTGTGGGGCGGAAGACCAACTTCCCCTTTGAACAGACGCAGCAGGTGGAAGGGATTCATTCCGAATGCGGCGGCGAGATCACTCAGGCTAAGGTTTTGGGTAAGATCCCGGGTAAGGGTGGTGCGGATCTCATCGATCAGAAGGCGGGGGGCTGCAGGAAGTTGCCGGGGCTTGCGATCGCAGTATCTTTCGAAAAGATCGCCGACGAAGGTCGTCAGCGCCTCCTCTTTCTCCAGAATCGGGGCCGCTGCGCGCAGCAGCTCGCTCAGATTCAGGTAGGTAGTGTGCAGCTCGGAGTCCTGAAGCAAAGAGGGGGACAGAGGGAGAAATGCCCCCTGTCTTCCGAAAAGATCCTGTTGCAGCGTCAGGCACCAATCGGGATCGAGAAAGAGCATGCAATAGGAGCGCATCTCTTTCTCCCTGGGGTTGCAGCTGTGCACCTGGCCCGGATTGATCAGCGCAAGCTCCCCCTTGGTTAGTTCGAAATGCTCTGTTCCCACCTTGAGTTGAGTCGATCCGCTGGTTACGGCCCCAATCAAAAGTTCCCCATGGACGTGGGGTTTGTAGGATTCGGCACTTTTTGAGGTGCGGCGCAGTTCAACAAATGGCAGGCGCTCATCACTCCAGAAACTGTTCGTTTTGGTCATTGCTCTGTCCTTCTCTATGCTTCAGGTCACCCTAGCATTTCTCCAGGAAGAAACTAAAGGGCCCTGGGGCGTTTTGCATGTGCTTTTGTATGTTGTCGCGATGGCTCCTGGCGGCTATACTCCCCGGATTCCGCGAATCTTGAATCTCGAAAGGGGGATTTTCCTATGAAGCTTCTGACCCGCTCCGACTTCGACGGTATTGCCTGTGCCGTACTCCTGAAAGAACTTGGCCTGATCGACGAGATGGTCTACGCCCACCCCAAAGACCTGCAGGACGGCAAGGTGGAGGTCAACAAAGACCATATCCTCGCCAACGTTCCCTACGTGACCGGCTGCGGTCTCTGGTTCGACCACCATTCCAGTGAGCAGGAGCGTCTGGAGTTGGAGGGGAAATACGAGGGATGCAGCCGCAAGGCCCCCAGCGCCGCCCGGGTCGTATACGATTACTATGACTCGCCGAAACTCAAAAAATTCGACGAGATGATGCACTTCGTCGATAAAGTGGATTCGGCCGACCTGACCGAAGAGGAGATCAGAAACCCCACGGGCTGGATCCTGCTCGGCTTCATCTGCGATCCCCGCACGGGGCTCGGCTACCACAAGGACTACCGCATCAGCAATCTGCAGCTGATGAAGAACCTCATGGAGGATATGGCCACCATCGGCATCGATGAGATCATGGCCAAGCCCGATGTGCAGGAGCGGGTAAAGCGCTACTTCGAAAATCAGGAAGCAGCGGTGAAGTTCATGGAAACGACCTCCTACGTGGAGGGCCCTGCGGTCATCACCGACGCCAGAGGCTGCACCGACATGCCTCCGGCCAACCGCTTTCTCATCTATTCTCTCTTCCCCGAGACCAATATCTCCGTGCGCATGATCGACGGTCGCGGCAAGGAATTCTGCGCCATCTCCGTGGGCTACAGCACTGTCAACCGCACCTCCGAGGTGAATGTCGGTTCGCTGATGCTCAAGTACGGCGGCGGCGGCCACCGCGCCGTGGGCACCTGCCAGGTCCCCTACGCCGAGGCCGACCGGGTGTTGGGCGAAATTCTGGAAGCAATCAAGGCGGCGCAGTAAGATTCCCGGGTTTTATAACATCAATGGCAGGCGGTTCCGTAGAGGGACCGTCTGCCATTGGCTATTCAAGACAGAGTGAACCTTGAACGACTTCATCGATAGCCCCCACTTTCGAGCGACTCCCGAGGGTTCGTCCCAGCCCTTTGACCCTGCAGCCCTCCAGGCTCTTGCCCGGGCTAAAATGCCCTTCGGTAAACACGCTGGGCAGTACCTCAGCGATCTGGATGAGGGGTACATTCTCTGGTGCCTGAAGGAGGAGGTCACTTCTGGATCTCTGCTTAAGGATCTAAAGGCGGTCTACGAGATCAAACTCAATGGACTGGAGTTTTTGCTGCGAAAATTTCGCTGATTGCGCCGATTTTATTTTTAACGACAGAAGGGGCGGGAGAATTCTCCCGCCCCTTCTGTCGTTTAGGGCAGCCGTTTTCAGGCAATGCGGATGGTTTTGTAGAGAAAGTTCTTGAAGCGGTAGAAGGTGCGCTGTTGCTCTTCGTCTTTGCTGGCGGGGTCGCAGGCGCTGAGCAGTCGTGCGATTTTCGGCATGGTGCTAGCCCCGTGCTGCCGGGCCAGATCCACCACGCGACGGACCGTTTCGCGAGAGAGTCTGTTTTCCGAGTAGGGGGCGTAGAGACCGGTCCAGAAATCTATCTGACCGTCGCGGAGTTGGTCGAAGAGCTGCTGGGCAAGCTCTCCGGTAAGGCGCTCTTCAACGTCGGCGACCGGAGGGGTGGCCGGGGCGACTCCCATGGCCTGGCGGATCTGGTCGACATCGATGATTCGCCCTTTGCGGATCATTAGCGCCCGAAGCAGGATGCTGCGCAGCTCGCGGATATTTCCCGTGTAATGATGGGTGCTGAGCAGGTTGCGTGCCGCCCGGGTGAGCGAAGGAGGCTCCTCCTTCTCCCCCTTGTAGACGCCGAAGAGTTTACCGAGAAAGTGGATGGCCAGGTCGGGGATGTCTTCACGCCGCTCGTTCAGGGAGGGAACCTTGAGGGTCAGCTCCGAGAGGCGATGGTAGAGATCGGCGCGGAATTCGCCCGTCTGCATCAGCTGATCAAGGTTCTTGTTGGTGGCAGCCACCAGCAGCACGCGGGCGTAACGGGTGCTGCTTTCGCCGAGGCGCACTACCGATCCGCTGTCGAGAAAGCGCAGCAGCTGCACCTGAGTCTTGGGGTCGGCGTCGCCGATCTCGTCGAGAAACACGACCCCTCCTTGCCCCTCCTCGAAGATTCCCTTGCGGTCGGTGTGGGCGCCGGTAAAAGCCCCGCGCTTGTGCCCGAAGAGTTCAGAATAGGTCAGCTCCCCGCT
>JAAXQG010000079.1 GCA_012974445.1 Desulfuromonadales bacterium
AAAGTGGGAGTCCAGTCTTTTCCTTCTTTGGTTTTTCCGATGAGAAAAGCCATGATCTGATCTCCTTGTATCCAGTCTGATCGGGACGAAGCTGCGTCCCTGGTTCTTAAGCTTTAAGCGAATCCGGGGCGCTCTGACTTGAGCATTGCCTTGCGAAGCCAGGGGGGGGGATTGCCCTGCAGAACCTCCTGAAGCTTCTTGATCAGCGCTTCGATGGGTTCCTGTTCCTTGCTTTTCATGGGGTGGATGCGCCGAGACACCAGCTTGGCCGCCGCGGGTCCACCGATCTGGGCCACATAGACGATGGCGCAGTCGGCCAGAGCCGCGCCCCGGGCCTCGATACGATCTTCTTCGTCTCCCGCGGCAGAGCTGACCTGAAGCATGCCCACAAAATCAGCATGATCCACGCCGACCTCCCAGATGACAAATTCTGTGGCCCGGCCAAAATGCTCGTTCACATGCACCTTGTCCTGGCTCGCAAATGCGACTTTCATAGAGAGACCTTTCCTTTCAGAATGCTTTCCCACCATCTGGAGTCTGCGGGTGTGAATCATGGCCTATCCTCAGGATCCTTAAGCTGGATTATTCAGCTTCGCCGCCTTAGCGCATCATCTCGAAGAAGCGGTCCTCGCAGGTGTCATCTTTGATATCGAGGAACTTGTTGGCGATCTGGGTCAACAGGCTGATCGCCCCCGTATAACCTACGATAGGAGTACGATGCAGGTTGACCCGGTCGATGATGGGGAAACCTACCCGAAGCAGGGGAATGCCTGCGGCGCGTGCGGCGAATTTGCCGTGGGTATCGCCGATCATCATGTCGACGGGATCGGTGACCAACAGCGATCGCATGTGCCAGAGGTCCTTGTTGACATAGACAGTACAGCCTGCCCCGTAGGGGTTGGAATCCAGCAGTGCCTGCATCTCCTTGGTGAACTTCTTGGTCGCACGGGAACACAGCACATGCCAGGGGCGCGCGCCCATCTCCAGCAGGAAACTGACCAGACCCAGCAGATAGTCGGGATCTCCGAAGAGAGCGAATTTCTTGTTGTGCAGATACTGATGAGCATCGGTCATGGCGTCTACGGCGTGTCCACGCTCGGCCACGAGCTCGGCAGGGACTGGCTTGCCGGAGAGCTCGGAGAGCTTGAGCAGCAGCTCGTCGGTCTTCTTCACCCCGATGGGCAGAGACAGGGTCGCAGCCTCTCCGACGAATTCCTTGTCCAGGGTGTCTGAGATGTCGGCAAGAACGGTACCCTCGATGCCGAAGGCGGAAAGAATGCGCTTGTACTCACGCAGGTTGCCCACGTTGCCGTCGAAACCGGGGATGATGTTGATCTTGCCGTTATCCGTTTCGGCCTTCTTGCCTTCACTCAGGTACGCCAGGATGCTCTTGAGCATGGCATCATAACCGTGGATATGGGTGCCGGTGAAGCTCGGGGTGTTGGCGTAGGGAGTCGGAAAGTCCTCGGGGATGAGCCCATCGTTCTTGGCGTTCTTGGTGAACGCATTGAGGTCAACAAAGGGCAGGGTTTCTTCGAAACCGTAGGCTACCATCTGGGCGCCCAGAGGCTGACAGGCGTGGGCGGGGTTGATCACCAGCGCCGTACGGGCAAAGTTTTTTTCCTTGTACTCTTCGGTATCGATCCATTTGGAGATTTCTTCGACCTCATCGGTCGTAATCTCCGTCACTTTTTTAACTGCACATTCGCTCATAACTTATCTCCTTAAAGTGCGGAAGGGGTTAGGCGTGAGGAGTTAGGTGTCAAAGCTTGTTCGCCTCACACCCTTCCCCTCACACCTCACAACACCTTAAAACGGCGACTTCACCAATCCCCATGTGGGGCTGTTGATAGCCATGTCGATATCCCGAGCGAAGATCTCGAACCCTTCGTACGCATGATAGGGGCCGCTGTAATCCCAGCTGTGCATCTGCCGGAAGGGGATACCGGACTTCTGGAATACGTACTTCTCCTTGATACCGGAGGCGACCAGATCGGGCTTCATGTGCTCGACCCACTTCTCCAGCTCGATCTCGGAAGCATCGTCAAAGACCAGGGTTCCCTTGGCCATCTCGGGGTAGGTGCGGTCGTAGTCATCGGTATGAGCGAACTCGTAACCGGCCGCGACCACTTCCATGCCAAGATCCTCATAGGCACCGATGGTGTGGCGGGGGCGAAGACCACCGACGAAGACCATGACTTTCTTGCCTTCGAGGCGGGGGCGATACTCGTCGATGACCGCTTGCATCTCGGCGTCGTATCTGGCGATAACCTTCTCGACGTTGGCCTTGATCGTATCGTCGAAACACTCGCCGATGGCGCGCAGAGACTCCTTGATCTTGGTGGGGCCGAAGAAGTTGAACTCGAGCCAGGGAATGCCGTACTTCTCTTCCATGACCTTGCACATGTAGTTCATGGAGCGGTAGCAGTGGATCAGGTTCAGCTTGACCTTGTGGGTCGCCGCGATGTGCTCGATCTGTCCGTCACCGGTCCACTGGGCCTTGACGTTGAGGCCGATCTCCTCGAGAACCTTGACGGCCGCCCAGATGTCTCCCCCGATGTTGTAGTCCCCGATCAGGGCGATGTCGTAAGGGCTCTCAGGCCCGTCGAACTCGCGGGTACCGATGATGTAGTCACGGATGGTGTCGTTGGAGATGTGGTGACCCAGCGACTGGGAAACGCCCCGGAAGCCCTCGCAGTTACAGGGGACAACGGGCATATTGAGCTTGGCTGAAGCC
This sequence comes from Desulfuromonadales bacterium, assembly GCA_012974445.1. Lineage (GTDB taxonomy): Bacteria > Desulfobacterota > Desulfuromonadia > Desulfuromonadales > JAAXQG01 > JAAXQG01. The sequence continues at coordinate 2,738 of JAAXQG010000079.1, forward strand.
TGCTTGGCGCTAGCGTTGATGTCGTCGCCGATGAGCCCTACGGGGCACTCGGAGAGGATGGAAATACCCTTGGCAAGCGGAAAGAGCTCATGGGCCTCGTCGCAGAGTTTCTCCAGCTTTCTGTCGCCGCCATAGACGATGTCGTGTTCCTGGAAGTCGGAGGTGAACATCATGGGGGAGAAGTTATCGACACCGACGGTTCCGCTCGTGAGGTTACGGCGGGTACCCCAGCTGTAGAAACCGCAGCCTACGGGACCGTGAGAAACATGCACCATGTCACGAATGGGGCCCCAGACAACCCCTTTGGCTCCGGCGTAGGCACAACCACGGGCACTCATGACGCCGGGGACGGTCTTGCGGTTGGAGCGGATGGCACAACCCGAGTCATCGGGGTCGTTAGCGCTCATGTGAGGTTCGCGCTTCGCTCTGGCCTTGTCGGTGTAGATGGAGAGGGTATCCTCCAGCATCTGCGAGGTATCTTCCATGCTATAGCCCTCGGCGGGCTTTTTCAGATCAGACATAAATCACTCCTGTATGAACGGTGAGGGGTAAGGGGTGAGGGGCGAGGCGTAACGACCTCACTCCTTACACCTCACTCCTCACGGCTCTTAAGCGTTTTCAACCACTCCGACGATAGACTCGTCTTCGGCTTCCATGATGCCGAATTCCATCAGCAGGTCTTCCAGGTCTTCCATCTCCAACGGGGTCGGAATGACGAAATTTTTGTTGTCCTGAATTTTCTGGGCCAGAGTACGGTACTCGCCAGCCTGCTTATGCTCGGGGCTGTACTCGATGACGGTCATGCGGCGAAGCTCGGCGCGCTGAACCTGATTGTCGCGGGGGACGAAGTGGATCATCTGGGTGCCGAGCTTGGCGGCCAGTGCTTCGATGAGCTCGGCCTCGCAGTCGGTGTTGCGGCTGTTGCAGATCAGGCCGGCCAGGCGCACGCTTCCGGAGGAGGCGTACTTAACGATCCCTTTGCAGATATTGTTGGCGGCGTACATGGCCATCATCTCGCCGGAGACAACGATGTAGATCTCCTGAGCCTTATTCTCACGGATGGGCATAGCGAAACCACCGCAGACAACATCACCCAGAACGTCGTAGAAGACGTAGTCGAGATCGGGGGTGTAGGCACCCTCTTCTTCGAGAAAGTTGATGGCGGTGATAACACCACGGCCGGCACAGCCGACGCCGGGCTCGGGACCACCGGACTCAACACACATGATGTCTCCGTAACCCTTTTTGAGCACATCCTCCAGCTCCAGGTCCTCAACGGTGCCCAGCTCACGGACCTTATCCATGACGGTGGACTGCGCCTTGGCGTGAAGGATGAGTCGGGTGGAATCGGCCTTGGGGTCACACCCGATGATCAGGATTTTCTTCCCGAGAGAAGCCAGGCCAGCCACGGTGTTCTGGGTGGTGGTGGATTTTCCGATGCCGCCTTTGCCGTAGATAGCAATCTGTCTCAGTTTTTTCTCAGCCATCGTTTTTCTCCTTTTTCTCTGTGTGAGAGTTTCGGTCAGCCCCTGCTGCCGCCCCAAGCGGCCTCGCCGTTGTGTCGTCCGTCGGCAGAGCAAGCGGACCCTCCTGAAAATAAAAAAACGCCCCACCCGAAAGCTCTTCGCTTCGGATGGGGCGTCACTGCCCCGTGCGGTGCCTTCGTGGCAACCGCGCTTTACTATTAGTCAAAAAATTTCTACAAAAAAAGCCCGGAAAGAGGGATGGATTCATCCTCTCTACGGGCTTCGTCGCCTTTTTTCGAATCCCCCCACAACTCTGTGGAAGACTTCGATACCAATCGGTGCTGCCTTGGTTGTTTTCTTTTAGTAGCGAAGAGCGTGCCAACGCCACAAACCCTGGAGTTCAGGGCTTTCACCTCGTAAGCTCCCAGGCCAAGGGGGAATATACTGAAGGTGGATGCACAGTTCTTGGGCAAGCTGTGACAGCAGCTGGGCAGGAAAAAGGCACCAGGGCAATCAGGCACAATGAAGCTTGGCGAAGCGGCGTTGCCGTGCTAGCTTTTGCTCTTGTCTGTCTTTATTGTCATGTACCCATCCCTTCTGTTGCCACGCTCTCTACTTCTGGAGAGCCGTCCTGCTTTTTCCTGCGCGCCCGCGATTTTCACCTGAGGATTGCCATGACATCATCTGCCCTACTGACCGACCTCTACCAACTCACCATGCTTGCGGGCTACCTCGAGCAAGGCATGGCCGAGAGGCCCGCCAGCTTCGATCTCTACTTCCGCACCCCCCCCTACCGAGGCAGCTACGCCATCTTTGCCGGACTTGAACCGGCCCTTGATTACCTGGAGAATCTGCGCTTCACCGAGGAGGATCTGGCCTACCTGCAAACTCTGGGGCTGTTCAAGACGCGATTTCTGGATTTTCTGCGCCACTTTCGCTTCCGGGGACAGGTCATCGCCCCCCCCGAGGGTACAGCGGTCTTTGCCGACACCCCCCTGCTCAGCGTACAGGGCTCATTGGCCGAAGCCCAGTTCGTGGAAACGGCGCTGCTCAACATCATCAACTTCCAGACCCTGGTGGCCACCAAGGCCGCCCGCATCCAGCAAGCCGCAGGCGATGCCACCGTACTGGAATTCGGCCTGCGCCGCGCTCAGGGCCCCGACGGCGCACTGTCGGTGGCCAGGGCCGCCTGTGTGGGGGGAGTGCTCTGCACCAGCAACGTCCTGGCTGGCAAGAACCTCGGACTCCCCCTACGCGGCACCCATGCCCACAGCTGGGTGATGGCCTTCGGCGACGAGCTTGCGGCCTTCCGTGCCTACGCCAGCACCTTCCCCGATCAGTGCGTTCTGCTGGTGGATACCTACGACAGCCTGCAAAGCGGCGTGCCCAACGCCATCATTGTGGCCCGGGAGCTGCGCGAAGCCGGGCACGAGCTTCAGGGGATCCGCCTCGACTCGGGGGATCTGGCCTACCTCTCGCGCAAGGCTAGGGAGATGTTTGATGAAGCCGGGTTCCCCCAGGTGCGCATCGTCGCATCCAACGAACTGGACGAGTTCGTCATCGACTCCATCCGTGAGGAAGGGGGGCGGGTGGACATCTACGGAGTGGGGACGAAACTGGCCTCCTGCGCCGGAGAGGGGGGCGGAGCCCTGGGCGGGGTCTACAAGCTGGTGGAGTGCGATGGCCAGCCTCGCCTGAAGGTGACGGGAGATCCGGAAAAATCCACCCTTCCCGGACGAAAAAAGCTCTACCGGGCCACCGGGACCGATGGCCGCTTCCTGCAGGATGTCGTCGCCCTTGCAGCCGATGATCATCTCCAACCAGGACAGAGAGTCTATGCGCCCCACAATCCCCTTCAATCGAGACGACTCCCCGAGGACTGCCGCCTCGATGAGCTGCGTCGACCCGTCATGGAGGCTGGCCGCAGGCTCCATGCCCCGGAACCTCTGGATCAGTTGGCCCGGCGCTGTCACCAGCAGCTTGAGCAGCTGCCTGAAGGATGCCTGCGTCTGATCAACCCCCATCGCTACAAGGTCTCCATCAGCGGCGACCTCAGCGATTTGCGCTCCCAACTCATCGAACGTGCCCTCAAGGAGAAACCCTGATGAAAAATTGCGCCTTACTGCTGGTCGATGTGCAAAATGATTTCTGCCCGGGAGGATCGCTGGCCGTTACTCAGGGCGATGCCGTCATCGCCCCCTTGAATCGCCTCATCTCCTTTTTCACCGAACATCAGCATCCTGTGTTCGCCAGCCGCGACTGGCACCCTCAGAACACAACCCATTTCGCCAGCTCTGGAGGGTCCTGGCCCGAGCACTGCGTGCAGGGAACCAGAGGCGCCGCATTCCACCCGCAGCTTTCTGTTACGAAAGAAGTACAGGTTCTTTCCAAGGGGCAGGGGGAACGCGAAGACGCCTACAGCGCCTTTGATGCCAGAGATGATGGGGGAGAACTACTTGGTCAACGGCTTGAAAAAGAAGGAGTGACTCACCTGTATATCGGGGGACTGGCCACCGACTACTGCGTGAAGGCCACGGTACTCGATGCCCTGAAGGCAGGTCTTGCCGTCACCGTTATCGAAGACGCAATTGCAGCCGTCGAGGTGCAAAAAGGCGATGGCGCAAGGGCGATGGAAGAGATGCAAAGAGCGGGTGCGAACTTTACCCGCAGTCAAGACATAGGTACGCCCCCCTGAGAAGCAGGGGGGCGTAAAAAATCATCTGATCGGTTTCATCAGGTCTTTCATCGATCCCACCAGGCAGTCAAAAACCTCTTCACGACTCTCGATGAACCGGGGGATATTGTTGTTGAGCATCTCCTCCACGCGGTGAAGCACATCTCCGCTCTGAGTGTCCAACTCGTTCATCACCTGCTCGAACATGGGGATCACCTCGTAGAGGTCATCCCGGTCGAAGGGGCGAGGGTCGGGGCTACCGGTGAATTTTGGCAGCGCCCGTTCCTCCTTGTTTTTTGGATAGCGATACTGCAGATCCGACGGCTTGATGGTCACTCCCATGATTTGGTCCCCCCTGCCCTAGCTGCAGGCACAGCTGGTGGTTTTTCCGGCACAGCCGCTGCTGCACAGTTTCTTATCGGCCACCCCACCGCTGTGCTGCGCAAAGGCCTCCAGGCTCAGTGCATCAACCTGCCAGGAACCTTCCTCGCAGGCTCCTTCGAACCTTTTGGCCCGCAGGTGCATCAGAACGCTGACCTGCGTGGTTCCAAGGCGCCTGGCGGCTTCATCAAGACTGATCAGTTCCCTGTCCTGCTTCCTATCCATGAGTAACCTCCCGGCTGAAAGGGCAAAAAAAACCCGTAGAAGAAGGACTCTCTTCCACGGGCTTCGTTGCCGGTTATGTCGTTAAGGGCACCACGTTGTGCCCATGCTGTCCTCTTTATAAAGCAGCGATCATGCCAACGCAGCAGCCTTCAGCGAACCTGGTAACGCTGAAGGATTTCCTCCATACGCTTGAGGTGCTCGTGACAGTGGTGAGAGCCGTCATAGTCGAGGTAGTTCACCAGAGATCTGAGCTCGAGCATATCGCCGCGCAGATTTTCCCTGAGCCCGCGGATATCCTCGAGCACCAGCTTGAGTTCGTCCTTGCGGCGCAGCGGCGCAATGGCTCCACGAAGATCCCCCTGGGACATTTCCTTAAGGATCTTGCGTACCCGAAAAACAGGCCCGGCCAGCCGGTGGGAAAGGGCCAGGCTGTAACCCAGCATGAGAACTGCCGGAGCCACCAGTGCCACCAGCGCTACGGGGCTGAACAGCTCCATGCCGACCAGACCGCTGCCGAACAGAACGGCCAGGGTCAGGGCCGAGGCGCAGAGGATCATGATAAAAATCCGGCCCATGAATCTGAGCTGAAAATCTTTGTCGATCAGAAATTGCCGTCTCTTGTAGATTGGTTCCATCCGTTAGATTCTCTCTTCCTGCTTCAGTTCGTTCACCGGAAGCTGGGGTCAAAACGTCTCAATCAGCATAAGACACCGGGATCTCATCCCCATGACTCCGCCCGATAAAAGCAGGAAAGATTATTAAATCTTCAGGGTTTTCTGTCAATGACAAACCCCTTCAATGAAACGACGGGATTATCCTGCACGGGTTCCTGAAAGGGACCGGCGGTAGAGTGCGGCGCCGGCATCCGAGAAGCAGACGAAAATGACCTTGGATGGAGACGCGTGCCGGGCGAGAAACGCCTCGACCTCCCGAAGGGCGATGGTGCAGGCGCGCTCGACAGGGAAGCGGTAGACCCCGGTGCTGATGGCGGGAAAGGCGATGGCCTGGAGGCCGTGGTTCAGGGCCAGTTTCAGGCTGTTGCGGTAACAGGCGGCGAGCAGCTCATCCTCCCTGGAATGCCCTCCCCGCCAGACGGGACCGACGGTGTGAATGACGTATCGGGCCGGCAGATCGAAGCCTGGGGTGATTTTTGCCTGCCCCGTCTCGCAACCACCCAGAGTACGGCACTGCTCCAGAAGTCTGGGCCCGGCGGCAGAATGAATGGCGCCATCAACCCCGCCGCCGCCGAGCAGGCTGCTGTTGGCGGCGTTCACGATGGCATCCAGAGCCAGGGTCGTAATGTCTCCCTGCCATAGCTGTATTCGATTCAGGTCCATGGTCGGTTCCTTTTGCATTAAAAGTTATGTTTTCAGCATAATTTTAACAAAAGATGCCAGTTGTCTGGTTGCTGCCCTGACCCTATCCGGCGCTGATAACCGAAAAGCGCTCGTCGAAATGTCGTTCGAGGATGGGGCGCACCTCGGTCCAACTCAGTCCGCCCCCGCCGCAGCCGGGACGCGGCACGATGATGTGCGGCCATCCCCGCTCATCGGCCAGCTCCACAAGCTGGCGGCAGGAGTCACAGATGCGCGAGAGGCTGGGCACCTCGAAGGCGCTCTGCTCCACGGGGAAGCTCACCAGGCCATCTCCCAGATCAAAGACCCGGTTGCCCTGTGCCTGAATCAGGCTCCCCATCCGGGCAGGCAGATGGGGAAATCGCTCTTTAGCCTGCCTGGCACAACCGCGCAGCATGAAACTCTTCCCCTGCTTGCTCAGCTGCCCGCAGGTAGTGATCGCCAGAATAGCGACTCCCCAATAATCCCAGAGATCTCCCTGCAATACCTTCATAGGTTTATCCTCCCTGTTGTGCAGGGGACAGAGCTAAAAGCCCCTCGGCAGCATCGAGCACCTGAGAGCGCACCCCCTTATCCAGCTTCTTTATCCACCTCTTCGGAATGGCGTCTTCTCCGTAGAAGGCTCCCGCGATCATCCCGGCGATGGCGCCGGTGGT
>JAAXQG010000216.1 GCA_012974445.1 Desulfuromonadales bacterium
AGATGTGTATAAGAGACAGACTAAAGGCAGCCCCTTGGACGAAATGAGCTGACGCAGACTGGTAACAGAGTCGACAGGTGAATACCAGGGGACAGGAACCCCCGCTTGCACAAACCGATCTTTCATGGCGAGCTTATCTGATGCAAGTCGGGCAGCCTCAACGGAGATACCTGGAAGACCCAGCGTATCCGTAACCGAAGCAACCGTCAGAGGGACGTCCGCAGCCAGACAGATAACCCCATCTATCGGACGAACCTCCCGATGATATTTTGCAGCGACCTCGACACTTTCTTCTACATCATAGGTACTGGCCTGCACAAAATCATCGGCCAGCGCCACACCAGGAGCAGAGGGGCTGGCATCACTGACAACCAGATGCAGACCCATTTCTTTCGCCCGCAAAAGTCCGGGAACCGCCTCTGCACCCGCACTGACAACCCAGAGCGTTTTTTTATCCAAAATACATCCCACCATTGAGGTTAAGAGTCTGACCGGTCATATAGGCCGCCTCGTCAGAACTCAGGAAATAGACGGTGCTACTGACTTCATCCACAGTACCCAGCCTACCGGCTGGAATATTTTTGACCTTCTCCTTGCCCGCCTCGGTCTGTAATTCGTTGGCAGACATGTCAGTCTGAACCAAGCCGGGAGAAACGGCATTACAGGTAATCCCTTCGGAGGAGAAAACCTTAGCCGTCGACTGTGTCAGGTTAAGCAGACCGGCCTTGGCAGCCGCATAGTGCACCTGGTTGACCCCCCCCCATTGTCCTCCAATGGAAGCAATATTGATGATACGTCCCCAGCCAGCTTCGGTCATAGCCGGGAGTACCTCCTGAGTAAATATGAAGGGCCCTCTCAGGTTGGTAGCAATCATTCGGTCCCAATCTTCGTCCGTAATAGACAAGAAGGGTTTTTCCTGTGCGATGGCACCGTTGTTGACCAGAACCTGAATGGGAGAGCCAAAGTGATCAATAACCGTACGAATAGCAGTCTGAACAGATTCCCTGCTGCACACATCGACTTGGACGGCTAAGGCCTCAGAAAATTCTGATGCCAATTCTTCGGCGAGTTCCTGATTGTGGCTGTAGCCCACAGCGACCCGATCTCCCTCACGAAGAAATCTTTCCGCAATACCCCTGCCGATACCCCGACTGGCTCCGGTAACAAAAACCACACGCCCCATGTTTGCACTCTCCTAAATTATAAAATCAGCGTTTACTTTTCTTTTGCAGCACCACCTTTGCCGCCTCTTCGATATGGCCTGCCGTCAATCCATAGAGCTCGGCCAACTCATCGTGCTCACCAGACTTGCCAAAACGATCCTGGACGCCAACCATCTGCATTGGCACGGGAAGTTCTTGGCTTAAGAGTTCCGCAACGGCACTGCCCATTCCTCCCAGAACATTATGGTCTTCGGCCGTTACAATTGCTCCCGTTTCACGAGCCGCACTGAGCAATTCGTCCCTATCCAGCGGCTTTATGCTTGAGAGATTGACTACTCTTGCCTCTATGCCTTGCGCCGCCAGGCTGACGGCGGCCTCTAAAGCCCTGGCGACCATGACACCTGTCGCCACCAGGCAGAGATCGAGGCCCTCTCGCAAACGGTCTGCTTTGCCGATTTGGAAATCGACATCGCCATCGGTGATGACAGGGGCCGGGCTACGGCCGATGCGCATATATACGGGACCCTCCCAGTCGAGCACGGCCCGAAAGGCGCTCATGAACTGATTGGCATCGGCCGGAACCACGACCGAAACATTGGGAATGGCCCTCATGGTCGCAAGATCCTCCAGCATCTGAGCGGTGGCCCCATCGGGGCCGACGTCCATGCCGTGGTGGGAACAGCAAAGCTTGACATTCCTCTTGGGATAGGCAACTGCGGTTCGAAACTGTTCATGGGCTCGCATGGTACCAAAGGCCGCAAAGGTCGAAACGACGGGTATCAGGCCGGTATCGGCAAAGCCACCCGCGGCCGCCATCATGTTCTGTTCGGCGATGCCAAACTGAACCGTCCTATCCGGAAAGGCTTCGACAAAGGGTTTTGCGCCGGTTCCGCCTGCGACATCCGCATCGAAAAGACAAAAGTCCTGACGTTCTCTGGCCGTTGCAAGCAGGATCCGACCGAAGGCGTCCCTGACGGAAATATTCTCTCCAAGGCTCCAGAATTCCAGATCAGACATCATCAATCCTCCAGCGCCTCGAGAGCGCGCGTCAACTGTTCATCGGTCAGCGTGGAACTTCCATGCCAGACCTGCTCGTTTTCCATGTAGCCCACTCCCTTGCCCTTCAGGGTTCGGGCAAGGATAAACACAGGCTGTTCTGTCTGACTACGCGCCTCTTCCAATGCAGATTTGAGCTGATGGAGATCATGGCCATCCACTTCCAGAACCTTCCAGCCGAAGGCCTCCAGTTTGGGCCGAATAGGCTCATAGTTCATCTGGACCTCGACGGTAGCATCTCCCTGCAAGCCGTTGGCATCGAGAATGGCCGTCAGGCTCCCTACCTTATGATGGGCCGCGCACATGAAGGCCTCCCAGGTGTTACCTTCCTGCATGTCGCCGTCACCCAGAATGACATAGGTGTGAAAAGGCTTGCCCGAATAGCGCGCCCCGAAGGCCATGCCCAGGCCTTGCGATAAACCCATGCCCAGGGAACCAGACGGGGCATCGACCCCGGGAATATTGATCTCGGGGTGCCCTTCGAGAAAATGGTCAATTTTTCTGAGCCCCTTAGTCTCTTCTACAGGAAAGAACCCCTTCAGAGCCAAGGCCGCATAAAGAGCAGGGCAGGCATGCCCTTTGGATAGCACGAGTCGATCCCGTTGCTCCGCATCGGGATCAGAGGCATCGACCTTCATCTGGTCGAAATAGAGCACGGCAAGAATATCGGCAACGGAAAGGCAGCCACCGGGATGTCCCGATCGAGCATGATAAATACTTTCAATCGCAGTCTTGCGAATCTGTAGAGCGATTTTTTTAAGTTCATCCATGACATACTCCACCGAGAAAGGGCCTATTCACACTTGGCATAGACTATGGTTTCAAAAAGATTCTGGGTATGATGCCCAAAATAAAGACGGTAATCGGGCAGAATTTCCTTGATCAGGATGGGAATTTCCCACAGATCGTCAAACTGGTGATAGACACAGATCTGCAGGTCGGGCCTGTCTCTCTTTATGACTTCTTGCGCCCCCTTTAAAGCCTCAACCTCGGACCCCTCGATATCCATCTTGATCAGGTCGAAGGAGACGCCCTCCTTTCGAGAAAACTCATCGAGGCTGGTAACGGGTATTTCAATCTCACCATGCTCATCGATCTGAAACTGCATGGAATTTTCCGCCTTGGTGCTGAACCTCAAGACATCCGATTTGTTCCAGAGCCCCAGTTTGACTGGGAAAACCGCCTCCTGAAGATCTTTCTCATCGATACGGGCCTTGAGGTCGCCGAAATTGCTGGCATCAGGCTCGAAGGAAAAAATCTTGCAGTCACCCTGCAAGTGCCGATGAAAGATCTCCGCCGTATCTCCATTCCAGGCGCCGGCATCCGCAATGACATCACCCGGTTTGGGTGACACCTCGGGGTGAAAGTACTCGGCAAAGGGACTGGTCTTGACCGAGTCTGGGCAGAGAGTGAATCGAAAATTGACCAGAGAGGAAAAAGCGTCCCTAGACTGGGCATCATCAAAGAGCCCGCAGGCCTCTTCGATGCGCTGACGAGAATCGCCGAGGCGACGAGGGTCGAAATGGCCCTGCCAGCGGTCAAAATCGAAGCAAAAGCCGAAATAATAATAACGCTGAACCCCCATGTCCTTGAGCTGAAGGCCAATTTCCCGACAATAGTCGCTGGCCATCAGAACCGGAACCTCCGGCATATCGAGCAGGGTCTCTGGAGATTTGATGACAACATTCTCTACTTCAGCGCCATGTTTGGCCGTGTCGTTGTCACAGACAAAGAGAACCCTCTTCCCCTTCTCCTTAAGAAGCTTGAGGGCACATTGCCCGGCTTGCCCCGCTCCGAAGACGACAAAATCAGTCTCCGACGCCATTAATTCTGCAACGCTCACCCCGGAGCCATTGAAAGTCTCTAGCATAAAGTCCTCACAAAGATGCTTTTACAAAAAGAAATTCGCCGGAGCCACGGCGGCCCCGAGCCCCCATCAATAGACGCAGACCTTGTCGTAGAGCTTCACGATTTTCTCTTCGGGCACTCCAGCCTGCAGTGCCCCCTTAAAAATGGATTCCTGCCCGCCATAACTGGACACAACAAGAGTCGTACTCGACCAGTCTACCTGTGACAACACCTCAGGAGCACAACAGGAAATGCCCCGCCAACTCTTGCCCTGCTTCAAAGAATCGGAATCGACAATCAGACAATCCCTACTAGGTGCCATATCGAAGAGAGCCGTCGTCTGATAGAGAAATTCCAGATGCGCACCTCCCCCCCAAATTACCAATCGGTCTTCGGCAACAATGCCGGTGAGCTTTTCATTGGCGGTGCGCACAGCGCTATGCCAACTGCTGAGATAATCCAGCGCCCTGCTTAGGTCTTCAATATCGGGCAGAATCCCAGACTGCATCTCGCAGGGCTTAGCCAGCACCCGGTATCCACCGTACTCCAGCCGGTTATTTTCATCAAGAATGGTCCAGCCGGACATTTTCAGGGCGTTGTGGAAGCTCCGGCGGCTGAAATGCGTCATGTGCTGGACCGAGAGAAATCCGTTAATATCGTTGGTCTTGCCGTTCTCCAGGATGGGAATTTCGATGACCAGCCTCGTCTCTGCATGGGAAAACTGTCGAAGATTTTTCAAGGCGGCCACCGGATCGGGCAGATGTTCCAAAACATGGTACATGGTGATGACATCGGGAGCCTCTTCGGGACTAAAACTCTCGAAATCACCATGAACAAATTGAATCTTCTTGTCCGCATACAAGCTACGGCCACGCTCGATAGCAGGGGCGTCGATATCAAAGCCCACTTTTTCGACGGCATCGGGCAACTCCGAGAGAAACTTGCCGTCGTAGCAGCCCACATCGAGAAGTCTGCTGCCAGGTTTGAGAAGATTCCTATTATCCAGCCAGGCCCTCTGCTCCTGAGACCGAACCGAGGTCGCGCCATAGGAGCAACCGGCCTCGGCGAAGAGGGCACGAAAACCATATGAGGAGTAGCCCGGATTCAGATAAATGGTAAAACAGCTTCGGCACTGCGCTTGGGTAAGCGTCATTCTCTTGGGAAGCACGGCAGAGTCTGAATAAAATTGAAAATCCTTCAAAGTAAGCAGAATTCTGCTCTCCAAAGATTGGCAAACCGGACAGGCCCGCGATATCCCCGTGGCCGGGTTAGAACTGTTACCGCGAAAAGAATCGATAGGACTCCAGTTTTCGATCATAGGTGTTTCTCCTTGTGTCATAAAACATTGCGCCGCAAGGTCAATGTGCCGCAGTGCCAATTCATATCGGTTTTGAATACAAATCCGTTCATATCATTCGGGAAGTTTCCAGAGAGCAATTCAGGGGACGGGCTCCACCGGATGCCATGCCCTCAGTTGTCAGCCTGAATAACCCACCCTCATATGAGACAAGGGGCGCAATCCATCGATAGGGTCGGCACGCCAATCCCTGTCGGACAATTCCGCCTGGGTCGGAACTTTTTCCCCGGTGCCATCGGCCTCAAAGGAGCAGCGGATTTCGGCAATGAGGTTCTTCATGGGCTCGGGCAACCAACAGTGACCGGTCGCAAACTCGTCCCCCTCGCCCTCGAGATCGAGATGAAACTCCACCATGCTAGCCTGCCAACGGTGCACTGCTCTAGAGACGACAGAAGTAGAGACACTGTGATCGGACCAGCCGACCTCGCAGCCGAAGGTTTTCGCCAGGGTCTCGATGGCCCCCAGGTTGCATTGGGCAACGGGTGCAGGATATCCCGACACACAGTGCAAGAGGGTCAGATCCAGGCAACCGGACTCCCTGAGAGTGGCCACAGCCTGGCCGATCTCTTCCAGAGTGGCCATGCCGGTGGAGAGCACCACAGGCTTTCCGGTCGACGCACAGCTTTTCAAGAGGTCGGTCCAGAGCAGCTCATATGAGGCAATCTTATAGAAATCGACATGGGGCTCCAATTCCGCCACCGCCTCGAGATAGAAGGGAGTGCAGGAGAAGGCAATGTTCCGCTGACGACAGCGCTGCGCCAAGTCGGGAAGGAAATCGACGGGGAGCTCCCATTGCTTGCGCTTGCGGTGCATCTCGCTCTTCTGCAAAATTTCGGGGGCGAACAGTTCTTCGATGCGAAAGAGCTGAAACTTGACGGCATCACAACCAATGGCTGCCGAGGTATCGATAAACTCGAAGCAGCGCTGCAGGTCGCGATGGTGATTGCTTGAGACTTCGGCAATGAAATAGGGAGGCTTCATCGGGTACCTATTGCTTCCTGGCGGTTGCGCAGGGCAACAAGGAGATCGACTATGGCAGCCGTGCCATCTTCGAGTGAGAGCGCCTCCCAACTCTTCTTGTGCAGCAGATCGGGCAATCGCCGTCCGAGCTGCTCGGCACTCGTGACGATTTCGGCAGGCAGCCCCATGCGCTCATAAAAGAGACGCGAGTCTTCTTCGTGCTCCTTCGAAAGGGGCCAGTTGAGGGGATATGCCCCCAGAGAGACCGCCTCGTAGAAGCCGTAGCCGAAATTGCCCAGATAGCAACGGCTTTTTGCCAGCAGGCGGCAGAAGTCCTGCTCGAAGCCCTCCACAATATGCACACTCAGACCCGAGGCTGCGGCATAGGACTTAACCGCCTGACGCTGTTCTTCCTTGTGAAGATAGACCAGCAGGTCGATCTCCTTTGGCAGCCTGCGCCTCTTGGCCTGACGGACCTCCTGCCGCAGAATCACGAATTGTTCTCCGAGATGAATGACAGGGGGGCTCTCGCCATAAAAGCTCTCGGGATTTTCGGGTGCGGTAACACCGGGAATGACCACCAGGTCGACCTCGGCAGTCCAGGAAGCCAGGCTGTCCATGGCCAGCAGGCACGACTTGGGAAAGTCTCTGTTTCGCCAACCGGCCTCAATACTCCGGCCGCCATAGATGTCGAAAATGACAAAATCGTAGGTCTCGTCCACATCGGTGAGCGCTTCGATGCCTTCGGAGGGGGCGCGCGGGGCACGCCCATAGGCGCCCCAGAAGGCCGTAAGGCCCTGTTCCTTGAGCATCTGCCAGGCACGCAGGTCGTCGACAAGAAAACTTACCGGGTAGCCCTTGCGTTCCACCAGCTGGTGAGCCAGCTCGATAGAACGCATCAGGTGGCCATAGCCGAAATCACCACCGGCATCCACGACGAAGAGAGCCCTGCGAATGTGCTCGACCAGCTGCCGCTGATAGACATGGGCATTGATCTCCTTGAAATGTTCTTGGTCGTCGATCAGGGACGCTACAGAGGGCAAGTCAAAAGATTGTCCCGCCTTGAGCAACTCGTCGTGCACTAGATTCATGAATTCCAGATCGGCCCGGGTATCGATGGAGAGTCTGTGTTTGGCACCGTAAAATTCCGCAGGCAAGATGGTGCTGTCACAGACGCAAAAGATGTCGGGCCGCTGGCCGAGAATGGGAAACTGATGCTCTTTGAGTTCCGGGCGATCGGACAGGTCATCCCCTTTCTGCCAGGCGCGACTGCGATAGACTCCCAACCCCTCGGTCATGGAGGGATTGCCGTCGGCATCGGGGGGCACCTTCACATAGTCCGCCTCAGGGCAGGCCTTGAGATCGGCGACCATCTGATCGAGCAGTGGGGCATGAATCAGAGGACAGTCACCGCTGATCAGCAGACAGATGTCAGCCGCAAAATGTTCGGCGGCTTTGCGCAAACGGGTTGTGACATGATCCACCTCCCCCTGGAACCAGAAAAATTCCACCTGCTCATCGAAGGCAATCTGACGCAGAGGCTCGTTCTCCGGCTCGGCCACGGTGGCAATGACGATCTGGTCTATCTGCCGGCTCAGTTTCAGCCCTTCGATGGTCGTGATCTTCGCGCCGACCG
>JAAXQG010000074.1 GCA_012974445.1 Desulfuromonadales bacterium
GGAACCGGTGCGGAGTTCTGGTGGATCGTCATCGTCTATTTTTTCATCGCCCAGATAATCGTCGATAATTTCATCCTCATCCCCATTCTGATTTCGAGAGTCTCCAACCTCCACCCCCTGCTGGTGATTCTGGCAATCATCATGGGGGGCAAGCTCTATGGAGTCCTGGGGATGATTATCGGAGTACCGGTTGCCAGCATCTTCAAAATCGCCTTTATCGAGTCAAGGCGCTACCGCAGGGCCTTCTCTTTGCTCGAGGCGCCCATCGATATCCCAGCGACTCAAAAACAGGGGCCTGACGGCAAGCTCTACAGCTCCTGATTTTGAGTGACAATGCCCCGCCACCTGTGATCAAATGTGCCCCCCCAAATAGAGTCACAGATCCAGGTACTTATAAAAAACATTCATAGCAAATTGTCAGGAGACACACGATGTACAGCTGTTCCGACCTCAAAAAAGGGCTGAAACTGATGATCGACGGTGAGCCCCACGTCATTGCTCAGTTTGACTTTTCCAAGCCGGGCAAGGGCCAGGCGCTCTACCGCTGCAAGCTGCGCAACATGATCACCGGATCCCTCTTTGACCGCACCTACCGCTCCAGTGAGAGTTTCGAACCGGCCAGCCTCGAAGAGAACAAAATGCAGTTTCTCTATCAGGATGAGACGGGCTACGTGTTCATGGACAACCGCACCTTCGAGCAGACCACACTGACCGATGAGGCCCTGGGCGATGCCAAATACTTCCTCATCGACAACATGGAGGTCGAAATCCTGCTGTTTAATGAGCGTGGCATCGGCATCACCCTGCCCAACTTCGTCGAACTGCGGGTCTCCAAATCCGACCCCTGGGTCAAGGGAGACACCGCTCAGGGCAACAACAAACCCGCCGAGGTAGAGACCGGATACAATCTCCAGGTTCCCTCCTTCGTCGACGAGGGACAGATCATCCGCATCGACACCCGCACCGGCGAATATGTCACCCGGGTCAAGGGCTGATGACCAACTGGTCCCTCGCCCGCAAAAAAGACAATCTCCACAAAAGAGCCCGGATCGTTCAAACGATCCGGGCCTTTTTCATCGATCGGGATTTCCTGGAGGTGGAGACCCCTCTTCGCATCCCCGCCAACGCCCCTGAGATTCATATTCTCGCCGAGCCCAGCGGCGACTGGTTTCTGCAGACCTCCCCCGAGCTTTGCATGAAACGGCTTCTGGCTGCGAACTACCCCCGCCTCTTTCAGATTTCTCGTTGCTGGCGACAGCAGGAGCGCGGAAGCCGGCACCTGCCCGAATTCACCATGCTGGAATGGTATCAGACTGCCAGCGACTACCTGGACCTGATGAACTGCTGCGAGGAGCTGCTTCGGGCCCTTGCCCCCGAGGGCAGGATTCTCGTCCAGGGTCGCTCCATCAATCTGACTGCCCCCTTTAAGCGGCTGAGCGTGGAGCAGGCCTTTTGCCAATACGGATCCAGTTCGATGGAACAGGCCCTTGCAGATGGCAGCTTCGATGAGCAGATCGCTATTCAGATTGAGCCCCATCTGGGTTGGACCACACCCTGCTTTCTCTATGACTACCCTGCCGAAATGGCGGCTCTGGCCAGAAAAAAGCCCAGCGATCCGAGAGTTGCCGAGCGTTTCGAACTCTACATCGGGGGGCTGGAGCTGGCTAATGCCTTCTCAGAGCTCACCGACCCCACCGAGCAGCGACTACGGTTTGACGAGGAAGAAAAAGCCCGGCGCACCGCCGCGCTCCCTCCCTACCCTCTGCCTGGAAAATTTCTTGACGAGCTGACCTACCTTAGCGACTGTGCGGGTATCGCTCTGGGTATCGACCGGCTGCTGATGCTGCTGATAGGTACCGGGGACATCCGAGACGTGGTGGCCTTCGCCCCCGAAGATTTATGAAAGACTGACCACGGTCTCCCCTGCGCTGAGCCCGGCGACAAAACCTGCTACATCGCCGGCAGGCAGTGGGCGACTGTACCAGTACCCCTGAATCTTGTCGCACCTTCTTGCGTGGAGCTGCTCCAGAATCTCTTCGGTCTCCACCCCTTCGGCCAGAACTTCGATGCCCATGCTGTGGGCCATGGCGATCACGGCAGAGACAATTGCGAAACTCTCCGTGGTTACTTCCGTGACCATGACGAAAGATTTGTCGATTTTCAACTTGTCGATGGGAAGCTTGTGGAGATATCCCAGCGAACAGTAACCCGTCCCGAAATCATCAATGGCCACCCTGAGCCCCATGAGCTTGAGTTCAATCAACACATCGATGGTGTGCTGAACATCCTGAAGCATGGTGCCTTCGGTGATTTCGAGTTCCAGCAATTCGGGGGGAAAGCCCGTCAGCTCAAGGATCTCCCTGATGCGCGCCCCCAGCCCCGGAGCCAAAAACTGCCGGGCAGCCAGATTCACCGCTACCGGTACCGCCGGGGCGCCTTGCTGCTGCCAGAGCTGCCCCTGACGGCAAGCCTCCATAATCACCCAGTCCCCAATAGCGTCTATGAGACCCGTTTCTTCGGCAATAGAGATGAAATGATCAGGCGGAACCATTCCTCGGCGGGGATGGAACCAGCGGATAAGGGCCTCAAAGCCACAAAGGCATCGGCTCGCCACATCCATCTGGGGTTGATAATAAAGCCTGAACTCCCCTCGATCCAGTGCCAGACGCAGATCATGTTCCAGCGCCATGCGCTCGGAGCTCATGTCGTTGATCTCTTCGGCGTAAAACTGGTAGTTGTTTCGCCCCTGCTTTTTGGCGTGATACATGGCAATTTCGGCGGTCTGGCTCAGCGTCGCCCGGTCGAGGCCGCAATGGGGATAGAGGCTGATACCGATGCTCAGGGTGACATAGAGCTCCTGACCATCCACCTGCAGCGGCTTGCCAAAGGCGGATAAAATCTTGCCGGCTACCAGCCCAGCCGACTGCGCTGAGGCGAGCTCGCTCAGGATGATACTGAACTCGTCTCCCCCCATTCTCGCCACCGTATCGCTCTTGCGCATCTGTGTGGCAATACGCTGTGCGACCTGCACCAGCACGGCGTCGCCCAGATGATGTCCGAGGGTATCGTTAATCACCTTGAATCGATCCAGATCCAGAAACAGCAGAGCCACAGCCTTTTGAGTGAGCCTGGATTGACGCAGCACCTCATCCAGGCGGTCCCGGAAAAGCAGTCGGTTGGGAAGTCCCGTCAGAGGATCAAAATTGGAAAGCCGCTGCAGATGCTCCTCAGCCTGCTTCTTCTGGGTCAGATCCAGGGCAATGGCGACGTAGTGCGTGACGGCCCCCTCGTCGCTGTAAACCGCGTTGACGGCAACCCAGAGCGGATAAATTTCCCCGTTACTTCGTCGATCCCAGATTTCTCCCTGCCAGGCTCCTTCGCGCCCGAGTCGATCCCAGAGGGTCCGATAGAATTTCTCATCATGAGAGCTGGAGTCGAAAATGCCCGGCGTTTTGCCAAGGGACTCCTCCCTGCTATGACCGGACATCTCGCAAAAGGCCTTGTTTACATCCAGTACACGGACATTCTCATCGGTAATGATGATCGCCTCGCTGCTGGCTTCAAACACCTTGCCCGCCAGAAGGATTTTTTCATCTTTCAGGTTACGCTCGGTGACATCCTGCACCGTGCCGACGATACGCAACAGTTCACCCTCATCGCTCATCTCGGCTTCGGCCTGATGCTGTACGACGAGGCGACTGCCGTCAGAAAGCTTGAGTCCATGATCCCGATTGAACCCCTGCCCCCGGGCAAAGAGAGCTTCGAATTGCTGAAGAAGAACCGGAGCATCCTGATCGGGGACACATTCTCTCCATTGCTGGAAAGAGCGCATCGTCAAGCCCTCTTTCCAGTGCATCAGCCCCAGGAGCTCAGAAGAAAGCAACAATTCGTCGTTGCCCGGCACCCATTCCCAACTGCCCAAACGAGCCATTTTGTGTGCGGCTGCCAGCTTTTTCCGACTCAGGCTCAGCATGCCGACGGCATCTTCGAGTTCAAGGTTGCGCCGCTCGAGCTGACGGCGCCCCCGGCTGACCACAAACACCAAGCCCCAGCAAAGCGCCAGGACGACGGCCGTCCCCAAATAACTCAGATGAAGTATCTGCCCTCTGAGAACTGCCTCTTCATTGCCCCAGAAGTCCCCGTCATTCCGTCCGGCCCAAAGAACCCAGGCACCGAAAGCATCCTGAATGTCTAAGGCGAACACCTCGGAGAAAAGACGGGAAGGATCAGGCTCCAGGTTGCGAACCCAGTCGGCGGAGTCCCAAGCTGCCCCCCTGTCCCTGGAGAAAACCGAATAGCCATATGCACCAAGAGACAGTGCATAGTCTCCGTCGGGCAGAAGTCCCCTGAGAATTTCTGTGAGGAAGATCCCGGCCACCAGCCCCTTAAGATCTCCATCGGGACCATAAAAGGGAACGGAGTAGACGATGCCCGAACGGTCGGCATCATCAGGAGACCGGGGGTCATAGCGCCTGTTATCGCAGGTGACTACCTCAGCCCCGGTGATGGCAGGGTATTTCAGCCCTTCCACCCCCTGTTCATGAGGGTAATGTTCGGCAAACCAGTCGAGTTGCTTTCTGATTAATCGATATTCGTGAATTTCAATCTCTTCGACTTCGGCAGTTTCTGCAGAGCTCTCGGACTCCATCCCCCCCGTTTTACCCACGATGAGCTGATCGAACATGAGAATGGGCTCTTCGGCAGCTCCGGTGAGAGCATCGATACCCTCGGGATTGAAATCCGCAGAGACGATGTAGACCTCGGAGAGATCAACCTGACTGGCCAGGTTGTTGTAAATCTCCTGGACCGTAAGACGGGCATTAGCATCGAAGCCCTCGGCATGACGGTCGATGGAACGCACACCAGGCAAACGGGCAATGATACGCAGATTACCGTAAATGACACCAATGGTCTCTTCCACCGACTTGCGCACC
Organism: Desulfuromonadales bacterium; assembly: GCA_012974445.1. Classification (GTDB taxonomy): domain Bacteria; phylum Desulfobacterota; class Desulfuromonadia; order Desulfuromonadales; family JAAXQG01; genus JAAXQG01. The sequence continues at coordinate 4,935 of JAAXQG010000074.1, forward strand.
AGATGAGCATCGTCATGACTGAGAGCCCTGAAATGGGAGATGTCGTCATCCACTCGGTTCTGATAGTTCAGGCGAGCTCCGACGGCCATAACGGCGCCGACGAGAAGAGGAATCAGGAATCCGGAAAAAAGCAATCGATAGCTTGATTTTTTCATCATTCCCCTTTGCAACACCCTTGAAAAGGGTGTTGCAGCAACAGGCATGTGGCTTAATTAAGGGCAGCTTTCATATAATTCGATATAGTAGCAGGCCCTCAACAAAAACCAACCCCAGAGCCTCAGGAACCTATATCCGGGTAGGAAACCCAAAGACCGGCGGGAGAGCGTACCTCCACGGCCTCGCCCGAGCCCCTGCGTTGCTCAGGGAGCAATTCCACCTTACCGAGACCACCGGGCAGGTCGATGACATAATGGGGAAGAGCCAGCCCCGAGGTGGGGCCACGAAGCGCTTCCATGATGCTCAGTCCCGTGGCGATGGGGGTGCGAAAATGGGCCGTGCCACAGGCCAGATCCATCTGGTGCAGATAGTAGGGGCGAACGCGCATCCGCAGCAGTCCCACATTGAGACGACGCATGATCTCGGGATGATCGTTGACCCCTCGCAGCAGCACCGTCTGGTTGCCCAGCACAATGCCTGAGTCCGCCAGCAGGGCGCAGGCGGCGGCCGACTCGGGGGTCAGCTCGGCGGGATGGTTGAAGTGGGTATTGAGATAGAGGGGGTGAAAGCGCGAGAGCATGCGACAGAGCTCTGGCGTGATGCGGCTGGGCAGGGTCACTGGAACACGGCTTCCGATGCGAATCATCTCCACATGATCGACGGCCCTCAGGCGCGAAAGGATGGATTCGAGCCGATGGTCTTCCAGCAGCAGGGGGTCTCCTCCGGAGAGAATGACATCACGCACCGCCGGGGTCGTGGCGATATACTCGATGGCGGCATCGATCTGGGAGTTCGAGCAGTCCATGGTCTCGGTGCCGACTCGGCGCTTGCGAGTACAGAATCGGCAGTAGAGAGCGCAGGCGCCACTGACCAGAAGCACCACCCGGTCGGCGTATCGGTGAATCAGGGCGGGAACGGGCGAGAGGTCGTCTTCCCCCAGGGGGTCGCTGAGCCCCTGGGGCTCTGAAAGCTCTGCAAAATCCGGCACCGCCTGACGCCAGAGGGGGTCGCCGGGGCCCTCCATCAGCTCCAGGTAGTAGGGGGGGATGCGCATGGGGTAACGCGAGCTCACCGCCTCGAGGCCGGGGAGCTCGACGCCGAAATGCTCCTCCAGCGCCGCAGGCTTCACCAGGCTGGCTGCGAGCTCTTTCTGCCAGGCTTCCATGGATTATTCGTCGGGAGATTCTATGAGCTCGGGGCCCAGTCCCGACATCATCTCGCTCAGACGGCTATTATCGCGTTCCAGTACGCAAATGCGATGGCCGAACTCCACCAGAATGTCGTTGAGTTCTTCGATAAGGTGGCTCTGATGTGAGTAGCGGATTTCCAGCTCGGTGAGTCGTTCGTTCAAATCGGACAAGATGGGGACTCCTCATGGGGGATGTTAAAAAGTACGGCATTGTATCAGAGGGGGCACAGAGGGGCAATGCGCACAGGAGGTTCCTTTACGTTGCAATCCCTGTCAATTTCAGTATCCTTGCCCTACCTTTTTCCAATGAAAACCCGTGCACTGGGGGACTGGATCGAAGGGCCGACCCTCATCCTGCCCATCTACTACCGCTGCCGCCATGTCTGCAACCAGATTCAGATGGGTATCGCCACCGTCCTGGAAGATATGCAATGGAAAGCGGGGCAGCAATTTCGTATTCTCTCCCTGAGCTTCGATGCGCAGGAGGGGCCGCAAGATGCCCGCAGGGCCAGGGCCACCTTTCTTGCGGCATCCGGAGGGCAGGCAGACGAACGGGGATGGGAATTTCTCACCGCAGATCAGGCTTCCATTGACGCCGTACTCGACGCGGCAGGGTACAGCTACATTGCCCAAGGGGAAGATTTTCTCCATCCCGTGGTGATCTTCGCCGTGACCGGTGAGGGGAAGATCGTCCGGTACCTCCATGGCACGAATTTCCTCGCCATGGATGTCACCATGGCCATGGCCGAGGCCAGGGACGGGCGGGTAGGCCGCACCATCCAGAAGGTGCTGGCCTTCTGCTTCAGCTACGACCCTTCGGGGCAGCGATACGTTTTCAACATCCTTCGAGTATCGGCGCTGGCCGTACTGGGCGGGGCCCTGGCCCTGCTGCTCTTCCTGCTGCTGGGGGGAAAGAGTCGATCTTCCACACCGAGGTAACCCCATGAACAGTGCGCAAAGCGAAGTGAACACAAATTTCCTGCAGACCCCGCGCAAAGGGCTGGGTTCCTGGATTTTCTCCACCGACCACAAGAGAATCGGCATCCTCTACCTCTGTTCGGTGCTGAGCTTTTTCCTGGTGGGGATCGCACTGGGGCTGGCGCTGCGTCTGGAGCTCTTCAGCCCGGGTCCGACCATCGTCTCGGCCCAGACCTACAACTCTCTTTTCACCCTGCACGGGGTGATCATGATCTTCCTGTTCATCATCCCCGGCATTCCGGCGATCCTGGGCAACATCCTGCTGCCGCTTCAGCTCGGAGCCAAGGATGTCTCCTTCCCCCGGTTGAACCTGCTGTCCTGGTGGCTCTACATGACCGGGGCGGCGCTGGCGCTGCTCTCCCTCTTCGGAGGCAGCGGCCCCCCCGACACGGGCTGGACCTTTTACGTACCCTTTAGCGCCATCACCACCACCAACGTCTCCCTCGCGGCCACGGCGGCCTTCGTGCTGGGGTTTTCCTCCATACTCACCGGGTTGAACTTCCTCACGACCATTCACCGCCTGCGCACCCCCTACATGAGCTGGACACAGATGCCCCTGTTCATCTGGTCTCTCTACGCTACGGCCTGGGTCCAGGTGCTGGCCACCCCCATTCTGGGGATCACCCTGTTGCTGGTAGTGCTGGAGCGCAGCCTGGGGCTGGGGCTCTTTGACCCGGGCAAGGGGGGCGACCCGCTGTTGTTTCAGCATCTGTTCTGGATCTATTCCCACCCGGCGGTGTACATCATGATTCTCCCGGGGATGGGGGTCATCAGCGAGATCATCCCTGTATTTACCCGCAAACATATCTTCGGCTACAAGGCCATCGTCTTCTCTACCCTGGCCATCGCCTTTGCCGGTTCCCTGGTCTGGGGGCACCACATGTTCGCCAGCGGCATGAGCGACACAGCCGTATTCGTCTTCTCCCTGCTGACATTCATCGTCGCCATCCCCAGTGCCATCAAGGTTTTCAACTGGGTGGCCACCATGTACAAGGGCTCGGTGACCCTGGCGCCCCCCATGCTCTTTGCCCTTTCCTTTATTTTCCTCTTTTCCGTAGGGGGGCTCACCGGACTGGTGCTGGGTGCGCCGGGGCCTGATATCCATGTTCATGACACCCATTTCGTCGTGGGTCACTTCCACTACACCATGTTCGGCGGCACTGGCTTTGCCCTCTTTGCCGCCCTGCACTTCTGGTTGCCCAAGGTTTTTGGGCGCATGTACAACCACCGGGTCGCCACGGGAGCCTGGCTCATACTCTTTACCGGTTTCAATATCCTCTACGGCTCGATGATGATCGTAGGGATGCAGGGGATGCCCAGGCGCTATTACGACTATCTACCCGAATTCACCCTGGGCAACCAGATCGCCACCGCAGGCAGCTGGCTGCTAGCGGTGGGGATCCTGCTCATGTTCGGCAATCTGCTGCGCGGCTGCCTCAGAGGAGAGCCCGTGGGCGACAATCCCTGGGGGGCGGCAACCCTGGAATGGACCACCAGCTCTCCCCCGCCGCTGGAGAACTTCATCGATGAACCAGAGGTGACTCGGGGCCCCTACGACTTCAAGGGGGTGAATATCTCATGAGTGTCGATGCTCACAGGGATGACACCGGCGCCCGCATGGGGATGTGGCTTTTTCTCTTCTCCGAACTGCTGCTCTTCGGCGGACTCTTCGTGCTCTACGCCGTCACCCTCTCGACCCATGGGGAGGCCTTCGCCGCCGCAGGGCGGGAGCTGAACTGGGTACTCGGAACAATCAACACCCTGGTGCTGCTCACCAGCAGTCTCACGGCGGCCATAGCGCTCAGCGCCGTCCAGAAGGGCAACAGCGCGCTGGCCCTTCGCTGTCTCTGGGGCACCCTGGCTTTGGCCCTGTGTTTTCTGGTGATCAAATATGTGGAATGGAGCTCCAAGATCCACCACGGGCTCTATCCCGGAGGCGCGCAGCTCGCAGAGCGACCCGAGGGGCAGATGGCCTTTTTCAACCTCTACTACGTCACCACGGGACTCCACGGCCTTCATGTACTCATCGGCGGGGCGCTTCTGGGCTGGGTCGTGCTGAAGATCAGGCAAGGCGGGGTTCATCGGTCGAACTTCGTGTTGCTGGAAAATTCCGTGCTCTACTGGCATCTGGTGGATCTGATCTGGATCTTCATCTTCCCCCTCTACTACCTGATGCTCTGACAGGCAATTGAAAAGCAGCCTGTGGAGCCCATGGATGGGCGACCAAAATCGATGACTTTTTTTCGATTTTGTAAGAAACTGAAAACCGGGTTTTTCGGTTTCGCCGTTGAAAAAACTCCAGGATGGGTTTTTTCAACGGCGCTAAAAGGAGGCCACCATGAACGACACAAATTCGCAGCATATCCTCAGTTACGCCCTGCTCCTGCGCGTCTGGGCGGCCCTGCTGGCGCTGACTGTTGTCACCGTAGGAATCTCCCGCATCGACCTGGGGGCGTTGAACATCTGGGCGGCCCTGGCCATCGCCTGCAGCAAGGGCACCCTGGTGCTGCTGTTTTTCATGCACCTCAAATACGAATCGCGGCTTTTCGCCTGGATGTTTCTGGCTGCGCTTTGCACCCTGTGCATCTTTATCGGGTTCACCTTTCTTGACGTACTGTACCGCTAAAAGGTTTAAGGGCTATGAACGCTGACGCACGCAATACCATCGACAAGGTCGACGCGACCTTCTTCTACATCTTCGGCATCTCGGCTCTGATGCTCCTGGGCATTACCCTATGCATGGTCTGGTTCGCCTACCGGTATCATCACAGCCGCCACCCCGAACCAATGTCGGACTCCAAGGGGCATCCCCTCATCGAGATCGTCTGGACCATCATCCCAAGCCTGCTGGTGCTGAGTATGTTCTGGTACGGCTGGACGAGCTTCACCAACTTGCGGGACATCCCCGAAGATGCCTTTGCGCTCAAGGCAACGGCGCGCATGTGGAGCTGGAGCTTCGAGTACGAAAACGGGCTGACCAGCGACCGCCTTCGCGTACCCACCGGTCAGGCCATCGAAGTCAGCATCGAGTCCCTGGATGTGCTCCACAGCTTTTATCTGCCAGCTTTCCGGGTAAAGCGAGACGCAGTGCCCGGAATGACGACCCGTGTCTGGTTCCGCCCCGAGCAGGACGGCGAGTATAATCTTTTCTGCGCCGAATACTGCGGCACCGGCCACAGCGCCATGATCAGCGTCGTGGAGGCGATGCCTCAGGAAGCCTTCGATCGCTGGTACAACCAGAAACAGATGGCGCAGCAAGCCCTTGAACTGATGAAAAAGCAGGGTTGCCTGGGCTGCCACAGCCTCGACGGCGCTGTCAGCGTGGGCCCAACCTTTCAGAATTTCGCCGGGCGTGAGCGCACCCTGGTGCTGCCCGACGCCAGCAAGCGCACCCAGCTGGCCGACCGGGCCTATACCCGACGGTCCATTCTGGAGCCCAGAGCCGAGCTCGTCGAGCATCTCCCTGCCATCATGCCCTCGTTCCAGGGGCGCATGAGCGACGAGGAGCTTGAGATGATCGTAGACTGGCTGCTGGCGCAGCGACAGGAGGATCAAAAGCCCGATGGCGCCAAGATTTTTGCCGACAAGGGCTGTGGGGGCTGTCATTCCTTCGATGGCTCCAAGGGATTGGGGCCCTCGCTGCTTGGAGTTTTCGGCCATGAGGCCCGGGTCCAGTCTGAAGGGGCCCTGCGCACCTTCATCGCCGATGAAGCCTATCTCCGTGAGTCGATCCTGAATCCCAAGGCGGCGGTGGTCGAAGGCTATGCTCCCCTCATGCCTGAGTTCAGCGATCTGAGCACTGCAGAACTCGACGCCCTAGTGGAATACCTCAAAGGGCTCAAAGGGGAGCACCGGCATTGAACCTCTCCTGGCTCAGGATAGGGGCGCTAATCCGCCCCAGACTCTGCCTCATGACCACGGGCTCGGCCCTGGCGGGCTACCTGCTCGGTTCCCCCCCCCACGGTTCGCTGCCCCTGGGCTTCTGCGCAGGTTTTTTCCTTTTAGCCGCCGGCTCATCGGCCCTGAATCAGCTCCAGGAGCGCGACCGGGATGCCCGTATGCTGCGTACCGCCCGGCGCCCTCTGCCGGAGAATCTCATCTCCGGCAGGTCGGCCCTGCTCATCGGGCTTACCCTCTGCGTTCTGGGGCTGCTGGTGCTCTGGATAGAAGGGCCGCCCCTGCTTCCCCTGGCCGGACTGGGGCTCATACTCTGCTACAACCTGATCTATACACCCCTCAAAGGGCGCACAAGCCTCGCCCTGATCCCAGGAGCCCTGGTGGGCGCAGCGCCGCCTCTGCTCGGCGCTCTGGCCGCGACCGGCTCTCAGGTTCCACCGGAGGCGCTGCTGCTGTCCGGGCTGATTTTTCTCTGGCAGTTTCCCCACTTCTGGCTGCTGGCCCTTCGCTACCAGGAAGACTACCGCCGCGCGCAGCTGCCCAACCTCAGCGACCGCCTGGGCCCAGCCCAGTTCCGCCGGGTACTTGCCCCCTGGATGCTGGCCCTGGCCTGCCTCCCCCTGCTCTTTGCCTCCCTTGGGCTCATCCAGTCTCCAGCGGCCAGGATGCTGGCCCTGGGCGCCAGCCTGCTTCCTCTGTGGTCCCTTTTCCTGATGACAAAAGAGCCGTCCAGTTCTCAAACCGCACGGCTCTTCGGTCAGACCAACGCCTACATGGCCCTGCTGCTGATGGCCATCGGGGTGGAAAAGTTTCTCTAGAAGGCTCTCGCACTAATCCCCCTGCTTCAGGGCGACCCTAACCGGCGACTGCTTCAGCAGCGCCTCAAGCCGGATGCGGCGCTGCAGCTCATCCAGCCCGGCGTATTCCTTCACCCGTGCAAAAAAGCGCCGGAAATCCCTGTTTTCCTGCAACATCAAGGTTTCGAAAGCGGGGACATAGCGGTTATAGGTACTCACCGAGGCGAGTTTGGCGTTGTTAAGCTCACCGGCGAACCAGCGATCGTACCCGGTAAAGCCCCCCCACTGCTGCCGAAGCTCTGCGTACTGCGACCTGAGCCGATCGAAAGAAAGGGACTTCTCGGTGCGCTTGCGCTCATCGTCGAGGGCGCTGCCGTAGAGTTTATCCAGCTCCTGACGCACCTTGAGCACCAGAGCGATAAACTCTCCCTCCCGGGACCTCAGTCGCAGGAATTCGGCATACTCGTCCTGCCTTCCCTGATCCAGCAGGTAACGCCGCACGGCCTCAAACTCAACGGCCCTGGCGAAGGCCTCGTTGAAGGGGGAATCGCCCGGCACATAAACCACCTGATGGGAGAGTTCGTGAAAAATCAGCGCCGCCATCCGGGTTCGGGATTGGCGCAGCATGGTATTGAGCACGGGATCATCAAACCAGTTCAGGGTAGAGTAGGCCGAGACGCCATAGAGATAGACATCATCCCCCCCGGCCTCAATCCTCAGCTTCTCCTGCTTCGCCTTCTGCTCCGAGAAGTAGCCCCGGTAACTTACGCAGCCCGCCACGGGAAAGCACCAGGAGCGAATCCCGGCCTCAAGCTCAGGAGCCGCCACTAGATTCCAGACGACATAGGGGCGCTGCAGATCGGCGTAGCGCCGATAGCTGCCATTTTCCGGCAGATAGAGTACGGAACTGGCGTAATTACGAATTGCCTGAACCTCTCGCAGCTTCTGCGCCAGCTCCGCAGAGGTTTCAGCTCTACTGAGCACCTCTTCGATTGGCTCACTGCGCCGCATCAGGTCAAGATGCCCGGCAACCCCCTGGGCGTAGTAGCCGATGTCGGTGCAGGCGGCAAGAAGAGTCACAGCGACCAGAAGCATCAACGCCACCCCCAGCTTAACCCATGGGCGCACTTTGTTATTTGAACACAAACGGCTCATCCTTCATTCCCTTCTTCTTCCAGCGTCGCTCCTGTTTCGAGACAGCAGGAGGCACAGATACAAGAGCTGAGACTACATCGAAGCCTCTCCTGAGCACCACCCGCAATCCTGTGGGCAGGACCACGGGGTGGAAATACTCATGGGTTCATGATAGAAGGAACCTTTATACATTTTAGCCGCCTTCAGGAGGATTTCATGAATCATTTTGCTCTGACCATCATAGGCCGCGACAAACCTGGCATCGTCTCCCAGGTAACGGAGATCCTCTACCGCGAGGGCTGCAACATCGCCGACTCCAGCTGCAGCATCCTGGGCGGCCAGTTCGCCATGATCCTCATCATCTCCCACCCCGACAAAGATGGCCTTGAGGCCTTCGGAGACGCCTTTACCCCACTGGAGCAGCAGAATCTCTCGGTCTTCCTGCGCACCCTGCGCCCCGGAGGCGAAGAGCGTCTCGACCTGGAGGGGGAAGTCTGCATGGTCTCCGTCTACGGCTCGGACAAGCCCGGTATCGTCTACCGCGTGGCGCGGGAGCTGGGGGAGCGTCAGGTCAATATCACCGACCTCAACACCAAGCTGGTGGGCAGCAAGCAGCGCCCCGTCTATGTGATGATGCTTGAGGCCGTGCTTCCCGCGACCATGAGCGAGGAGGAACTTCAGTCCATCATGGACAACCTCAAGGGGGAGCTGGAGGTGGATATCTCCGTGCGCTCCATCACCGCGGTGGAGCTCTAAAGATGGCCCTTCGCGAAATCCGTCTCTACCCCGACCCGATCCTCAAGACCCCCTGCACTGCTGTCCAGGAGCTGGACGGGGAGGTCGATGCCCTGGTTCAGGACCTCATCGATACCATGCTGGAGTCGGGCCATTCCGTGGGAGTCGCAGCGCCCCAGATCGGCGTGCCTCGCCGGGTGGTGGTGGTGGATGTTTCCAAAAGCAAGCTGGGTAAAAACCAGAATCACGGCCTGCTGGTCCTGATCAATCCCGAGATTATGGAGAGCCATGGGGGCAAAACCATGCGCGAGGGCTGCATGAGTGTGCCCGATTACACCGGCAACGTCAGCCGCCCCGAGAGCATTGTGCTTCAGTTTCTGGACCGTGAGGGCAAGCAGCGGGTCATCCAGACCGAAGGCTTCGAGGCCGTGGCCATTCAGCACGAGCTGGACCACCTGGACGGCCTGCTCTTTCTCGACCGGGTCTCCAGCCTGAAGACCGACGTTTTCCGCCGCAAGTCCTGATAAAGAAACATTTCACCGATTTAAACACAGAAGGGAGCGGCCATGAGGCGCTCCCTTCTGTGTTTATCTGGCAAGCTGTTCCAACAAACTCAAAGGCATATTGACAGGGATGAAGGGGATAGATCATTTCAGGGCATTAAGTCGTTGAGCAGAGGGCAAAACCATCTCACGCAGAGGCGCAGAGCACGCAGAGAAGGGCAAGGCAGGG
>JAAXQG010000078.1 GCA_012974445.1 Desulfuromonadales bacterium
GTTGGTCTCGGTTCGCTCCCGATGACAATTCACGAATTTGGTGGCTCGGTGCACATCAGCTCAGGTGGCGTTATTACTTTCGACGCCTACGATGTAGACAACCGGCACGGCCTTTTTCAACTCGACGTTGACCTCGACGGATCCAGGCCCATCATAGACCGAGAGCATACCTCGGCGCTTTCCGGCATTACCCTCGGCGACCAACGGGTCGTCAGGAAGATCGCGGCTCATGATGTCGATGACCAGGGCAGGATCGCTGCGATCCTGCACCCCACCTACAACGGTCAATCCTCCCATTACGGCGGAGGACTCTACTACCTGGACGACCGGAACACCGGATTTTTGCCCGTCATGACCCACGGCGACGAATTGGACGACGGTACCGCGTACGCCAACGGCATCTTCGGCGATATCGCCCTATGTGAAAACAACGGGATTTTGGTGGTTGCAAGCCACACCGCAAAAATACCCGCCGCCAAATCCGGACAAAGCCTGATCCATCTGCCGGTTCCGGGGGCCCCTTTGCTCACTGCGAGCAAGCTCATGTCCACCAGTGATTACATCATTCGCACCGATCACCAGATCTCCGGCATCGGCATCGTAGACGTCAGTCCGAGTGGGCATTTCGCCATGAGTTGTCACACAGTCGCGCCTTCGCTGTTGAGTGAAACTGCGGACGCCACAACCGAAACGGGCAGTCACGGCCTGATATCCGGTCACCTGTTGACACCCAACGACCACAGTTTGTTTGCCGCACCGCCGCTCATCGCATCATCCACGCATACAGGAGAAATCAGCTATGGTCCGAGAGTTGGGTACGACGGGACCGTGCATGCGAAAGTCGGCGGCGTCGAGGGCAATCACGAAATACTTGTACGGGGTGATGAGGTCATCCGCAGAACCAGCGAACCCGGACCCTCGGGCGAGAAGGTCGCCAGTTTCACTCCCGGTGCCACCGGCAGCGATGGATCCTATTACTACACCCAGTATGCGGAAGGTCCTGATGATCGGGTCGACATCAGCCTGCTGACGTACGATGGCAACGAGCACCGAACAATTCTCACCACCGGTGATGTACTTACCGACGGAGGGACTCAGGTCGCGAACATCATCTTTGCCACCACCACGAACCATGTAGACGGGGACAACCGGATCGTCATGCTGTGCCAGTTCACAGACGGATCCACCTCCCTGGTAGTGGGCATCCCGGCTTAAGGAGATATAAATATGGCAAGCCCCATAGAAAAATCGATACCGAAAACCCTCGTCGGCACCAACAATATCCCGACCATGACCCACGGTGTACCAATCATCGAGGGTTTCCACTTTCCGGCAGACTGGTCCACGCGCTTCGCAGCGACGTTCTGGGATACTTCCGGGAAGTTCAACATCTCTATCCTTGAGGGGAAAGTGGCTTCCCGGGCTGCCCTGAACATCGAGGCCGGCCTGGCGGGGCCGAATTGGGCTGGCAGGATGGAAGTCGAAGGGTCGGCCTCAGAAGAGACGGTGCGGCTCGATGTCCTGATGGACGACTTCAAGGCTGGCATGCTGATAGGGCTCAACATTAATCCACAGTTTGCTTTGCAAGTTCAGGCGTATACCTGGGTCGAGCACCATCAGTATTGGCCCCCCAAGCTCTGGTTCACCAAAAGCTGGAGAAACCTGGTCAACATCGAGCAAGATAGCAATTTTCAGCTAATCCCCTTTTGCTTCATGTTCGGCAAATTGGTAGAACAGTACGGCAAGGATCTCGCAGCGTTAATACCGCTAGTGCAAGACTTCCTTATGTTTCTCCCCAGTGCCGATGCCAACATGATCGACAGCGCTTCCGGCATCACTGATTACGTCAGCGACACCGGTGACTTCCTGGATTGGATCTGGAAAGGCCTGACCATGTCGCCCGATATCCAGATGGAATGGGATCTTATCGAGATTGCCATTGCCGTCGGGGAAACTGCGGCGCTAATACCGCCGGTTACAGCCGCCGGGGAGACGCTCACCCTGATTGAAAAAGTGACCAAATGGTTGAGACCCGAGGTGGGCTCCGGTCCGGTTTTGGGTGTCGTCATCAACGTGCATCTGAAGATATCGGGGCTCACCGGTTACAGCAGCGGTACTACCCCAGGGACGATCACTACCAGCAACATCAGGACGGAGGGCTCGGTGATCGTCGCGGATGTGGCCAGCGGGGCGGAACATATCCCGAACCTGGATCGACTGGGCGTCAACTTCACCCATCGGGCCGGTATCAGCTTTGAATTCGGCTGGCACTCAAAAATCTCGTGGCTAAAGATACTCAGCCACGACTTTGTCAAATTATACCAGCCCAGCGCTTTGGGGCTGGAAATCCCCATTTCGGAGCAATATAAGTACGAGCTTAGCAACAATATCGGCTCGACAAACGACAGCGGCATCAAGATCACCTTGGTGGATAAGTGGGTCTTCTATGAAGGCTAAAGCTGATGAGCCCCGGGACCTGACCCTGGAAATTGCCTCCAGACAGGATCTGGCTCGGGCGTTAAGGTCCCCCGATGCTGCGGTGCATACGGCAGTGTTACAGTCGATCAACAGTATGATCGACCAGGCCCTGGCCGCTGGGAAACAACTCAACCAGGAAGTGCTGGACGAACTCTACCTGCGCTATCAGGAGCTTGAGGGGTGCCCCGATCGTACCTGGTATACCTTTTTGCTGCTTCGACTCGACGGGCGCCAGAGCCTGGAGGTTGCCAGGCAGGAGTTTATTGCAACGGAAAACGACAAGATCTTGCTGCTTGCAGCGGCTAAAATCTCTCAGCTGCCCGCCGAGCAACGGGTTGCGCTGCTTAGTCCCTGCGTGACGGATCCGAGCAATGCCATGCGATGTCGTGCCGCAGCCAATATGCTGGACGACTGTCTCGAGCATCTCAGTCCCTCGGTGGCGTTACGCGCCGCGATCATTTCTGACCATGAGCTGCCGCTGCCGCCGCTGACTGCACATACCATCGACGCCTGGCTTACCGAACTCGACGGCCCCTACCCCCGTTCCGCCCGGGAAGCACTCATTCAGAAAGGCAACGAAGCATTAGAAGCGATGCTGGCTCTTTGGGAACGACTCCCCGCTACCGTGCGCATCTGGGTTCTTCACACTGGAGTCGAACGCAAAGTGCCGGGGATCGTTCCTAGACTCAGAGAAACGATCAAACACAATGAAAGCGCTGAGCTTTTACGGGTGGCTCTTGAGAGCCTCAAGGTGCTGCACATTGAGGACGAGGATCTCGTGGCCCCCCTTTACAGCCACAAGATTGCTTCCGTTCGCGCTGCCGCAATCGCAGCGGGGAGTGCCAGTGTTGACTGGTCAATTGAACTTTTCGCAGAATCTGCAGATGAAGTGCGCCTTGCCATCATCGAACGGATCGGACGTTGTGGCGCTGCGGATGATGTGGCGCACCTGCTTTGCCTCCTGAAGGCCAAAAACTGGCGGATACGCGCTCGAGCTACGGACGCACTGGTAGCCCTGGCTCCCGCATCTCTGGCACCTTTGCGCAGAGCCCTGGGGGACAGCGATGAACAAGTGAGGGTCGCTGCGGCTCAAGGTCTGTACAGGCTTCGTAAGGAGGAATGGGTCATACAAGATCTGGCTTCCGCAGGCCAAGCTCTCTAGTTAAGATGCGGCGTATTTCTCAACCACAAAGACAGGTGCAACAAGACATCTTCTAACATCCAGGCTCTGCAATCACCTGTTTTTAATAAAAAATGGCCGGGAGAAATTCCCGGCCATTTTTTATATCAACAATTTTCCGGCGCTTAGTCCTTCAGCGCTGCATGGGCCGCAGCCAGTCTCGCGATGGGCACCCGGAAGGGTGAGCAGGAGACATAATCCAGCCCGATGCGGTGGCAAAACTCCACGCTGGAGGGCTCGCCGCCGTGCTCGCCGCAGATGCCCAGCTTGATTTCGGGGCGAACCTTGCGCCCCTTCTCGCAGGCGATTTTCACCAGTAGAGAAGAACTCGGCGTGGGGAGCGATCAGGTCGGCGGTCAGGGCCGCACGGGGCAGCTCGATCATGGTGCCGATGAGATACTGCACCTTCACGCCGTAGCGCTCGATGATGGCATCGGCAATGCGCACGGCGTTCTCCCGCAGGATGGAGAGCTCCTTCTCGTGACCCACCAGCGGGATCATGATTTCGGGAACGATATCGAACCCTTCGTTCTTCACCAGCTCGCAGGCCGCTTCCATGATGGCCTGCACCTGCATGTCATAGATTTCGGGGAAGGTGATACCCAGACGGCAGCCCCGGTGGCCGAGCATGGGGTTAAACTCGTGCAGGGAGTTCACCTTGTCGCGAAGCACCGCAAGCCCCACCTTCATCTCGGCGGCCAGGGCCACAAGATCCTTCTCCTCCTGGGGAAGGAACTCATGCAGGGGCGGATCGAGCAGGCGGATGGTGACGGGCAAGCCCTTCATGGCGCGGAAGATGCCGAGGAAATCCCCCTTCTGCATGGGCAGGATCTTGGCCAGGGCCTTCTGGCGCCCTTCGAGGTCGCTGGCGAGAATCATCTCCCGCACGGCCATGACCCGATCTTCTTCGAAGAACATGTGCTCGGTGCGGCACAGGCCGATGCCTTCGGCGCCGAACTCACGAGCCACGGTGGAGTCGTGAGGGGTGTCGGCGTTGGTGCGGACCTTGAGGCGGCGAAAGTTGTCGGCCCAGGCCATGAGATCGTTGAATTCACCGGTGAGCTGAGGCTGGACCGTCGGCACATCTCCCAGGATAACCTCTCCGGTGGAGCCATCCAGGGTGATGCGGTCTCCGCGCTTCACGATCAGGTTGCCGACCTTGAAGAGCTCGTTGCGGTAGTCCACCCGGATGTCGCCGCAACCGGCGACGCAGCACTTGCCCATGCCTCGGGCTACGACGGCGGCGTGGGAGGTCATGCCGCCACGGGAGGTAAGAATACCCTGGGCGGCGTGCATGCCGTGGATATCTTCCGGGCTGGTCTCGATGCGCACCAGAATCACCTTGCGCCCCTGCTTGGCGGCCTCTTCGGCCTCGTCGGCGGTGAAGACCACCTCGCCTCCGGCGGCGCCGGGGGAAGCGGGAAGCCCCTTGGCCAGGATATGTTTCTCGGCGTCGGGATCCAGTGAGGGGTGCAGCAGCTGATCGAGCTGACCGGGGGAGACGCGAAGTACGGCTTCACGCTCACTGATCAGCCCTTCTTTCTCCATATCCACGGCGATCTTGATGGCCGCCTGGGCGGTACGCTTGCCGCCGCGGGTCTGGAGCATGTAGAGCTTGTTCTTCTCGATGGTGAACTCGATGTCCTGCATGTCGCGGTAGTGGTTCTCAAGGATATCCTTGATCTCCACCAGCTGAGCGTAACACTGGGGCATCAGCTCTTCGAGGGAGGGCAGATGGCTCTCGTTGCCGTCGCGGTTGATGGGCTGGGGGGTACGGGTACCGGCCACCACATCCTCACCCTGAGCGTTAACCAGGAACTCGCCGTAGAAGTATCTATCGCCGGTGGAGGGGTCACGGGTAAAGGCCACGCCGGTGGCGCAGTCATTGCCCATGTTGCCGTAGACCATGGACTGGACGTTGACGGCGGTGCCCCAGTCGGCAGGGATGTTGTTGAGGCGTCGGTAGGTGATGGCGCGCTGATTCATCCAGGAGCCGAAAACGGCGCTGATGGCACCCCAGAGCTGCTCGTAAGGATCGGTGGGAAATTTGCAATCCAGCTCCTGCTCGACCTTCTCGATGAACAGGGCGACAAGCTTGCGCAGATCATCGGCATCCAGATCGGTGTCGAGCTGCACGCCCTTGTGCTGCTTCATCTCATGGAGGATGTCTTCGAGCAGGTCGCCGTCCATGTTCATGACCACGTTGGAGTACATCTGGATGAAGCGGCGATAGGAATCGTAGGCGAAGCGGGCATCGCCGCTTTGCTCGATAATCCCCTGAACGGTGTCGTCATTGAGCCCCAGATTAAGGACGGTATCCATCATTCCCGGCATGGAGGCACGGGCGCCGGAGCGCACGGAAACCAGCAGGGGGTTATGGCGATCGCCGAAGGTGCGACCCATCAGCTGCTCTACATTGGCCAGGGCGCTGCGCACCTGGGCATCGAGCTCGACGGGATACTGGCGATCGTTCTTGTAGTAGGCTCCGCAGACTTCTGTACTCATGGTGAACCCGGGAGGAACCGGCAGGCCGATGGCGGTCATCTCCGCCAGATTGGCGCCTTTGCCTCCGAGCAGCTCCTTCATCCCACCGGTGCCCTCTGCCTTGCCGTCGCCGAAGAGATAAACGTACTTCTGATCCATCTGTGATCCTCCTATAAGATATTCGCTGTCATCCTGCACCGCCCCCCACGGGCGGAGCCCCAATCAACAGGTGAAGCTACAGGGTTTCCCCTGATTACGATGACGCAGCGGCAGGCCACAGTGGCCAGAGCGAAGCGCTGCGCCGGAACATCAGTCGGCGATGCGCGAGAAATCCGCAATGCCGCCAAAGAGTCGGGCAATAGCGGTAAGCAGCGCCAATCGGTTGGTGCGCACCGCATCGTCTTTGTCCATGACCATGACGCCGTCGAAGAAGCTGTCTACAGGCGCGCGAAGCGTGGCAATGCTGTGCAGCGCCGCGTTGTAATCACCCTTGTCGATGGCGGCTGTGGCCTGGCTCTGCACCTGCTTGAGCACCTCGAAAAGGGCTGTTTCGCAGGGGCTGGCAAAGAGCTCCGGGTCGACGCTGGCCGCAACGCCCCCCTTGATGATGTTGCCCACACGCTTGAAGGCCACGGCCAGTGGCTCAAAATCAGACTTCTGCTTGAGAGCGGCCAGCGCCTCGATGCGCTGCAGGGCATCCAGGGGCTGGTCGAAACCGGCGCAGAGGGCCGCGTCCACCACGTCCTGGGCCACGTCCTGCCCGGTGAGCATGTTGAAGAAACGCCCCTTGAGAAATTCCAGCACATCGGCGCGTACTTCGGCAGCGGGTCGGGTCAGCTTCTCCCCCATCAGCACCAGGGCCTGATCCACCAGAGCCGGGAGCGACAGGGCGTATCCACGATCCAGAATGATGTTGAGGATACCGATGGCGCCACGACGCAGGGCGTAGGGGTCGGCGGTTCCCGTGGGAATCAGCCCCACGCCGAAACATCCGCAGATGGTATCGATCTTGTCGGCGATGGATACGAAGGCGCCCACATCATCGCCGGGCAGCTCTCCGCCAGCGGCGATGGGCAGATAATGCTCGTGAATGGCCTTGGCCACCCGCTCATCCTCCCCTTCGATGCGGGCATACTCGCGCCCCATGATTCCCTGCAGCTCGGTGAACTCAAAGACCATGGCGCTGACCAGATCGCACTTGGCCAGCAGAGCGGCCCGCGCCGTCAGTGCCTGGGTCTCAGGAGCGAACTGAGCGGCCAGGCTCTGGGCGATGGCCTGGAACCGCATGACCTTTTCATAGCTGGAGCCGAGTTTGGCCTGATAGACCACGGTCTTGAGGGACTCGAGGCGACTGACGAGGCTTACCTTCTGATCTTCGTTCCAGAAGAACATGGCATCGGCGAGGCGGGGACGAATCACCCGCTCGTTGCCCTGGGCCACTAGGGCTGGATTTTTTGCCAGGGTATTGGCGATGGTGACGAAGCGCGGCAGCAACTTGCCCTCGGCGTCGCTGAGGGTGAAATAGCGCTGATGCTCACGCATGCTGGTGATCAGCAGCTCCCTGGGCAGCACCAGGTATTTGTCCTCGAAAGTTCCGGTGACGGCGCTGGGCCATTCCACCAGGTAGGTCACCTCATCGAGCAGCTCCTCATCCCGATTGAGCTGGGCACCTTCGCGCCTGGCGGCCTCTTCCACCTGGGCGGCGATGGTGGCGCGGCGCTCGACGGGATCGGCCATGACAAAGCGCTTTTTCGTCTCGGCGAGATAGCTCTCCACGCCTTGGACCTCGAAGGCATCGGGCGCCATGAAACGGTGCCCGCGGGAGAGATTGCCCGTTTCGATATTGCCGAAAGAAAAGGGCAGAACCTTGCCGCCGTACAGGGCCACAATCCACTGCACGGGACGGGCAAAGCGTACATCCAGATCTTTCCAGCGCATGGACTTCTTGAAACTGAGGCCCTCGACCACCTTCTTCACCATCTCAGGGAGCAGATCCTGAGTGGGACGCCCTTCGATGACCTTGGAGATGTAGAGATACTCCCCCTTGTCCGTCAGGGTGCGGGAGAGCTCGGAGACTTCAACGCCGTTGGAACGGGCGAATCCCTGCGCCGCTCTGGTCGGGTTGCCTTCGGCATCGAAAGCGACCTTGGTCGAAGGGCCGGTGGCGGTGACTTCCTGACGCTGCTGCATGGCGTCAACATCCTGAACCGACAGGGCGATGCGACGCGGAGTGGCAAAGGTGGCTATCTGGCCGAAACTGATGCGGGCCGACTCCAGCTCCTTGCGCATCAGGCGCTCCAGGTCAGCCATGGCTTTGGGCAGAAAGCCCGCGGGAATTTCTTCGGAACCAATTTCGAGGAACAGTTCTGCAGACATGAGTCGGTTGCTCCGTAAGCTAAATGTTAAACCGGGCGGTCATGCCTTGGCACGATCGCCCGGAGAATCAGGACAGACTATTTCTTGATCAGTGGGAATCCCATTTTCTCGCGTTGGGCCACATAACCCACGGCGCAGAGCCGGGAGAGATTCCGCACGCGGCCGATGTAGCTGGCCCGCTCGGTGACGGAAATGGCGCCCCGGGCGTCGAGCAGGTTGAAGCTGTGGGAGGCCTTGAGTACAAAATCGTAGGCAGGCAGCACAACAGAGGCTTCGACCAGTCGGATGCACTCTTTTTCATACATGTCGAAGAGCTGAAAGAGCATGGCGGTGTCGGCCAGCTCGAAGTTGTAGGTGGAAAACTCCACTTCCGACTGATGATGAATGTCGCCGTACTTGATACCCTTTGTCCACTCCAGGTCGTAGACATTGTCCACACCCTGCAGGTACATGGCGATACGTTCGCAGCCGTAGGTGATCTCGGCGGAGACGGGTTTGAGATCCAGCCCACCGGCCTGCTGGAAATAGGTGAACTGAGTGATCTCCATGCCGTCGAGCCAGACTTCCCAGCCCAGCCCCCAGGCACCGAGAGTGGGGGATTCCCAGTCATCTTCCACGAAGCGGATATCGTGCTCGGAGGGATCTACGCCTAAACGCTTGAGGGACTCCAGATAGAGATCCTGGATATTCTCAGGAGAAGGCTTCATGACGACCTGAAACTGGTAGTAGTGCTGAAGCCGGTTGGGGTTCTCACCGTAGCGACCATCGGTGGGGCGGCGCGAGGGCTCTACATAGGCCACATTCCAGGGCTCGGGGCCCAGGGCTCGCAGGAAGGTGGCCGGATTGAAAGTACCCGCACCCTTCTCTACATCATAGGGCTGCTGGATGATGCATCCCTGCTCGGCCCAGAAGTCCTGCAATGTGAGTATCAGTTTTTGAAATGTCACGCGACCTCCCTCGATCAAAAGGCAATGGCTAACGCCCGCCAGAAGTATACAGTATACAAGAAAAAACAGCTTTAAAGTCTAGCTTCCGGCTGCCGAAGCTGTCAAGGCGATTCATCCCCTCGGACGCCGGGGATTCTTGCCTCGGCAGGCTGCCCAGCGGGCATGACCTTATCCAGGAAGCTGAGGGATTTAAGCGCACCGTGCAGGTGCTCCCGAACGCAGGCCGAAAGGAGGCTCCCCCCTTCACTCAGCGACCGGGCACCGAAGCGAAAACCGGCAAAGGCCTCCAGTGGGCTGTGCAGGCACCTGGCCAGAGACCCCAGCGTCCCGCGAGAAACCCGAAGGCCGGCGGAAGGGCCAGCACAGCCGCCACAGAGACTTCCGCCGCGCATGGCTTCAAAGAGAACCATCTCCCCACCCAGAGGTCCGAGGCACTCGCTGCAGTGCAGCAGATGGGGTTCATAACCGCAGAGCCGCAGCAACCGCAATTCGAAGAGCATTCGCACCTCGAAAGAGGCTCCTGTCAGATTCAGGGTATCGAGGAGGGAGTGCAGCAGCAGGAAGGCCTCAGGGGAGGCTTCATGATGGGGGAGAATTTTTTCCACCAGCTCACAGGCGTAGGCCGCCAAAGCCAGAGAGGGGAGTCGGGTGCGCAGGCCGGTGCGCAGATCGAGCAGATCGGCTTCCTTCATCAGGACAAGATCCCCTCGCCCCGCGGTCCAGATCAGTTGGATGCTGGAGAAGGACTCCAGCGCCGGGCCGAAGCGCTTGCGACTGTTACGCCCCCCGGGGGCAAAACCCCGAAGCAGCCCCTGTTCCCGGCAGAGAAAGCTCACCACCAGATTCGACTCCCCGTGGGGCACAGCCTTCAGAACGATGGCTTCGCTGCTATGCGGCTGCATAAAAAGCGGCCTGCCTCAGCTGATCCATTTTAAAAGAAGGGTCGCGGAGCCGAGATAAATCAGGATACCGGTAATGTCGTTAGCCGTCTGCACGAAGGGGCTTGATGCGATGGCGGGATCGTACCCGATCCTCTTGAATACCGTTGGGGCGATGACCCCCATGCTGGCCGCCACGGTCATGGAGCACATCATGGCAACGCCCACGACCAGGCCCAGATAGAGGTTGTGATGCCATCCGTAGGCAACGACTCCGATGACCAGACCACAGACAATCCCCATGAGCAGCCCGACGCGCAGCTCCTTGAAGAATACCTGCCGCAGCATGGTAAAGTCGATGCGGCCGGTGGCAAACCCTCGCACCACAATGGTAGCGGACTGGCCGCCGACATTTCCTCCCATACCGGTGATAACGGGAATGAAGGAGATCAGGGCCACCACCTGTTCGAGAGTCATACGGAAAAGCCACATCAGGTATCCGGTAATCACCCCCCCCGCAAGATTTACCATGAGCCAGGGCAGACGCAGCCGCGCGATCTTGAAAGACTTGTAGCCGTAGAGCAGCTCCTCGTCGTTGGTTCCGGCCATCTTGTAGATGTCCTCGGTGGCCTCCTGCCGGATAACGTCGATGACATCATCGACGGTGACGATCCCCATGAGCTTGTTGCTCTCGTCGACCACCGGCAGAGCCAGCAGGTTGTACTTGGCCACCAGCTGGGCCACCTCCTCCTGATCCTTGTCGGTATGAACCCGGATCACTTCCTTGGTCATGATCTGCTTCAGAGCAGTCCGGGGAGAGACGGTGAGCAACTGGCGAAGTGAAAGCACCCCGACCAGGTGGTTATGACGATCTGTGACATAGACGTAAAAGACCATCTCCACGTCTTCGGCCTTCTGGATCTCATCAATGGCCTCCTTGACGGTGGAATCCTCGTGGAGAGAGAAGATCTCGGTAGCCATGATACCGCCAGCGGTATCCTCATCGTAGAGCAGCAATTGCTCGATTTCATCGGAGTGCTCGTCCTGCATGATGCCGAGAATCTCCTCGGCCAGCTCTTCGGGCATGTTCCGAATGATCTCGACGGCATCATCGTAGGGCATCTCCTGGAGCGTCTCGGTGATCGTCTCCTTCTCAATCTGCTCAAGCAGTTGGGCTGCCACCGCCCGATCGAGCTCGGAGAGCACATAGGCAGCCTTTTCGACATCCCCCATGAGGTTGAAGAGGATGCGCTGCTCCTTGAGATCGAGATATCGGAAAAGATGCGCTATATCGGCAGGGTGAGTCTTCTGCATCACCTTGCCAAGATTCGGATAGGCACCCCGGCGGATGAGTTTTTTCACCATGTCGAGAAGAACGGTCAGTTTCTGGTCCAGCATAAGCGCCTCCGGGGGTAACAGCCATGTCACAAACG
>JAAXQG010000261.1 GCA_012974445.1 Desulfuromonadales bacterium
CTCCGGAATATTGTCACCAGGTTCAGACAGAGACTGCATAGCGTCCTGAATATCGACGTGGTCTTCAATGCGTTGAATGAGTTCCAGCTCTTCCATGGTCACAAGGGCAGCGATCTTCTCACCATGACGCGTCAAAATGACAGGCTCATGGCCATATGCAACCTGATTGACTATTTCCGCAAAGTTTTTCCGGGCTTCTGCTGTAGATATTGTTATAGGCATAATTTGTTCCTTTCGTAGCTTTTGTACAAATTATACGCTTTCAGGGCCCTGGTAGCAAATTAGAAATCTTGGGGCATGAGCCGAACGTCGCCCGCCCCCCGCCTCTATCTCGGGTGGAGCACGTAGGATGCGGTGAACTTGTGAACCGCATCCGCAGGATTGGGGGACGTCCATGCATTCATGCGTTTGTCGAACCATCCAATCACCCCACCGATTGTCCGGCTAAAACTTCACTTCTCCTTACTGGCCAGCTCACACCCCGTTGAGCCGTTTCCCGCTTGGCGGCAATTGCTGACCTGCGGCGCTGTAGCTTTACCCTCAAGTAGGGCAAGGCCGCAGTAGCCCGTATTCTTATAGTCGCTCAGAGCGCTCTCTAGCCATCAGGCCTGCCGGTCCTCGTCAGGAGAAACGCATGAACGCATGGACGCCCCCCTGTTCCCTGATCGGAATCAGCAACCTCCCCTGCGGCTGCGACAGATGGGAACCCAACATCACTCGTCCGCAAAGCGGGCGTGTAAAACTCCCCCTATTTGCTCTCGCCGTGCGGTGGCATCCGTCTGCGGAAAACGGCCCCGCAGGGGGCGAGGCAAGGACGCCGAGCTTTTTCGTGGGGCAGGAGCCCCATACGAAAAACCCCGCAGGCGGTTGCCGCCACACGGGGCCTTCGAGAGCAATCACAGGGGGCGGCGTTTTTGCTTACTTTTTTCGCTGAAGAAAAAAGTGAGTCGCCCGAGCGGGGCGAAACCAAAGCCACAATTCAGCCGCCAGTCACGAGCCTTTAGCTGGTGACCGCATGTAAACCAGTAAGCCGCACCTCGATTCCGAGGCGTCCCCCTCACCCCAGCCCTCTCCCTCAAGGGAGAGGGGGCCAAACACGAGGAGAGGGACATTGGAAGTAAGCAGGAGCTCCGGGTTCGGTTCTTTACTTTCTAGTTTTTGGGTCATCCGTGGGGGAAAGGGACGAAGCTTTTTTTTACGTTTCTCCTTGATTGATGCCCCCCCCATCCATTTTCAGCCGAAATCATCCCTTCCTGCACATTTTGCAAACTCCGAATGCCCCCCTAACTCAGCCCTAACATTTCTGACTAGAATGCGACTCGAAACCAACGACGAATGGAATTGAGACGAAAAGGAGTCCGAAGCGATGAAACAGTGGACAGGTGTTAAAAAGGGAATTTCGGGGCTGATGATCGCAGGGGCTGTTGCCCTGCTTCCGACGGGGGTTCTTGCCGCGAAGCTCGAGGTGGACCCCAATCTTGCCGATTACAAGAAGGTCGACGGAGTCTCCGGTAATCTCAACAGCATCGGCTCTGACACCCTGAACAACCTGATGACCTTCTGGGGGGAAGGTTTCCGCAAAAAGTATCCTAACGTCAATATTCAGATCGAAGGCAAGGGCTCTAGTACCGCTCCTCCGGCGCTCATCGCCGGTACGGCTCAGATCGGCCCCATGTCCCGCGCCATGAAGAAAAAAGAAATCGAGGCTTTCGAGAAGAAGTTCGGCTACAAGCCCACCGTCATCGGTGTTGCTCTCGACTCTCTGGCTGTCTATGTCAATAAAGACAACCCCATCGATGCTCTGTCTCTTCCCCAGGTAGACTCCATTTTCTCCAAGACCCGCAAGGGTGGGTACGCGCAGAACATCGCGATATCGTGAAAGAGCAACCCGGCAGCGCCTCGGTGGTGCTGGCGGTGACCGAAGATGATGCAGCCATCGGCTACTCAGGCATCGGTTACAAGACTTCCGGTGTCAAGGCTCTTGCCATTGCCAAAAAAGACGGCGGGACCGCTTACGCGCCGACTTACGAAAACGTTCTCAACGGGAAGTATCCTCTGGGCCGCATGCTCTATCTCTATGTAGCCAAAAAACCCAATGAGCCCCTGCCCAAGCTGATCGAAGAGTTCATCAAGTACATCATGTCCAAGCAAGGTCAGCAGACCGTGGTCAAGGATGGTTACCTTCCTCTGCCGGTCGCGGTGGCCGACAAGCAACTCGCAGTATTGAACTGAATTGACGGATCTTTAATTTGAGTCTGGCGGCCCCACTTCCCTTGTCAGGGGGAGGGGCCGCCAGCTGCATTGAAACCATGCTGGTTAGAACTTATTAAACAGGAACCCTATGAACCAAAACTTCCTGAAGAAAATCAAAAGAAACGACCGGATGGCCCGATGGGTCATTACCGCCGGTGGTGTTTCCATAATTTTCAGCGTCATCCTGATTCTGTTTCTGATCACCAAGGTGACGATTCCTCTGTTTCAGGATCCGACCAAAGAGGTTTACTCCCGAACGCCCCTGCC
This sequence comes from Desulfuromonadales bacterium, assembly GCA_012974445.1. GTDB lineage: Bacteria > Desulfobacterota > Desulfuromonadia > Desulfuromonadales > JAAXQG01 > JAAXQG01. The sequence continues at coordinate 2,521 of JAAXQG010000261.1, forward strand.
TGAACAGCTCCAGGGGCAGCAGGTACTGGCTGTGGGGGTCGATGACTATTTTGAAAACAGCTATCTCTTTACTGACCGGGGGACACTCGCTTTTCTTGATGCGGGCAATGCCGAAATTCGCAAACTCGTCCAGCTCTCTGGGGGAGCGCAGCTTAATTCTGTGACGGCGCTGGGCAACCATCGCTACGCCCTGAGCTGGAGCGATGAGGTTTTGAGTCTGCTCGAGCTGGATTTCCCTCCCTTTTTTGACGCCGATGGAAAACGCACCATCAGGTACGAAGTCAAGGATCGCACCGATGTTGCCCCCCCTGATATCGATGAAGTCCCGATGCGCTCTTTGCTTGCCGGGCAGCCGGGAGAGAACCTGACCCGTATCGACCTGCTGCAGGACGGTCGCATCCTGATCGGCCGTGAGGCAGTGGAGACCGACCTGTTCGGCAATGAGGAGCAGACTCTGAGTTCGGTCAGTCTCGAAGAGGGGCTCGGACTGGGCATCAGTGCCCTGGTGGCCGACGGGCAAGGCCGGTATCTCTACGCCGGAACCCATGACGGGAAGCTGCTGAGCTGGGACATCGGCGATCTGGAGGCCGTGGAGCAGCTCGATCACCTGCAGGCCTTCAGCGACCGGCGCCGTATCACCGCCCTGGCTCTGGTCTTCGGGGATATCTCCCTGGCCGTAGGGGACGAGAAGGGGGGGGTGAGTACCTGGTTTCCCGTGGTTGGAGACAGCGGCAAGTTTCAGCTTAAAAAAATTCACGTACTCGAGCCCCATCGCAGTGCGGTTACGGCTATCTCCCCCTCACAGCGGGACAAGTCGCTGCTCAGCCTCGATGAGGACGGTATCGCCTACCTGGATCACATGACCAGCGAGCGCCATCTGCTTTCCTTCTTTACCGATACGCCGCTGCGCAATGCGGCCCTGTCGGTGCGCGGTCATGCAATGATCGCCGCCAATGACCAGGGGCAGCTCAGCCTCTGGAAGGTGGATAATCCCCACCCCGAGGTCAGCTTCAAGACCCTCTTCGGTTCCGTGTGGTACGAGAGCTATCCCGAGCCCGATCGGGTCTGGCAGTCCTCTTCCGGAAGCGATGATTTCGAGGCCAAGTTCAGCCTGGCTCCCCTTATCTTCGGAACCCTCAAGGGGACCTTCTACGCGATGATTTTCGCCATTCCCCTGGCGCTGGGCGGAGCCATCTATACCAGTCAGTTCTGCAATGCTCGCTTCCGGCAATACATTAAGCCAACGGTTGAGATTATGGCTGCTATCCCCTCGGTTATTATCGGTTTTCTGGCTGCGCTCTGGCTGGCTCCGCTGATCGAGGACCGGATCGTGTCCATATTGCTGGGCGTTCTCTTCGTTCCCCTTTCCTTTGTGGTTGCGCTGGTTATCTGGCAGGCGCTGAGGCGTCAGGACTTTTTGAAGCGATTCGACCGGGGCTATGAATTTCTGATGATTCTTCCTGTGGTGGTGCTTACCGCGGCCATCGTCACTGTCGCAGGCCCTCTGGTGGAGCAGGGGCTCTTCGGCGGGAATTTCCAGCTCTGGCTCTATAACGAAGCGGGCATGCGGTACGATCAGCGCAACAGCATCATCATCGCCTTTGCCCTGGGCTTTGCGGTTATTCCCATTATCTTCACCATTGCGGAGGATGCCCTTTCCAATGTGCCTCCCAGCCTCAAGGCGGCATCTCTGGCCATGGGAGCCAGCCGCTGGCAGACGGTATGGCGCGTCATGCTCCCCTCGGCCAGCCCCGGTATCTTTGCCGCCATCATGATCGGCCTGGGGCGCGCCATCGGCGAGACCATGATCGTGCTCATGGCCACGGGTAATACCCCGATTATTGATATGAACCTGTTCAACGGTATGCGACCTCTCTCGAGCAATATCGCAGTGGAGATCCCCGAGGCGCCAGTGGGCGGTACGCTGTACCGGGTCCTCTTTCTCTCGGCGGTGATCCTTTTTGCCATGACCTTTGCGTTCAATACCATCGCCGAGATCGTTCGTCAGCGTCTTCGCGTCAAATACGGACGCTTCTGATCGAGCTGCAGTCTTCGACACCGGATAAGGATTGACTATGAGAAAATATTTGAGAGAAGGAGAGCCCTTTGTCTGGGCTACGGCGGCGACTCTGGCGCTGACCCTTATCATCTCCGCAGTGCTGATCGTCGTTGTGCTGGTTAATGGTTTCGGGGTTTTCTGGCCCTCGAAACTGGCGCAGGTCAGCCTGACGGACGGACAGAAGGTGATGGGGGAAATCATCCGCACCGAAGAGCATCCTGACGGCAGCGGGCTGAGATATCAGTTCAAGACGGGCAACCGGGATCTCTACGGTCTCGATTTCCGCTGGATCTCGCAGGAGCATGTCACCTTGCTCGAGTATCCCGAAGACGCTGTGGGGCTCGAGCGGCAGGAGTACGGCAATTTCTACGGCTATCTCAAGGCGTTCTCCCTGCCTGAGGGCAGGGTTGAGGCTGGCTCACTGAAGCAGCAGTACGTTGAACTTCTTCCCGAGGTGCAAAGGCGTATGGAGCATCTTGATGATCTGCAGGACGAAGTTATGGTCCTGAGCCGCAAGATGCAGAAGATAGACCTCGAGACGCAGGAGCTGCTCTATGAGAGTAAGAACCCGGATGTCTCGGCCGTACAGGAGTTGGGGCGGCGTGAGGCGGTACTGAAAGAGGATTTCGCAACTCTGCTCACCCGCCAGAACAAGGCCATGGATGGGCTTGAAGCCTTTGTGGGCATTTTTGTGGATGCCGCAGGCAAAGAAAAAAACATCCCGCTTTCTCACATCGTCCGTTTCTATGAGCCCAACAACATGAATGTCCTGGAGAAGCTCGTCTTCTATCTGGGCAAACTGGTCGAACTGATCTTCGGGGAGCCAAGAGAGTCCAACACCGAAGGGGGGCTCTTTCCCGCCATTTTCGGCACCGTGGTCCTTATCTTTCTGATGAGCATCATCTCCTTTCCTCTGGGAGTGATTGCGGCCGTCTACCTGCGGGAGTATTCCAAGGAAGGGCCGGTGGTTCGCCTGGTGCGTATCGCAGTCAACAACCTGGCGGGTATACCCTCTATCGTCTACGGTATTTTTGGCCTGGCTTTCTTCGTCTATGGCATCGGCGGCAGCATCGATGCGCTCTTTTTCCCCGAGCGTCTACCGAACCCGACCTTCGGCACCGGAGGCATCCTCTGGGCCAGCCTGACCCTGTCGCTGCTCACCGTACCTGTGGTTATCGTCTCCACCGACGAGGCACTGGGCGCTATTCCGGGAGGCATTCGCGAAGGTTCACTGGCCCTTGGATCCACCAAGTTTCAGACCCTCATGCGGATTTTGCTGCCCATGGCCTCCCCGGGGATCATGACCGGATTTATTCTCGCCATGGCTCGCGCCGCTGGCGAGGTCGCTCCCCTGATGATTACGGGGGTGGTCAAGCTGGCCCCTGCGCTTCCCATCGACGGGGTTTTCCCCTTCATTCACCTGGAGCGCAAGTTCATGCACCTCGGGTTTCACATCTTCGATATAGGTTTTCAATCCCCCAATGTCGAGGCGGCCAAGCCCATGGTCTATATCACCACGTTGCTGCTGGTGCTGGTGGTGCTGCTCATGAGCTCCGTGGCCATCGTGCTGCGAAACCGCATGAAGAAGCGCTACACCTACGGAACCTTCTAAAGACGGACTCTTTTTCAAGGAGAGCTTTATCCCTATGAGTAAACATTCGACATTTTCAGACCCTGTGATCGAGGCCGATAACCTGAGTTTTTTCTACGGCTCAAGTCAGACCCTGCATGACATCAATCTTCAATTTCCCCGTAAGCAGGTTACGGCTCTGATCGGACCTTCGGGGTGCGGTAAATCGACGCTGCTGCGCTGCTTTAACCGCATGAATGATCTGGTGGACAGCGCCTCTATGAAGGGAAACATTCGCCTCAATGGCACCGACATCAATTCATCGGGACTGGACGTGATTGAGCTGAGGCGCCGTGTGGGGATGGTGTTCCAGAAGTCCAACCCCTTTCCCAAGTCGATCTACGAAAACGTCATCTACGGGCTGCGTATTGCCGGAGTAAACAATCGGGCCATACTGGATGAGACGGTGGAAAAATCTCTGCAGGGGGCGGGGTTGTGGAATGAAGTGAAGGATCGTCTTCAGCAGTCGGCCCTGGGGCTCTCCGGAGGGCAGATGCAGCGGCTTTGCATCGCAAGGGCCATCGCCGTCAACCCCGAGGTTATCCTGATGGATGAGCCCTGCAGCGCCCTGGATCCCAAGTCCACCGCCCGGGTAGAAGAGCTCATCGGTGATTTGCGGGAGCAATACAGCATCATTATCGTCACTCATAACATGCAGCAGGCCGCACGGGTCTCTGACCACACCGCCTTTCTCTACGAGGGGCTGCTCATCGAGTACGGGCCAACCAAAGAGCTGTTCATGAAGCCGAAGAACAAACAGACAGAGGATTACATTACCGGACGTTTCGGTTAAGGGGGGCATGATGAGTTTTCACTTGCAGGCAGAACTGGAAAAATTGAAGAAAAAAGTATTGGCTCTCTCGGCCGTGGCGGAGGAATCCGTCCAGCAGGCGGTACTCTCTCTCAAGGAGATGAACGTGGAGCGGGCCCGGAAAGTACTGGATGGAGACTGTGGCATCGACGAGAAGGAAGTGGAGCTGGAGGAGGAGTGCCTCAAAGTTTTGGCGCTGCACCAGCCCGTGGCTGTTGATCTTCGTTATGTCGTGGCCATCCTGAAAATGAACAACGATCTGGAGCGTATCGCAGATCTGGCCTCCAACATCGCCGAGCGGACCCTTTCGCTCAGTGTCATGGAGCGCGTCTGCCCCCCCTTCGATTATGCGACCATGGCCACCAAGGTTCAGGCCATGCTGAAGAAGAGTCTCGACGCCCTGGTGCACCTGGATTCGCGCATGGCATCGGAAGTCAACACCATGGACGACGAGATCAATGAGATGCATTCCAGGACTTTCGGGCTGGTTCGTGAGTGCATTATCAAGTCTCCCGATAATATCGACTGTTTTCTCAACTATCTCACCGTCTCAAGGAATCTGGAACGAATCGCCGATCTGGCCACCAATATCGCCGAGGATGTGTATTACATGATCGAGGGTAAAATCGTCCGTCATACCAGCTGGGGGAAATGAACTCTAGATATGTGTCATATGAAAGGGGCGACTTCTTCGGAGGTCGCCTTTTTTTGTTTTATCCTCAAATGCCTTTGCGGGGGTTGACAATCATAGAGCAGAAATCTTTAATTGACGTAGTCCAGTTTTTGCTGGTTAGTGTTTTCATGGATTTTTAGGGAGGTGCACCCATGGATGAAACAGAGAAGATTATCGATTTTTTGAATGAAAGTCTTAAAGCCCGGGGGCTCGAAAGTACAGGTGCCGTCGAGGCGGCCGTCCTGCTCGATGAGGCGGGGCTGCTTATTGACGATTCCTCAAAGCCGGGAGAGCCCCTGAGGGATCTGTTGCGAACAGGCGCCATTGCCGGGGCGTCCAAGGAGTCGGGGCGGTGGGTGATTCGATCTACCGAAAAGGGGGGCTCTGCCGTGATTCCAGAATCGGATTCAGCCGCATCAGCGGCGCAGGAGTCTGAGGCTCCGGATATGACAGAAGGTTTTGCGGTGCGCGATGGGGGGGACAGCCTGCCCAGTCGCCTGAGTATTGCCCTGAGATTTGTCTTCAGCCTCTTTTTTCTGCTGGTCTTTGAGGTGGTTCGCCTGGTGCTGCAGGTTGCGCTTTTGTATCAGTATGTTCATCTTTTCGCCACCCGGAGACACAGTGAGCTTGTCAGGACCTTCTGTAACCGGGTGACGGTCTATTCCTACAAAATCCTCAGATACGCGACTCTGAATGAAAACGAGAAACCTTTTCCCCTGAATTCCTATCCCGAGGATCTCGAGCCTCCTGAGGCCGAGGTGCGCTTCGATTGAATAACTGGTAAGGAAAACTCATACGAAAACGAAAACCAAGGGGCGGCCCCGGCGATGAGCCTGGGGCCGCCCCTTGATTTTGTCAGGCTGGAAGGAACCGCGCTATTTGGAGTTGTGAGTGCACAGAGGGGTAGGGACACTGAGGGTTGTCGATGCAGACAAAGGGGCGTACATGAGAGTGCTGGGCAAAGCGGTAGAGCCAGTAGGAGAATCCGATGGTGGCGCTTGAAAAGGACGCAAGCCACAGAGCGTCGAGTCTGTATTGACTGTAGATCATCGCAGCGCAGCTCCCACCGAAAACGAAGCCCAGAATCAGCGCGGTAAGCAGGGCCAGTTTGCGCAGGTCGCTTTGACGGTCCCGGATCCAGTTGCCCAGCAAAATGCCGATGTCGGTGATCATACCGGTGACATGGGTGGTTTTAAGTGAGAGGCCGCAGTAAGCGTGAGACATAGCATTTTGAATGCCGCAAGCCAGGGCAGCCAAGAGCAGCCCGGCATGTCCTCCGCGGCTTAAATCCGCTGCGGCCAACCCGAGGATGAACCCTTGAATAAAGAGCATGAGGCCGAAGTTTGCCGTCTTTTTGCCGGAGAGTTTACCCAGAACGGCCGATGAGATGATCGTGCCTGCCAGAAACGAGGCCACGACCAGAAAGATTTGCTGAAAGTCGCTCAGTCGCGCCTCTGTGAGACTGATGCTCATCTTGGCAACGCTTCCGGTCAGGTGACTTACAGGTGTTTGAAGGGCATTGATGAGGGTGACATCGATGAAGCCGGCCAAGGCCGAGAGGAAAATACCTCCGAGAAATATTCTGGGTCCGAGTTCGTTGTGGGCGTTCGTGGCATGGCTGAGGCTTGTGTTGCGATCGACAGGTTTCGGACTTTGACTCATCGTCGTTCCTTTCGCCGGAAGCACCGGCAAGAATGAGCTCCGCTTACAGGTACAATGCTAAAGATTGGCATCGTTTCCTGATCGGATTGCGATGAAAAAGTCCCTCCTTAAGTCTTCAGATCAGATGGAAAATAATGCGCGTGCAATAGCCACTATATTTTTGACTCAGGTCAAAAGTCAA
>JAAXQG010000264.1 GCA_012974445.1 Desulfuromonadales bacterium
CCCCCTATCCCCACCCCGACAAAAACCTCGGTGAGGGGTATGTGCTGCTGCGAACCGACAAGATGAGTTCCCCCTGGCTCTGGGGGCTGGAGGGGCCGGACGGCAATCTGATTGCCGCCCCCCAGTTCCTCGACGAACTCATCCCCTACGGCCCCTTCTTCGTGGTGGAGAGAAGTACGGGGCGCAACCTGCTCGACCGCCAGGGGGAGTTGCTCTTGGGCGAAGACGTTCTGGAGTTCCAGCCCATGCAGGAAGGGATCGGCCGGGCCGTCCGGCGCGGAGAAGATGGGCCGGAGTACGCATTTTTCGATCTGCCGGGGAGCATCCTTGCCGATCGCTGGTTCAGCGCAGCGGGCAACATGAATGAAGGGCTGGCCTGGGTCCAGTCGCAGGAGGGCATCCACATCCTCTCGGCCGAAGGAAAGATCCTAAATGAGACCCCCCTGACGGCCTACTTCGGCATCGCGGACTTCAGCGACGGGCTCGCCCACGCCTGGGAGGGGGGCGATTCCTATTTCATTCGCCCCGACGGCAGCTCCGTCTACGAAGTCCCTATTTCCAAAGGCTGGAGAGTCCTCTCCGACTACCGCGAGGGGCTTGCCGTTTTGACCGACAGGACCAGCCAGATCTACATGAACAAGGCGCAGCACTGGGTCGGAGGCAAACGCTTCATCACAGCCAAGCTCCCTTCCGAGGGCAGAGTGCTGGCCCAGGACGAACTCGGCTGGCACTACTTCGACACGGAGCTGACCCATCTGGCGGGGCCCTTTCCCGAGGCCTTCCCCTTCGATCAGGGGGTGGCCATCGTCAAGACGCAGGACGGCGACTTCAACCTGCTGAGTCCGGCGGGGGAGCTGCTGCTGGCGCAGGGGGTCGACTGGATCGGCTCCATGTGCGAAGGGTTCGCGCAGATCCGGCGAGATGAGCTGTCCAACTTTGTCGATGCCACAGGAAATCTGCTCAGCGACCAGTGGTTCAAAGATGCCCGTCCCTTTGAAAACGGCTTTGCCGTTATCGTGACCTCTCAAGGGGTGAACAGCATCGACCGCAGCGGAGCCATCGCCAGCTCCGAGTGGTTCGCCAGTATCGAACCGGTAGACCGAAGCCAGCCCCTCATGCACCAGTTCACCCACCTTGCACGCTTCAAGTCCGGCGGCATGAATTTTCTCGGCGCGGAGCGCAAACCAATCAACGACCTGCGCTTTTACTACATCGAGTCGAAGGGGCGGGTTCTGATCGGAGCACTCAAGGGAGCAAGGGGCCATGTGCTCTTGGACCTCGAAGGCACCGCGCTGCTCGACGCCCCGGTGGAGACCACCAATTACGACGGAGGGGGATTCCTTCGCCTGGAGCGCGACGACAGGGAGAACCTGCTCGAGGTCAACAGCCCGAGCCCCCGGCTACTCAGCGAGCTCTGGTTCGATGCGCTCTTTCATTTCAGAGACGGGAGAGAATGCGTGATGGCGCGCCGCGACGGGAAGGAAAACCTGATTTTTCGCGACGGCACCCTCTTTGGCGAGCCGTGGAGTGACGTGAAATACACGACCAAAAATGGCAACTCGATGCAGGCGCTCAAGACCGCAGAGGGATACCTGATCGTCGACAGCAGCTGCCGAGTTCTGGACGACGAACCGTACCGCCGCATCCTGGAAGAATTCAGCGCGGGCTACTTCTGCGTCAAGAAGGGGTGGAAATGGAACCGGTTCTATCCCGATGGCCGACTCGAAACCGTCCCTTACAACAACTGCTTCGATTACTGACAAGCGAAAGGAATACGGATCAATGCTTGCCCCGACCTTTCTTCTCAAGACCCTGACAGCCCTCGGGCTGCTCTGCGCCCTGGCGGGATGCCTGAGCACCCAGCAAAGCCCGCAGGTCCGATCACTGCTCAAGGGCTTAGAGTCCCCCGAAGCGAATATTCGCGAAGAGTCCCTGACCCGCCTGACCGAACTGGGGCATCAGGGAATCGCCCCCCTGGAAAAAGCCCTGGCACACAAGAATCCCGAGATCCGCAGCAGTGCGGCCTACGGGCTCTTGCGCCTCGCCCCCATTGCCGAAGCGGCTATTGACGGGCTGCTCCGGGCCCTCGAAGATCCCAATGAAGAGGTCCGCACCGTCGCTCTTGAGGCCCTTGGCAGGATGGGGGCTCCGGCCTACCCCTTGCTGCTGGAGACGCTTCTGAGCCCGAGCGAGTTGCAGAGGGAAAATGCCGGCAAGGCGCTGGCCGCCTCCATCGACTCCTGGGACAGGGACGACATGTTCCAGTTGGTGGAAGCCTTTGCCCAGCGCCCGGAGTCCGGCGCCCGGCAGCGCCTGGAGGGAGTCTGGCGCGAGGGCGAGTCCAAAGTCAGTCAACTGGCCCTTCGGCTGCTGTCCGAAGCCGCCCTGGATTCCCCCGCGATGATCGAATCTCTGACGATCACCCTTCAGACCGGCAGGGGCTGGGACATCGCCTACGCGCTCAAGGCGCTCACCCTCATCGGGCCCCGGGCCCAAGGCGCCCTGCCGGCCATCGAGCCCCTGATGCAGGAGGATAGTCGCCATGTGCGCATCCCCGCCGCCGAGGCCGTTACCGCCCTCGGCGACGATGAGCGGGGGCTCGTCGTGCTCGATCGCGATCTGGGCAGCCACAACGTCCATGTTCGCACCCGAGCCATCGGGAGCCTGAAAAATCTCGGCAAAAAAGCTCGCTTTGCCGCTGCCGCTCTAATCCGGGTAGCCGTCAACCGCGATGAGAAGCAGGACCTGCGGTTCTACTCCCTCCTGACGCTGGCGCAAAGCGGCCTGAAAGAATCGACAGACAGGACGCCGCTGCTCAAGCTGGCCGCCGATCCCGAAGCGCAGCGCAATCTCAGGGAATTGAGTCTCTTCATTCTGGGAAGGGACGCCGAAGGCTCCCCGGCATTCTCGGCGCTGCTCAACCGACTCGTCACCGCAACCAACCCGGAGCTCAAGGCGGCGGCAACCTGCGCCCTCGTGATGCTCGGCCGCCAGGACAAGCCCCTGGACGCGCTCGAATCTGTCCTCCGAGATGGCGAAGGGCTCTCCTACTACATGGCCGCACGCATTCTGGGGGAGATGGGACCGGCAGCCGCCCGATCCGTCCCAGCCCTCGTCAGCGCGCTGGATGAAGGGGAACTACCCGTCACCACAGCCGCTGCGGCGGAAGCGCTGCGCAAGATCCAGGTTCCCTGACGTAACCTTTCTGATCGAGAGGGGGTGAGCTGAGCTATCAGGCCCGCCTCACCCCTCTCACAGAACTATGCGTAAAAGACGAGTTATTTGGAAACGGTAGGTGGAAAAGTGATTTTTAAAGACTTGCCCCTGCAACGTGCGCAAATTCCCATCAAAGGCCAGAGCTCTAATCGCAAGAGTCTTCCTTCAAACAATGATAAAGCTCACTCCCCACAGCTTTCACCAGCTTCTTGTCTTTCTGCTCCGTCGGGTGGGTCACGTCCGGCCAGCGGCCCGGCACCGGTTCGGCACCCTCTTTAGCCATCACACTAGGTGCCGCATCGGCCATGATCGGCGTTCGATGGATGTCGATTCCCTCCACCGGCCAACTGAACTCGATGGGGATACCGTTGGGATCATGGGCGTAAATTGAATGTATAAAGCCGTGGTCCTTCACACCCGTACAGGGAAACCCGGCCGCTTCCAGCTTATCCTTGAGTTCCCAAAGATCTTCACTGTTTTCGACACCGAATGAGACATGATCGAAGATGAAGGGCCCCTTCACCGGAGCACCATGAATCTTGGGAGGCACCGCTTCGACATCCTCCCACTCAAAAAACGCAATCAGATCATTGGGGGCGATCTCGAAGAAATAATGCCTGAACCCCGGCTCCCCTACCCCTGCGATCATGCGCATTCCCAGAAGATCTCGCCAGAAACGGATGGTTCCATCCATATCCCCGGTAGCCATAGCCAGATGATTGACGCCTGTGAATTTCATGATACCTCCAAGAATAAGTAAGCAGATCGGGGTCATAGTCTTGAGTAAGCAGAGCGGGGTCAAGTCTTGAAAAATCAGTTTCTCTTCCTGTTGATCACCTTGCTGATCGTCGTGTAGTGAAGGCTGAGGGCCTGCGCGATCTCGATAAGTCTGTAGCCATGACGCTCGTGCGCCAGTTCAATGCGCTGATTCCGCTCAACCATCGGCAAGTCATCGCCGAAGATATCCCCCCGGGCATTGCCCCGAGAGGTGACATGATAAACAGCACCTGGATATTCGATGCGTAAGGGACGTGTCATTGGGGAACTGTAGTTGAAAAAAATGATTTTTCAAGAACGGCCCCTAAGCCCAGGCCCGTCCCTTTTCCCGCTCACCCCGCAGCCTTCAGCTATACTTGAAAAACAGGCCGGAAGCATCTTCGATATGCGTTCCCCACCGAAGGGAGAAGATCAATGTCAGCACTCTCAAGAAGCTATTGGCTCCCCCGCATCTGGGGATTAGTACTCAGCCTTTTCCTTGTCCTAATGGCAGGCTGCGCAGGCATGAGCGCACCGAGCCAAAAGGAGAAAATCGCCATTCAAAACACCATGGACTCCTATATCCAGGTCAAACTTGCCAGCGGAGGCGGAACCTACGATATCGAGGGGGTCAAAACCAGTTTCGATTACCTGCATGAGGGCGTTAAACAAAAGGGTGATACCTACGTCTCCTGCGCTGACTTCAAGTACGGTGGCGATGTTTATGACGTAGATTATTACGTCAAGGACGTCGGTGGCCAACCGATGGTCGTCAAGGAGGTATTTCACAAGAAAAACGGTGAAAAGCTAAACCGTACCCTCTGGGAGAAATAGTCGGGTCAGAACGTTGAATGGAGACCTCCGGGAACAACTTTGCGATAATCAGCTGGCAGCGACTGCCCGTCAGGCAGCAGGCATGGAAGGGCCAATTATACCGGCGGACAGTTTGAGCGAGAATGCTAGGTCGCGACCTTCGCTCCTCGGCGGCGACAAAGATATTCTGGAGGTGGTTGCCCCGGAAGGTGACATGATAAACAGCGCCTGGATATTCGATACGCAAGGGATGTGTCATTGGGGAACTGTAGTTTAAAAAAGTGATTTTTCATGACTTGACCCCGTAGCCGGGAATTGGGTCCGGTACAACCAACTGCCCAAAAAACCTTGATCTCCCACTAGAATCAACCTATAACTTTCCGCTCAAAGTATCCTCTGCAGCAGTTGCCTGACCAGTAAAGAAAAGTCTTCACCCCCATACCAGATCGCTGTTGTCATGAACAAGATCGAACAGAATATCACCAAGATCTACCTGATTAAAACCTCCCGCTGGTTAATGCTGACCACTCCCTACCTGCCGTTGTTCCTGGGGGCTAACGGTGTCGACAAGAGCAGCTACGGTCTGCTGGCGGCGATCCATGCGCTGTCGATCATCTTTCTGGAGATCCCCTCCGGCTATCTGGCCGACGCCATAGGCCGCAAAAAGGCCCTGATCATCGGCGCTCTGTTCGGTGTGTTCGGCTATGTCATCTACTCGTTGTCCTTCAGCTTCTCCGGTTTTCTGCTCGCGCTGATTGCTCTCGGCATCGGTCAGAGCATGATCTCCGGATCGGATTCGGCCCTGCTCTATGAAACTCTGGCAGCAATGAAGAAGGAGAAGGACTATGCGAAATACGAGGGGAGAGTGATCGCTTTCGGCAGTTTCATGGAGACGGCGGGAGCCCTGTTGGGCGGTCTGTTGGCGGCTGCGAGTCTGCGCTATCCGTTTATCGCCCAGGCGGCGGTGGCGCTGATCGCCGTACCGGCGGCGCTGACCCTGGTCGAACCGGAAAGGGATGAAGCAGAGGGGTGCCGCAAGGATCGTTCCTTCAACCTGCTACCGAACCTGAAACGCTCGCTGCTGCTCGACCACAAACTGTTGCTGCTGGTTTTCTATTCGGCGTTGATCGGCGCTGGAACCTACACCATGGCCAAGGCAATTCCCTACTGGCATCAGGAAACCCTGCAATCCTCGGTGGCTGAGCTTGGTTTCTTCTGGAGCGCATTGAACCTGAGCGCCGCGCTGTTTTCTAGTTATGCCTACCGCGTGGAGCGGAAGGTCGACCGACTGAGCTTCATGACCGGGATCGGCCTGGTCGTCTCGCTGAGTTTTTTCGCTCTCGCTTACAGCTCTCAATACGCAGCGATCGCCCTGCTGTTCCTGTTCTACTGCTGCCGGGGGCTGGCAACCCCGATCCTGAAAAACTACATCAACGATCACACCAGCTCCGATGTCCGCGCCACGGTACTGTCGGTGCGAATGTTTCTGGTCTATGTACTGTTCGCTGCGCTCTTTCCAGTCATGGGCTGGGTAGGAGCTCGCACCGATTGGGGGACTGCTCTTATGCTGGCAGGCGGCTTCTTTACTCTGTTCAGCAGCGCGGCAATCCTGGTTCTCTACGCGCAACAGCGCCGCCGGGCATTTAACAGTCCCGGCTAGATCTGGAGCTTCTTCGTTTCAGATCTCACAAGTGGTTATATATGAAATTCAACCAGATACAGGGGGCAAGTCTTGAAAAATCAGTTTTTCTCCCTGTTGATCACCTTGCTGATCGTCGTGTAGTGAAGACCGAGAGCACGCGCGATCTCAATGAGTCTGTAGCCATGACGTTCGTGCGCCAGTTCAATGCGCTGATTCCGCTCCCCCTTCGGCAAATCATCGCCGCTGGCAAAAAGCTGCTCAAGAGACGGGCGACTGGCGCATCGCTGGATTCTAGGGACCTCAGAGCATTCTTCCGAAATAGAGCTCAGCACCTGTGCCCGTTCAACGAATGGATCCGATCCAAGAAAGACCTGCCCGGTAAGTGAATCCCAGGGGGATTGCACCATGCCGATTCCATCCTGAACGAACTGGCAATACCGTCGCCTTGCAGCCACAAGCACGGGATGAAAATTCTGGAGAATCCAGCTCGCGGTCAGAAAATTCGGAAGCTCCGCCAATCCAATCGTTGCAGGGTAACTGCTCCATCGATATCGCTCTGGCTGCGTCACCATCTTCGCTCGAACCGGATTGAGAACAACATAACGGCACAGCTCCAGAAGATGACTCTCCTTCTCAACCAAAATTGACTTGAACCGCCCCTTGAAAAGATGGCCGTCCCGATGATGGTTCCGATTGAAGGCCTGGGTGTAGACTCCGCCTACCTGGCGCATCCCGGCAGACAGGTTTGCTTCCGGTGTTTCAATCAGCAGATGATAGTGGTTGTCCATGAGACAATAAGCGTGACACAGCCAGTTAAAACGCTTCACCACCTGCCCCAGAACCCTGAGGAACTGATCCCGATCACTGTCATCACCGAAGATATCCCCCCGGGCATTGCCCCGAGAGGTAACATGATAAACAGCGCCTGGATATTCGATACGTAAGGGACGTGTCATTGGGGAACTGTAGTTGAAAAAAGTGATTTTTCAAGACTTGACCCCGGGACTTCGGACCGGATTGAGATGAATGTAGCGCACCAGTTCGAGCAGATAGCTGTCGGCATCGACGAGAAGAGCCTTGTAACGGCCTTGAAAGACGTGTCCGGTCCGTCGACGGCGGCGATTAACCCACGCGGTATAACGCAGGGAAAGATTCTGCATTATCCGTGACAGAGGGATGTCGCCGACTTGCAGGGCGAGATGGATGTGGTTGGTCATGCAGCAGAAGGCATGGGCGCGAAAACCGAACCGTGCCGACCCTTCCTGGAGCAGCAGATAGAAGCGACAGCGGTCGGCCTCATCGAAGAAGACGGGATCACCGGCGTTGCCTCGCAGAATGACGTGGTAAAGGGCTGCGGGAAATAGGCGCGCGGTTTGGGCTAAGCGATGCGGCAATAACACAGGCCAGCCGTAGAATGAGGATTACCTGCGAAAAGGACGAAACATTACGTAAGTTGTTTGAAGAGGTGGAGGCGAGATTGAAAATGTCTTCGGTTGAGACCTGACCCCTTT
>JAAXQG010000263.1 GCA_012974445.1 Desulfuromonadales bacterium
AGATGTGTATAAGAGACAGTATATAAAGACTTCGCCTCGACGAGGGGCCAGGAGATTGTTGCGATGAGGGTATGTCTGCTGGCCAGTGGCAGCAAGGGAAATGCAATTTTTGTTGAATCTGACGGTGTTCGCCTGCTGATCGACGCCGGGCTTTCGGCGCGTGAAATTGCTCGCCGGCTTGCATTGATTGATGTCTGCCCGGACAGTCTCAGCGCGATACTCGTCAGTCACGAACATACGGATCATGGCCGTGGCGTCGGACCTATGGCCCGTCGCCACGGTCTTGCTGTTTTTATGCAGCGCGAAACCTTTGAGGCGATGCCCAGGCTCGGGGTGTTGAGTCAGCTGAATCATTTTCGCTGCGGAGAGACACTGGAGATAGGTGCGATCAGGGTTGAGACCTTTTCTCTGACCCATGATGTAGCCCAGTGCGGCTTTGTGATCTGCTCCGAAGAGGGGCGTGTCGGTATTGCCACCGACCTGGGGATTGCTACGCGACTGGTTTCCCAGAGGCTTCGTCAGTGTCGTGTGCTGATTATTGAGTCGAACCATGACGAACTGATGCTGAGGGATGGGCCCTATCCCTGGGTTCTCAAACAGCGAGTTAAAAGTCAGCACGGTCACCTCTCCAACGAGGCTTCTGCCGCATTATTGGAGCAACTGCTCTGGCCCGGGCTGGAAGCTGTTTTTCTCGCTCACCTGAGTGAAACTAACAATTGCCCGGCTCTGGCCGAAAGCATCGCCCGCAGGGTCCTCGATGCCGAGACTCCTTGTGAGCCCAGGCTGGTTGTGGGAACACAGGACGAGCCTAGCGCCTGTTTCATCACCTGAGAATATCCATCTTGTTTTTTTGTTTTTATAGTCGTGTGTTAAATAAACAGGGGGGCGGCGCATGAATGTCGCACCTAAAGTAGGGTCTACAGAACCTAAATAAGGAGAATCTATGGCCTGGAGAATCGTTGTTGGCCTCAAGGAGGGTGTCGTTGACGCCCGTGGGGAACGGATTCAGAAAGAGCTCTCTCAGCACATGGGAATCGAGCTTGAGTCCGTGCGGACACTGGACGTTTATACCGTTGATGCGAAGCTGAGTGACGCTGAGGTTGAGGCCGCTGCGGCTGGGCCCTTCTGTGACCCTGTGATTCAGGAGTCCGCCATCAATCGGCCCCTGGCTCAGGATTTTGATATGCTCGTTGAGGTCGGGTACCGTCCCGGCGTCACGGACAATGTGGGGCGTACTGCCCGGGAGGCGATTCAGTACCAGACCGGGCGTCCCTTTGCCGGAGGCGAAGGGGTCTACACCTCCGTTCAGTACCTTCTCAAAGGCAAGATCGACAAGGACCAGGCCGAGCTCATTACTCGGGATTTCCTCGCCAATGCGCTGATTCAGCGCTGGATCATTCTGGGGAGCGATGAGCTGGATCCTGAAACCGGTGTTGCCGTAACCATTCCCCGCGTATCCGCTGACAGCGTCCCCTGCGTGCAGGAGATGAATCTGGCCGTCTCCGATGAGGCGCTGCTTCAGATCAGTCGCGATGGCATGCTGGCTTTGAATCTTGAAGAGATGCTTACTCTTCAGGCTTACGTTCGGGATCCTGAAGTTATCGCTCGCCGGGAGAAGGTCGGCCTTGGCGCGCAGCTTACCGATGTTGAGCTTGAGGCTCTGGCCCAGACCTGGAGCGAGCACTGCAAGCATAAGATTTTCTCCGCCCGCATCGAATATATGGATGAAAATGGCAAGCAGGAAGTCATTGATTCGATCTTTAAGACCTATATTGTCGGAGCGACTAGTGTTATCCGCAAGGCCAAGGGGGAGGATGATTTCTGTCTCTCGGTCTTCAAGGACAATGCCGGAGTCATCCGCTTCAACGATGATTGGAGTCTGGTCTTCAAGGTGGAGACCCATAATTCCCCCAGCGCCCTCGACCCCTATGGCGGAGCCTTGACCGGAATCGTCGGCGTAAACCGTGATGGTGTTGCCACCGGCATGGGGGCGCGTCTGATCTTCAATACCGATGTGTTCTGTTTCGCTTCCCCTTTCTACGATAAGCCGCTGCCCCAGCGCCTTTTGCACCCCCGCCGGATTTTCGAAGGGGTTGTCGAGGGGGTGGAGCATGGCGGAAACAAGAGTGGGGTTCCCACCATCAACGGATCCCTCGTCTTTGACGATCGCTTTGCGGGCAAGCCCCTTGTTTACTGCGGGACGGCGGCGATCATGCCGGCAAAGCTCCATGGCAAGCCCAGTCACGAGAAGAAGGTCCAGGTCGGCGATCACATCGTGATGGCCGGAGGGCGCATCGGCAAGGACGGTATTCACGGCGCCACCTTCTCCTCCGAGGAGCTCCACGAGGGGTCCCCGGTCACGGCGGTTCAGATCGGCGATCCCATCACCCAGCGCAAGATGTTTGATTTTCTCATCATCGCCCGGGACCGCGGGCTCTATAATTCCCTCACCGACAACGGGGCCGGTGGACTCTCTTCTTCGGTGGGCGAGATGGCCGAGGATACGGGAGGGTTTGAGCTGCATCTTGATCGGGCACCGCTTAAGTATCCCGGCCTGCAGCCTTGGGAGATTCTCATCTCCGAGGCTCAGGAGCGTATGACCATGGCCGTTCCCCCGGCGAAGCTGGACGAGTTTATCTCTCTGGCCCGGGAGATGGATGTGGAGGCCACCGATCTGGGAACCTTCACCGACTCCGGCTATTTCCGGTGCCTCTACGAGGGTAAGACGGTCTGCTATCTGGAAATGGAGTTTATCCACGAGGGTGTTCCCCAGATGGTGATTCCCGCCCGCTGGGAGCCCAGGGTCCTTACGGAGCCAGAGCTGCCAGCTTGCGAGCGCTTTGACGATGATCTCAAGGCCCTGCTGGGGCGCCTCGATATCTGTTCCAAGGAAAGCGTCGTGCGTCGTTACGACCACGAGGTTCAGGCCGGAACCGTCATTAAGCCGATGGTGGGTGTGGCCAACGACGGGCCTTCCGATGCCGCTGTTTTCCGCCCTCTGCTCGACTCTTTCGAGGCGGTGGTGGTTTCCCACGGTATCTGCCCCAATTTCAGCGATATCGACACCTATCACATGATGGCTTGCGCCATCGATGAGGGGTTGCGTAACTTTGTCTCTGTCGGCGGTAACATCGAGCATGTGGCCGGACTGGACAATTTCTGCTGGTGTGATCCCGTCAAGAGCGAGAAAACCCCTGATGGAGAATACAAGGCCGCCCAGCTGGTTCGGGCCAACAAGGCGCTTTACGACTACTGCGTGGCCTTCGGAGTTCCCCTGATTTCAGGGAAGGACTCCATGAAAAATGACTACCAGATCGGCAATACCAAAATTTCCATCCCTCCGACGGTGCTTTTCTCTGTTATCGGAAAAATGGAGGATGCCCGTCTGGCTATCTCCATGGATGTAAAAAAACCGGGTGATCTGATTTATCTGCTGGGTACGACCTTTGATGAACTGGGCGGATCGGAATACTACGCCCTTAAAGGGGAGCTGGGCGCCAACGTTCCAAAAGTCGATGCACAAAGTGCCATGGCACGCTACCGTGCGTTGAACCTTGCCCAGTCCCAGCGACTGGTTCGCTCCTGCCACGATCTCTCCGATGGTGGACTCGCCGTCTCTCTGGCGGAGAAGGCTTTCTCAGGTGGTTTCGGTGTGGATGTAGATCTCGCCAAGGTGGCAACTGAAGGGGATCTCGGCGCCAATCGTATTCTCTTCTCCGAGTCGGCCAGTCGACTGCTGGTGACCGTAGGCGCTGAAAACAGTGCGGCATTCGAGGCTCTCTTTGCAGGTCAAAGTCTCTCCTTGATCGGAGAAGTTGTTGAGTCAAAAGACGTTGTGGTACGGGGACTTAACGGCAAAGTCCTCATCCAGTGCTCTAACGATCAATTGAAGCAGGCGTGGCAGGCGCCTTTGAGGGAGCTGTGAAGACCATGAAAGAAATCAGGGCGATTGTCATTTCGGGAAACGGTACCAATTGCGAGCGCGAGGTGGCTCATGCCTGTCGCGTCGCCGGTGCTGATGTAGCCGATATCGTACATATTTCCGAGCTGCTGAGCGGCGCGGTCTCTCTTTCCGATTACCATTTCCTGAATCTTGCCGGTGGTTTTCTTGACGGCGACGACTTAGGCAGCGCCAAGGCCGGAGCGAACCGTCTGCTTCATGCTCGTATTCAGGGCGGGCAGGGCAGCGTTGCCCAGCAGATAGAGAGCTTCGTAGCAGCCGGAAAACTGGTAATGGGGGTCTGCAACGGCTTTCAGTTGCTGGTGAAAATGGGTTATCTTCCAGCCCTTGGCGGCTCCCTTCAGCAGAGCGCAACCCTGACTCATAATGACGGGGGGCGATTTGTGGACCGATGGACCTATCTGAAGGTTGATCCCGCATCTCCCTGTGTTTTTACCCGCGGACTCGAGGGGATCTATCTCCCGGTTCGACATGGTGAGGGCAAGTTCGTGACTTCATGCGACGAGGTGCTCGAAGCCATCGAAAGCCGTCACCTGAGCTGCCTGAAATACTCTGGACCCGATTACGCCGAGCCCACGCAGGAATATCCGCTCAACCCCAACGGATCCACCAACGCCATCGCAGGTCTCTGTGATGAGACCGGCAGGGTTTTCGGGTTGATGCCTCATCCCGAGGCTTACGTTCACAGAACCCACCATCCCCGCTGGACCCGGGAGGATCTTCCCGAGGAGGGCATGGGGCTTCTGTTGTATCAGAACGCCATCCGTTTCCTGCGCGAGGAGCTGGTTTAGCCCCACTATCTTTGAGTCTCAGGGCTGTGCTAAGCTCAGCCCGCATCGATGTTTTTCGGTGTCTGTGAGAGCTTTCCCCTCACCACCTTCCAGGAGTTACCAAGCACATGTTCGATAAGTTTAACGACGAATGCGGAGTCTTTGGTATTTTCGATCATCCCGAGGCAGCAAACCTCACCTATCTTGGCCTCTACGCCCTCCAGCATCGAGGTCAGGAAAGCTGCGGCATTGTCGCCTCTGACGGAGTCAAGCTCAATCGCCATCGCGGAATTGGGCTTGTGGCTGACGTTTTCAAGAATGATTCGGTCTTCGAGAAGCTCCCGGGCCGAAACGCCATCGGACATGTCCGTTACTCCACCGCCGGGGGGACGGATATCAAAAACTGTCAGCCCATCCTGGTGGACTACCATCGCGGTAGTATCGCCGTGGCCCACAATGGCAACCTGGTCAACGCTCCCGAACTCCGTAGCGATCTTGAGAAGCGCGGTTCCATCTTTTCCACCATTGCCGATACTGAAGTCATCATCCATCTGCTGGCTCGCGCCGAGTGCGAAACGCTCCCCGATCGCATCACCGAGGCGTTGAAGGAAGTTATGGGTGCGTACAGCCTGGCTTTTCTTACCGAGACCCGTATGGTAGCAGTCCGGGACCCCAACGGATTTCGTCCGCTTGTGCTGGGATCTCTGGACGGTGCCTACGTGGTGGCTTCGGAGAGCTGTGCTCTGGATTTGATCGAGGCGGAGTTTGTCCGTGAGATCGAGCCGGGCGAGATGATCGTGGTGGATAAGGATGGTCTGAAAAGTTACCACCCCTTCGAGAAACGCACTGCCACCCCCTGCATTTTTGAGCATGTCTATTTTGCCCGCCCCGACAGCACCATTTTTGGCCGCCAGGTCTACCAGGTTCGCAAGGAATTTGGTCGCCAGCTGGCCAGGGAACATGCGGTTGATGCCGATATCGTCATCCCTATTCCTGACTCGGGTGTCCCTTCGGCTCTCGGCTACGCCGAGGAGTCGGGGATTCCCTTCGAGCTCGGATTGATCCGTAACCACTATGTGGGACGTACCTTTATCGAGCCGCAGCAGTCCATACGTCACTTTGGGGTCAAGATTAAGCTCAACCCAATTCGTGAGGTGATCGCTGGCAAGAAGGTCGTGGTGATCGATGACTCCATCGTTCGCGGAACCACTGCTCGCAAAATCATCAAAATGATCCGTAACGCCGGAGCCAGCGAAGTCCATGTTCGTATCTCCAGCCCTCCGACCAGCTATCCCTGCTATTACGGCATCGACACTCCGACGCGCAATGAACTGATTGCTTCCTCCCATACCATCGAGGAAATCAACCGCTATGTCACATCGGATACTCTGGGGTACATCTCTCGTGAGGGACTGCTCAAATCCACCAAATGTTCCATGGGGGAAACTACCTTCTGCGACGCCTGCTTCAGCGGGCAGTACCCGGTGAAATTTCCCCGATTGAATTGCAAAAAATAACGGCCCTCGCCTTGAGTTCCGGGCCCCGGATATCCTGGGCCGAACTGAAATGACCTGAGGAGGTTTTTTGATGAGTGATCGTACTGAATTGATGCAGATTATCCGCGAGCTCTCCTATGAGGAGCGCGAGGTTACCCTTGCTTCGGGGCGTAAGAGCACGTTTTATTTTGACGGAAAACAGACCGCTCTGCATGGCCGGGGAGGGCTGCTCGTCGGTCAGGCGTTCTGGGAGGAAGTCAAGCAGTTCGAGGGGCCCATTCACGGTGTGGGGGGGCTGACTCTGGGGGCCGATCCCATTGCCACCGCAACCTCTATCGCTGCCTTTCTCGATGGGCAGGAAACAGCCGCCTTCATTATCCGCAAGGAGCCTAAGGGGCATGGCACGGGGCAATGGCTCGAGGGAAGAAAGAATCTCCCCCCGGGATCCCGCGTGGTCATCGTCGAAGACGTCACCACCACCGGAGGATCCTCCCTGAAGGCTGTCGAGCGCGCCCGCAGCGAAGGGCTTGAAGTTGTGGGGATCGTCACCCTGGTCGATCGGGAGGAAGGTGCTCGGGAGAACATCGAAGCGCAGGGGATCGCCCTTCGTGCGGTATTTACCAAGACTCAGGTCGTCGGCTGACGGGAATTCTCGGCCGCACCACAGATAAACATTAAAAAAGGGACGTCCTTGCGGGCGTCCCTTTTTTAATGTTTATGGGTTGCCGTCTGGGCAGCATCAGTCGTCTTCGGGGATCCGGTAGACGCGGTGGACGCCGGGCAGCGCCTCGAGTTCAAGGCTGGAAAAGCTATGGGTTGCACCGATGACTCCGATGATGGTGCGATTGGCGCCGGTGGACTGATGAAAGTCGAAGTCCCGATCGGTCAGGTACTGCTTGACCTTCTCAAGCTGGTTGTCCAGGGCATCTTTTCTCATGATGACGAGCATGGGTCAGTCTCCCTTGGTGCGAATTCGTTCGAGGCTGCGAGATTCATCGATCACCCGTTCGAAAAGTCGGACAATGGCGCCGTCGTCCAGGGGGCCGGGGTTGAGGCCCTGCATCTTCTCGAAGATTCGCTTCTCCCGCGACGGGTCATAGATGGCGAGCCCTTCTCTTTTCTTGATTTCACCGATGGCCAGGGCCAGCGACGCTCGTTCGTTGAAGATCTTGAGCAGATCTCGGTCGATGGCGTCGATACGCTCGCGGATTGATTCGATATCCTCAGTCACTTCGATTCCCTTCTCGAGTGCGTCCTGCGCTGCAAGGTGTCGCGACGCCAGTTCTCGTCGTCCGTCTCCGGGTAGTCGATGGTGTAATGAAGCCCCCGGCTCTCCTGGCGGTCGAGGGCGCTGCGGACGATGAGTTCGGCCACTGTGGCTATATTGCGCAGTTCGATCATGTCGGAGGTGACGAAGAAGTCCCAGTAGTAGTCTTCAATTTCCTCGGAAATCATCCGTAAGCGTTTCAGGGCGCGCACAAGGCGCCGGTTGGAGCGGACAATGCCGACATAGTTCCACATGCAGCGCCGGATTTCGTCCCAGTTATGCGCCACCACCACCTCTTCGTCGCTGCATCTGTCTCTTATACACATCT
>JAAXQG010000111.1 GCA_012974445.1 Desulfuromonadales bacterium
AATTTGGTGGACTGGCGGCGGTTCCACAACTTGTTGAGGGAAACCTTCTCGCCGTCCTTGGTTGCGGCCATAACGGTCTCAGGAACCACGGTGAGGCCGCAACGCACGCCGGTGAAGCCAGCGGTCTTGGAGAAGCTGCGAAACTCGATGGCGCATTTTTCGGCACCCTCGATCTCGTAGATGGAGTGGGGGATGCCGGGCTCGGTGATGAAGGCCTCGTAGGCGGCGTCGAAGAAGATGACGGCGTCGTTAGCGATGGCGTAATCGACCCAGCCCTTGAGCTGCTCTTTGGTCGCAACGGTACCGGTGGGGTTGTTGGGGAAGCAGAGGTAGATGATATCGACCTTCTCCTTCGGGAACTCGGGGGAGAAGTTGTTCGCCGCCGTGTAGGGCATGTAGACGATGTTCTCGTAATAGCCCTTCTCGTCGGCCTCGCCGGTGCGCCCCACCATGACGTTGGTGTCGTTGTACACGGGGTAGACGGGATCGCCGATGGCAACGACATTGGAGTTGTCGAAGATGTCGAGGATGTTGGAGCAGTCGCACTTGGAGCCGTCGGAGATGAAGACCTCGGAGGTTTTCAGCTCGACGCCCAGGGGCTTATAGGCCTTCTCAATGATGGTGTCGATGAGCCAGCTGTAGCCCTGCTCGGGGCCGTAGCCGTGAAAGCTCGCGCCTTTAGCGAGATCATCAACGCCGTCATGGAATGCCTTGAGTACGGCAGGAACCAGTGGCTTGGTAACATCGCCGATGCCAAGGCGGATGATCTTGGCTTCGGGGTTGGCGCTGGTGAATTCGTTGACCCGGCGGCCGATCTCGGGGAAGAGGTAGCCTGCCTTGAGTTTGAGGTAGTTGTCGTTCAGACGTGCCATGGATGCTTGCTCCTTGGATGAAAGTTAAGTAAATGATTTTTCCGCTTTTCCCCCTTTCGACGCCGCCGGAGCGAAGCCGTCGATTTGAGGAGGAAGCGAAGGATGTCTGAGCGAAGCGAGTTCTCCTTCGCGCTCAAATCGGCGGCGAAGCGGAGGGGACCCGCTTAAGCGGGCAAGTCGATGGGGCGCCGTTTCTTTGCCTACTTTCTTTTGGGCGAGCAAAGAAAGTAGGGCGCCTCAAGGGGCGCAACCCTTGGACCTTGCCTTTGAATGTCTGATATTGGAGGGGATCGCCCCTCCGGGCGAGTCACTTTTCTTGCGTGGCCAAGAAAAGTAACCAAAAGAAGGCCACCCCGTCCGTTCGCCCTTCGGGTTCCCTCGGTCGGACATTTTCATCCGGCGGGGGCTGGAACTCGCTGCGCTCAGACAGTCGCCCCCTTGTTCCCGGATGAAAACGCCCTCCCTCGGCTTTACGAAAGGGGGAGGGGCTTGGAAAAGAATTGACCTTTCCTTACTGCCCCGCCTTCTCCTCGATCCAGCCTCCGGCCTTCTTAAGATCCTTCCCGAGCCCCTTGGTAGTCTCACACCCTGCGATAAAGACCAGAGCGCCGAGCAGGAGAAATACAACGGTCTTTTTCATAGTTCGTTCCTCTAATCGAAGAAAGCGGCCGGGTTACTTGAGCCCGAGTACATCCTGCATGTCGAAGAAGCCGGGCTCCTTGTCGCCGAGCCAGAGGGAGGCCCGCACGGCGCCCCGGGCGAACATGTCGCGGCTCATGGCGCGGTGGCTGATTTCGATGCGCTCACCCATGCCGATGAAATAGACGGTGTGCTCGCCGACGATATCGCCGCCGCGCACGGTCTGCATGCCGATCTCTTCCTTCGAGCGCTCGCCGCACATGCCTTCGCGGTGATAGTTGGCGACCTTGTTGTAGTCACGCCCTAAGGCGTCGGCCACCACCTCGCCCATGCGCACGGCGGTGCCGGAAGGGGAATCCTTCTTCTTGTTGTGATGCAGCTCCACGATCTCCACATCGAAGTCGTCGCCGAGGGTCTTGGCCACGTCCTTGAGGATCTTGAAGCAAAGGTTGACGCCCACGGCCATGTTGGGGGCCAGCACCACGGGGATCTCTGTGGCTGCCGCCCTGACCTGATCGCGCTGCTCGGGGGTGAAGCCGGTGGAGCCGATGACGATGGCCTTGCCCATGCGGCGGCAAACCTCGACGTTGGCCAGGGTCACCTCCGGGAAGGTGAAGTCGATGAGCAGGTCTGCGCTCTTGAGCCCCTCTTCCAGGCTGTCCACGATGGGGATATCCAGTTTGCCGCATCCGGCGGTCAGTCCGGCATCCTGACCCACGGCGGCAGTGCCGGGGCGCTCAATGGCTGCGCCGAGGCAAACCCCTTCGGCCTCGGCGATGGCGGTGATGATGCGGCCGCCCATGCGACCGGCGGCTCCGATGACTGCGATTCTGATCATGGTTTGAAGCCTCTTAAATCAGTGCGTGCTTGGTAAGCACATTTTTGAGGGTGTCGAGATTGCCCTGAGTCATCTCGACCAGGGGCAGACGCACGCCTGCATCGATCTTGCCCATGAGCGAAAGGGAGGTCTTCACCGGTACGGGGTTGGCCTCGATGAACATGGCGCTGTGCAGGTCAAGCAGATCCAGGTGAAGCTTGCGGGCATCGTCGTAGCGGCCGTCGAAGGTGGCCTGAACCATGGCCTTGACCTGGGCTGGGACGATGTTGGCTGAAACGGAGATGACTCCGACGGCGCCGCAGGCCATCATGGGGAAGGTGAGGAAGTCGTCGCCGGAGATGACGTCGATCTTGTCCCCGGCGTTAGCGATGATCTCGCTGACCTGGATCAGGTCTCCCGAGGCCTCTTTGATGGCCACGATGTTATCGATCTCGGCCAGGCGGCAGGTGGTGGCGGCACTCATGTTGATGCCGGTGCGGCCGGGCACGTTGTAGAGAATCTGGGGCAGGGCGACCGCCTCGGCGATGGCCTTGTAGTGGCGGTATACGCCTTCCTGGGAGGGCTTGTTGTAGTAGGGGCAGACCAGCAGCACGCCGTCGGCGCCCATTTTCTTGGCTTTCTTGGAGAGCTCTATGGCTTCGGCGGTGGCGTTGGCACCGGTTCCGGCGACTACGGGGACGCGTTTTTTCACCTGATCGATACAGACCTCGATGATGCGGGCGTGTTCCGCCACATCGACGGTGGCCGACTCGCCGGTGGTGCCGCAGGGCACGATGACATCGGTGCCGTTTTCGATCTGGAATTCGATGAGCTGGCGGTAGCGCTCTTCGTCAAAGGTCCCCTCGTTGGAGAAGGGGGTGACGATGGCGACCATGGATCCCTTGAACATAGTTTTTCCTCCTGGTGCTTTCCCCGAACTGGTTGATTTATCAATGAATCCTAGATGTCAGCTGCAAGCCGTGCTGAATCTTGAAAAAGTAAATTGGTAACATAATCTCACCCCTGAAGTCAAAGCTACTGAGAGGGGGACGAAGGGCGTGCCGCAGCGGATTCGGAAGGGGGGCTTTCCACCAGTTCATCGCCCAGATGGTAGAGCGCACGGAGCTCATAGTGATAGATGGTTTCATTCTCCACGGCGAAGTCGTCGTAGGTCGTACTCTCAAGCACCGCCCCGTTCAGGGGGCGAAGGGCAAAGGCACTCTGCTTGAGTCTGCGATAGAGATTATATCCAGCGATGCGGGCGCCTTCGGGGAGCTGGGCTGGCGCTTCCCAGCTCAGGCGGACCTGCCGGTCGAGAGATTTGGCCGTGAGCATCAGCGGCGGGGAAGGGGGAATGTGGAAACGCGCCTCTACCCGAGCTGAATCTCCGGGAACCCCTTCCTTGCCGACGGCTTCAATGCGATAGCGGTAGCCGCGGTCAGGCTCAAGCCCCGTATCACGCAGGAAATAACGATCTCCCTCCACCCTGACCTGCCGGGGGTATTCCGAATCGATCCGGGCGATGAGTCGGGAGAGATCGCGGCATTCGGGACAGGCCTCGGCCGGATCGTAATCCATCCGGGAGACGAGAAAAACCATGGACTCGTCCAGTGCGCTGCCGTCCCTGTTGGCTGCGGGACGCTTCCAGGCAAGGATGAAGTCATCCCCCTTCTGCTCCAGGGAGAGCTCTCGGGGGGCCTGGGGCACCGGCTTCTCCAGCGGACGCACGGGGCTTTTTTTGCCGCAGGCGCAAAGCAGGGGGAGGCTGAGCAGGAGCAGGATGAGCAGGCGGTACATCGGGAATGTCTCCATCGGTGAAGTTGTTGGGCCGCATCTGGAATCTGTTGCGGCCGATGCCGCGGGGGCCGGATGCGGTATGGAAATCTAAAAGATCTTGTAGGGTGGATTAAGGAGTGCAAGCGACGAATCCACCATTTGGACTGTTCACTCCGGTGGATTCGCTGCGCTTAATCCACCCTACGGCTGCGGTGGTACGACAGAGATCCCTTACCCTTTGCGCTCGGCCCGTGCCCGGGCGATTTCCCGAACCACGGCGCTTCGTGCGGTGCCGCCGGTGGCGACTCTAGCGTTGACCGAGGCTTCAAGAGTGACGAAGTCGTAGATATCTTCATCAATGTCGGGGGAGAACTGGGCGAACTCCTCCATGGAAAGCTCGGGGATGTCTTTGCCGGTTTTCTCGCAGTAACCCACGGTCTTGCCCACCACCTCGTGTGCCTGACGAAAGGGCAGTCCCTTGCGAACCAGGTAGTCGGCTACATCGGTAGCGGTGGAGTAACCCCGGCTTGCCGCGCCGCGCATGTTGGCTTCGCGTACGCTCATCTGGGCGATCATGTCGGCGAAGATCTTGAGGCTGCCCTTGACCGTGTCGATGGTGTCGAAGAGGGGCTCCTTGTCTTCCTGCATGTCCTTGTTGTAGGCAAGGGGCAGTGCCTTCATCAGGGTAAGCAGGCTGATCAGGTTGCCGTAGACCCGCCCCGTCTTGCCGCGTACCAGTTCGGGCACGTCAGGGTTTTTCTTCTGGGGCATGATGGAGCTGCCGGTGCAGAAGGCGTCGGTGAGACTGATGAACTTGAAGTCGGCGCTGGACCAGAGGATCAGCTCTTCAGCCAGGCGCGACAGGTGCATCATCAGGATGGAGGACGACGCGCAGAATTCGATGGCGAAGTCGCGGTCCGAGACGGAATCTAAGCTGTTGCGGGTGACGCCGTCGAAGCCAAGCTGCTCGGCGACCCACTCCCGGTCGATGGGGAAGGTGGTTCCGGCCAGGGCCCCGGCCCCCAGCGGCATCTGGTTCATGCGCGTAAGTACGTCCCGCATGCGGCTCGCGTCGCGTTTGGCCATTTCGTAGTAGGCCAGCATGTGATGGGCGAAGAGGATGGGCTGGGCCGTCTGCAGGTGGGTGTAGCCGGGCATGATGGTTTCGAGATTGGAGTCGGCCTGGCCGAGGAAGGCTTCCTGCAGCTGGTCGAGAAAGCCGAGGATGGTCTTGATCTCGTCGCGCAGGTACAGGCGCACATCGAGGGCCACCTGGTCGTTGCGGGAGCGGCCGGTGTGCAGCTTGCCGCCCACGGGTCCGATGCGCTCGGTGAGCCGCGCCTCGATGTTCATGTGAATGTCTTCGAGAGAGACGTTGAACTCGAAGTTGCCCGCTTCGATGTCGGCCAGGATGCTTTGGAGCCCGGCAACGATCTTCTCGCTGTCCTCAAGCGGGATGATCTCCTGGCGCGCCAGCATCTGAGCATGGGCGATGGAGCCCTGAATGTCGTAGCGGTACATGCGCTGGTCGAATTCGATAGAGGCGGTGAATTCTTCCACAAATTTGTCCGTGGGCTGGTTGAAGCGTCCGCCCCAGAGTTTTTCGATCATTGGTTTATTTCTCCCGTTAAAATAGTTAAGCGGGCAAGCCGCCCGCGTGTCTGATGAAAATACCCATGGATGTACCGCCAAAAGCCCAGAGAGGGTCTTTTATCACAACTCAATTCTCCCAGTCCACCGGCGCCCAGCCTCCCTCGTCCGTGGGGGCGAAGATACTGTGGATCTTCAGCGGCACACGGGTGGTGCGGGGGTCCAATTCGTGAAACAGGGGAAGGTTGAAATAATAGAGCCGGGTGGCCTCGCCGAAGCGCAACCGACACACCGGCAGGCCGCCGAAGTCGTCAACGGAAAATTCCCTGAGGCTCGAATGAGCTACCTTATGCCCCCTGTGCATGATTACCGAACTTGCGCCGAAACGGTGCTCTTTCTTCACCCAGCCTCCGCTTGTCTCGGAAGAGCTGTTGCAAAAGAGGGTGACGCTGTCGCGAACGCCGGGAGTGTAGGAGAGGTATTCGCCGTAAAAGCCGTTGAGCACATCCCGAAAAGCGGGGTGTTCCGGCTTGGGGTTGCACTCCAGAACGGCCAGCAGATCGAGGCGCTGTCGGGTGCTGAAAAACAGCTCGTTGGCCTTTTCAATGACTTCACTGATATTTGACTGGTAGAGGTCGCGGTAGACGTAATCGAAGCAAATCAGGCACATGAAGTTGAAGCCGGTGGAGAGGCAGCGAAACAGCGGGAAGACCTTCCCACGGTAGAGGTCGTGCGAGGGGTTGATGGTCTCTTCCCCCACGAAAGGGTGGCTCTTGGCCTCTATGAAGACCCGCAGCTTGCCGTCGGATTCCTTTACCGCGATGGCGCACCAGTTAACCGGTATGGACTCGGGCGCTCCGGCGTCCATGTCTTCGAGCACCGAGGCGAGCAGCTCTTCGTTGTCCTGCCGGTACCGTTGCAGCACTTTGCAAAAGTCCCCGAGGCTCAGGTGATCGACGCCGAAGGCGGTGATGCTGTTGGGGGCGAATCCTTCCCCTACGATTTCCAGGGCATCGCCGAGGTGGCGCGAGGGCAGGGAGGCCTCGGGAAAGAAGAGGAAATGAAGTTTTTTCAGGTTGCCCGGCGCATCGCTGACCAGCTTCAGTACCGAGTGGATCTGCTGCCAGTTCGCATCGGGGTCCGCTATG
Source organism: Desulfuromonadales bacterium (assembly GCA_012974445.1). Lineage (GTDB taxonomy): Bacteria > Desulfobacterota > Desulfuromonadia > Desulfuromonadales > JAAXQG01 > JAAXQG01. The sequence continues at coordinate 6,843 of JAAXQG010000111.1, forward strand.
CGGCAGGCCGCTCCGGCGTCGCCCAGGCAGTTGGGGATCTGGGCGATAAGGCTGTGCAGATGATGGCCGCGGGGGAATTCGACCCGCAGCTCTTTTTCGACAATGCGAAACATGTCTGCGTCCCCTTCAGGCCGGGGGCAGGGGCTGCCCGCCGGGAAGTTCTTCTTCGGCGCTGCGAATCGGAGGGGCCCCCTGTCCCCATCCCAAATCCGGAAATAGCTTGGACAGGATGTGACGGGTGCCCGGGGGCAGGCTGTAGCCGGGTAGCTTATGGTGATCGACCCAGAGGGCTTCGGTGACCTCGTCACCGTTGGGGACCAGTTCGAAACTCAAGGGGTGGGCCCGGTAGTAGAGGATGATGAAGTGATCGCCTCGTTCGCCAACGCCGATGTGTTCAAACACGTCTATCAGTCCGTCTACACGGACTTCGATGCCCACCTCTTCCATCACCTCGCGGTGAAGCGCCTTGAGGATCGATTCGCCCTGATCGATCTTGCCTCCGGGCATGACCCACTGGCCGCAGAAGGGGGCGATGCAGCGCCGGGTGAGCAGCACCCGATCCTGCGTGTCGATGATGCAGGCGACCACCGAGGTCTTGATAGGCTGTTTTGTAAATTCCATCGCGGATCTGTCCTGGGTGTAGGCAGAGCAAAAAACGGAAGCGGCCGCTTGGGACCGCCCCCGCAGAACCAGCTTACTTCCGGTTGGCCTTCATCATACTTCGGATGCGCAGGCGCAGGGCGTTGAGCTTGATGAACCCTTCTGCATCGGCCTGGTTGTAGACCTCGTCGGCCTCGAAGGTGGCGAACTCGGGGTTGAAGAGGCTGTCGGTGGCGCTTTCGCGGCCGACGACCCGGCAGTGTCCCTTGTAGAGCTTGATGCGTGCGATGCCGTTGACGCAGCACTGGGTCTGGTCGATGAGGGCCTGAATGGCTTCGCGCTCGGGGCTGAACCAGAAGCCGTTGTAGATCATCTGGGC
>JAAXQG010000260.1 GCA_012974445.1 Desulfuromonadales bacterium
TGCCGGCGTGGATGCCGTCAAGGTCGGAATCGGTCCCGGATCCATCTGCACCACCCGCATCGTTGCCGGAGTCGGCGTTCCTCAGATCACCGCCATCTCCGATGTGGCCCGCATTACCAAGGCCGCCGGAATCCCCATGATCGCCGACGGTGGAATCAAATACTCCGGAGATATCCCCAAGGCTATCGCCGCCGGGGCCGACATGATCATGATCGGCTCTCTCTTTGCCGGCACCGAAGAGGCGCCGGGAGAAACCATTCTCTATCAGGGGCGGACCTATAAGTCATACCGGGGCATGGGCAGTATCGGCGCCATGAAGAAGGGCAGCAAGGACCGCTACTTCCAATCGGACGTTCAGAGCGAGGGCAAACTGGTTCCCGAGGGGATCGAGGGGCGCGTTCCCTACCGGGGGACCCTTTCGGCTAACATCCACCAGCTCATGGGGGGCCTGCGTGCCGGTATGGGGTATTGCGGCTGCCGCACCCTGCAGGATCTCGCAGAGAAGGCGAAATTTGTGCGCATCACCAATGCCGGGCTTCGGGAGTCTCACGTTCATGACGTGTCCATCACCCACGAGGCACCCAACTACCGCCTTGAGCGCCCCAACTAAAAAAGAGGTTGTAAATAAATGAGCGCTGATATTCATCAGGAGCGAATCCTGATTCTTGATTTCGGGTCCCAGTACAGCCAGCTCATCGCGCGCCGGGTGCGGGAGACGCATGTTTTTTGCGAGCTCCATCCCTTCGATATGAGCCTTGAGGACATCAAGGCCTTCGGCCCGACGGGGATCATCCTCTCGGGCGGCCCCACCTCCGTGTACGAGCAGGGCGCTCCGGCTGTCGAGGAGGAGCTCTTTGAACTGGAAGTTCCGGTGCTGGGGATCTGCTACGGCATGCAGCTGATGAGTCGTCATTTCGGCGGCGAAGTGGTTGCTGCCGGTAAGCGGGAATACGGTTATGCCGAGCTGCACGCCTGCGGGACTCCCGCTTCTCTTTTCGACGGCTTTTTCGCCGAAGGCAAGAGTTCGGTCTGGATGAGTCATGGCGATCACGTCGAAAAAATGCCTGAAGGCTTCGAGGTGGTGGGGCGCACAGAGAACGCTCCGGTCTGCGCCATTCAGCACAGCGCACGCAATCTCTACGGCGTACAGTTCCACCCCGAGGTGAATCACACCGTACAGGGTGAGCAGCTCATCGAAAACTTCGTCCGTCATATCTGCGGCTGCAGCGGCAGCTGGACCCCGGGGCATATCATCGAGGATGCCGTCTCGCGTATTAAGGAGCAGGTGGGAACCGATCGGGTGATCCTGGGGCTTTCCGGCGGAGTGGACTCCTCGGTGGCGGCGGCGCTGATTTACCGCGCTATCGGTGATCAGCTTACCTGCGTCTTCGTCGACAACGGACTGCTGCGCCTGGGTGAGGGGGATCAGGTTATGGCCACCTTCGCCGAGAACATGGGCGTCAAGGTGATCCGGGTGGACGCCGAGGACCGTTTCCTCACGGGCTTGTCCGGTGAGGCCGACCCTGAGAAAAAGCGCAAGATCATCGGAAACCTGTTTGTCGATATTTTTGAGGAACAGGCTGCCAAGCTCACCGACGCCAGGTGGCTGGCCCAGGGGACCATCTATCCCGACGTCATCGAGTCGGCCGGTGCCAAGACCGGCAAGGCGCAAAACATCAAGAGCCACCACAATGTGGGCGGTCTGCCCGATTACATGACCCTCAAGCTGCTCGAGCCCCTGCGTGAGCTGTTCAAGGATGAAGTTCGGGCCGTCGGCGACGAGCTGGGACTGCCCCACAAGATGGTCTATCGCCATCCCTTCCCCGGACCGGGGCTCGGGGTGCGCATTCTGGGGGAGGTCAAGAAGGAATACGCCGATATCCTGCGGCGGGCCGATGCCATCTACATTGAGGAACTCTACCGCACCGGGCATTACGACAAGATCAGCCAGGCCTTCACCGTCTTTCTCCCCGTCAAGAGCGTCGGGGTCATGGGGGATGGTCGCACCTACGAGTTTGTGGTGGCGCTGCGGGCCGTGGAGACCAAGGATTTCATGACCGCCGGATGGTATCCCATGCCTTACGACGTGCTGGCTCACATCAGCGGCCGGATCATCAACGAGGTCAAGGGGATCAACCGGGTCGTGTACGATGTCTCCAGTAAACCCCCGGCGACCATCGAGTGGGAATAGGCTTTAACTGTCCATGAAAAAGTACGAACCCATTGATCTCTCCGGCGTGCGCACCTACTCGGTCAAAGGCCGCGACAACAAGGTTAATGTTCAGGATCATTTCCCCCCGCCCCCCAGGGCGGGGGGATCTTTTCTCGAGTTCTTCGACGGGCTTCCCCCCCTGCTGGGCGCGGAAAGTCTTCACGCCGTGGTCGACGCCGTCGTTAAGGCCAGAAAAGCGGGGCGCCCTGTGGTTCTGGCCATGGGGGGGCACGTCATCAAGTGCGGCCTCCAGCCGGTTCTTAAAAAGCTCATCGACGAAGGGCTTATCACGGCCGTGGCCATGAACGGATCGGCCTCCATTCATGATTTCGAGGTTTCCCTGGTGGGCGCAACCTCCGAGGATGTGGGAGCTGTGCTGCAGTCCGGTGATTTCGGCTTCTCCGAGGAGACCGGCGGAGGCATGAATCAGGCACTGAAGGCAGGGCTGGAGAAAGGGCTGGGGTTCGGAGAGGCCATCGGCCGCTGGATCATCGAGCAGCAGCACCCCTGCCGTCAGCACAGCCTGCTGGCTACTTGCGTGGAGAAGGGGATCCCCGTCACCGTTCATGTGGCCCTGGGCACCGACATCATCCATCAGCATCCCCAGGCCGACGGAGCCGTCACCGGTGAGATGAGCTTTCGGGATTTTCGTCTTCTGGCCTCCGTGGTCACCGATCTCTCAGGCGGCGTCTGGCTCAATGTGGGCTCCGCCGTGCTGCTGCCCGAGGTCTTCCTCAAAGCCCTGTCCATCGCCCAGAATCTGGGCCATCGGGTAGAGAACTTCACCACCGCCAATTTCGACATGATCCAGCACTATCGCCCCTTGCAGAACGTGGTCAAGCGCCCCACCAGCGGCAGCGGCAAGGGCTACAGCATCACGGGGCATCATGAAATCAACATCCCCCTGCTGGCCACGGCGATTCTCGAACGCATGCGCACCTAGCACCCCGAGGAAGGCCCTCTGACGCAGAGTCGCAGAGCCCGCAGAGAGAGGCATGAATATTGGGGTTTTTCTTACTCTGCGTCTCGAGTGAGTGCAGCGAACGGGCGTGAGAACAAGTAGGTCAAAGTCAGCCTCACGCAGAGGCGCAGAGCTCGCAGAGAAAGACAGAAACAGTGGGTTTTACGCCTACTCTGCGTCTCAAGTGAGCTAAGCGAACGGGCGTGAGAACCGGTAGGTCAAAGGCCGTCTCACGCAGAGCCGCAGAGCACGCAGAGAAAACCAGAACAAAAGGTTTTGGCTCACTCTGCGTCTCGAGTGAGCGAAGCGAACGGGCGTGAGAACAAGTAGGTCAAAGTCAGTCTCACGCAGAGGCGCAGAGCTCGCAGAGAAAGACAGAGACAAAAGGTTGTCAAAGGCTTTACGCTTACTCTGCGTCTCGAGTGAGCTAAGCGAACGGGCGTGAGAACAGGTAGGGTCAAAGTCAGACTCACGCAGAGCCGCAGAGCACGCAGAGAAAGACTGAGACAAAAGGTTGTCAGGGGACATATTTGATGAACATCAATTCCCTCTCTTCTGAAATTATCAGTGCGGCTATAGCTGTTCATAGGGAGCTTGGGCCAGGACTGCTCGAGTCTGTCTATCAGGACTGTCTTGCGATGGAACTCAGGTTTCAGGGGCTCGTTGTTCAAACTGAGGTGCCTATACCTGTCGTTTACCGTGGGGAAGAAATAAACAACCAGGGATTTCGGATCGACCTCCTTGTTGAAGGATTGATTGTTGTCGAACTTAAATCAGTTGAAAAGGTCAAATCCGTCCACTTCAAGCAGCTCTTGACATATCTCAAGCTGTCAAAGAAAACCCTGGGTTTACTGATCAATTTCAACGAAAACTTGCTCAAGGACGGGATTTCAAGGGTGGTAAATAATGTGTGATTCCTTTGATGCTAACTCTGCATCTCCAGTGAGCGAAGCGATCGGGCGTGAAAAAAAGAATCAAAGGGCGTCTCACGCAGAGGCGCAGAGCTCGCAGAGAAAGACAGAAACAGGGGCTTTACGCTTACTCTGCGTCTTGAGTGAGCGAAGCGAACGGGCGTGAGAACAAGTAGGTCAAAGTCAGTCTCACGCAGAGCCGCAGAGCACGCAGAGAAAGACAGAGACAAAAGGTTGTCAAAGGCTTTACGCTTACTCTGCGTCTCGAGTGAGCAAAGCGAACGGGCGTGAAAAAAGAATCAAAGGCCGTCTCACGCAGAGGCGCAGAGCGCGCAGAGAAGACCAGAACAAAAGGTTTTGGCTTACTCTGCGTCTTGAGTGAGCGAAGCGAACGGGCGTGAGAGTTAGGAATTAAAGTCGATTCCACGCAGAGGCACATAATTTATAAATCCTCAGGAATACGCAATGAAAAGATTGGATATCGATCAACTCATCGCCGGCATCGGCTCTCTGCGGTTTCTCGTCGTGGGTGACCTGATGCTGGACGAGTATCTCTGGGGTGCCGCAGACCGTATCTCTCCTGAGGCCCCGGTCCAGGTCATCGATGTACGGCGCGAGGATCTGCGTCTGGGCGGGGCGGGAAACGTGCTGAACAATCTTGCAGATATCGGCGCTCAGGTCCAGGTGGTCAGCGTCCTGGGAGATGACGAGGACGGCGAAAGAATAAACGCCATCCTCTCCCGCAAGGGCATCGATACCTCGGGGATTTTGCAAGCTGAAAACCGTAAGACCAGCCGCAAGACCCGCGTTCTGGCCAGCAATCAGCAGATCCTGCGTATCGATCGGGAAACCACGACGCCCATCGATGCAGCTCTCGAGCAGAGAGTCATCGATCATGTGACCTCCGTTGTTCAGGACTTTGACGCCATACTCCTCTCCGATTACCAGAAAGGGGTCCTCACCGACTCCGTGCTGAAGGAAATTATCCGTATCGGCCGCGAAAAAGGTCTTCCCGTTCTCGTTGATCCCAAGGGCAGCGACTTCACTAAATACAGGGGGGCGACCCTGCTGACCCCTAATCGTAAGGAGGCCCAGCTGGCTGCCGGCTGCTCCATCACCGATAAGCCGAGCTTGCTGGAGGCTGGCCACAGGCTTCGCTCCGAGCTCGAGCTCGATGCCCTGGTGCTGACCCGCAGCGAAGAGGGGATGTCCATCTTCAAGGCCGACGGAAGCGAGTTGCACCTGCCCACGCAGGCCCGGGAGGTCTTCGATGTTTCGGGGGCCGGAGACACGGTTCTTTCCTATCTCGGCATCGGTCTGGCTCACGGGCTCTGCCTCGAAGAGGCGGGCAAGCTCGCCAACATGGCGGCGGGCATTGTGGTGGCCAAGGTGGGGACCTCCACGGTCAGGGCCGACGAACTCAGGGCCGCCTCAGGTGCAAGCCTAGGGTTCGATCGCAAAATCAAGGACCGTCACGCTCTCAAGGATGTTCTGCACTCAACTGCCATGCGGGATAAAGCCGTGGTCTTCACCAACGGCTGTTTTGACCTGCTGCATGTGGGGCATGTGAAATATCTGCAAAAAGCCCGGCAGCTCGGCGATCTGCTGGTGCTGGGGCTCAATTCCGATGATTCCATCCGCAGGCTCAAGGGCCCCAGACGACCCCTCATCGGCGAAGAGGAGAGGGCCCATATTCTGGCCGCCCTCGATTGTATTGACTATGTGGTGCTTTTCGACGAAGATACGCCGCTGGAATTGATTAGCCTTCTTAAACCGACAGTCCTGGTTAAGGGGGGCGACTACACTCCCGAGGGGGTTGTAGGGAAGGATATCGTCGAGAGCTACGGCGGCCGGGTCGAACTCATTCAGTTTGTCGATGGCAAATCCACCACCAACATCATTGAGAAGATCATGGCGCAATATCGTGAAGAGTGAGGTGGGAGGGGTGAGGCGTAAACACCATGATCTGATGGTCTGGCAAGAATCCATGTCTTTGGTTAAGGATATTTATCGGGCCACTGAGAACTTTCCCCGTGAGGAAATCTATGCGTTGACCTCTCAAATGCGACGAGCAGCAGTTTCCGTCCCGAGTAATATTGCGGAAGGCGCTGCCCGTACAAGCAATAAGGAGTTCCTTCATTTCCTGTCGATTGCCCGGGGTTCTTTGAGTGAATTGGAAACACAGATTCTGTTAGCCCATGACCTGGAGTACTTGCCAGAAAACCGCCTTGTTCTGGAACGTGTTGAACGCATTTTCGCCCTTTTGGGTGGATTGATCAAATCCCTGAAAGGGAGAGAGAAGTGACCCCTCACCCCTCACCCCTAACTCCTCACAGGAAATCCGCACGCAGGGCGGTTTTCCTCGACCGGGACGGGACCATCAATGTCGAGAAGGACTACCTCCACCGCATCGAGGACTTCGAATTCATCCCCGGTGCCCCCGAGGCGATAAAGAGGCTCAAGGACGCCGGTTTTCTGGTCATCGTGGTCACGAACCAGTCCGGGGTGGCAAGGGGGTACTTCGGTATTGCGGAGGTTGAGCTACTGCATCGCCACATGCAAGGCGAACTCGCCAAGCATGGTACTTCTGTAGATGGTTTCTATATCTGTCCGCATCATCCAACTCAAGGAACAGGTGAGTATCTCAGGGACTGTGATTGTCGTAAGGGGAAACCCGGGATGCTCCTTGAGGCGGCAGCGGAGCATGAGATAGATCTCACTTCGTCCTTCATGGTGGGGGACAAGGTCGCGGATATCGAGGCTGGAGAGGCAGCAGGTTGTTCTTCGCTGCTTGTTTTGACCGGTTATGGTCATCAGTCGTCATCTGAGATGTCGGCGCAGCGAGTGCCTGTTTTTCCGACTCTTAAGGAAGTATCGGATTTCATTGTTGGGAAATAACATTTTTTCTTTGCTTGAGGGGTAGCTTCACTCAAGCGGTATCGTTTACGTTTAATATTTGGGTTGCGATTTAATATCTCGGCTGTATTTCAAGGGGGTAACTTGGTGGAAAATGATGAGATTCAACTGATCGATATCTTGAGGATTTTCTCAAGGCGCAAGATGCTAATCATATCGACAACTATCGTATTTACTTTGATTGCTGTAGGAGTCAGCCTGACTCTTCCTAAGGTTTACAAGGTGACCACCATCATTGAGCCCGGAAAGCGTCCGATCTCTGATGCCAATGGACAGGTGATTGACGAAAAAGTGGTGGAGTCGCCTGAGTCCCTCAAGGTGACGATACTGGGAGGAGCCTATGACGAGGCGATCCGCGCAAAGTTGAATATTTCACCCTCAAGCTATCCGACACTGAAGGTTGATATCCCCAAGGGGACCTCTTTGTTGACCCTCTCCGTGGAGAGTGCTGACCCGGCACAGGCCGTATCGATTCTAAAGGAACTGACCTCTCAGGTTACTCCCGTCATACAGGAGAAGGTCGACAGAGAGGTGAGGCAGACCCGAAACCGCATCAAGCTGGCTGAGCTCGCGCATCAGAGCGATCTCGATAAGCTTAAACTGGTCAAAGAGCAGATTGCCGCTACCGAAACGACTATTCTCCCCCTAGAGACAGACCGGAAAAAAGCCATGGCAGATCGACAAAGCGATGCCATGGCGGTGCTGCTCTATTCCAATGAAATCCAGAATCATCGGATGTATCTCAATCAGC
>JAAXQG010000286.1 GCA_012974445.1 Desulfuromonadales bacterium
CCCCGGGTTGGGGAACCCGGGGAATCGCGATACGATATCTTCATATGTGGGGTTACAGCCTTTTTGGAGGAGGTTCGATGACTGTAAAAGAAGATATCCGCGGAAATCATGTCTATTTTTGAGAGGACGGGGCTTTCCAGTGGGCGCAGGGAAGTCCGAGGGAATCTGCCACCGCCCTGTTGTAGAGCTTGCCGGCACGTACATTGAGCCCTCTGGCCAGCGCGGGATCAAGGGCCATGGCCTGATCTACTCCAGCGGCCAGTTTCAGCACATAGGGCAAGGTGCTGTTGGTCAGGGCATAGGTGCTGGTGCGACTGACGGCGCCGGGCATATTGGCGACGCCGTAATGCAGAACTCCCTGCTCAGTGAACACCGGCGCATCGTGGTAGGTGCGCTTTGAGGTGGCTACGCAGCCTCCCTGATCAACCGCCACATCCACAATCACGCTACCGGGCTGCATCTGCCCTACCAGGGCGCGACTCACCAGTTCGGGAGCCCTGGCTCCGGGCAGCAGGACCGCGCCGATAAGCAGATCCGCTCCACGAACCTGTTCTTCGATACTGGTGCTGTGCGCCATCAGGGTTCGGATGCGACCGCCGTACTGCTGGTCCAACTCCGCAAGACGCGCGGGATTAATATCGAGCAGTCGCACGTCGGCGCCCATTCCCAGGGCAATGCGGGCGGCATTGGCCCCGACGGTTCCGGCACCCAGAATCACCACTCGTCCGGGGCTGACTCCCGGAGCCCCGGAGAGCAGCACGCCGCGGCCGCCCTGTTCGCGCTGCAGATAGAAGGCACCGACCTGAGGTGCCATTCGACCGGCAATCAGGCTCATGGGCATCAGAAGGGGCAGCGAACCGTCAGAGAGTTGCACCGTCTCGTAGGCCATGGCCGTCATGCCGCAGTCGAGCAGGCGTTTTGCCAGTGCCGGTTCAGCGGCCAGGTGCAGATAGGTAAAGAGGGTTTTGCCCCCCTGAAGCAAAGCGTATTCCTGAGCGACGGGCTCTTTGACCTTGACGATCAGATCCCCCTCGCCATAGACTTGCGCCGCCGTATCACAAAGCTGAGCTCCGGCCCCGAGATATTCATCGTCCTGGATGCCGCTGCCCGTTCCAGCCCCCGTCTCGACGAGAACCTGGTGCCCCGCATCGCAAAGCGCACGCACGGCCTCCGGCGTCAAACCGACCCGAAACTCCTGATTCTTGACCTCTTTTGGAACCGCTATAACCATTTTATTGACTACCAGTAAAAAAGTTTAGGCAAAATAACGTTTTACCTGCTCGGCGTCAAGTACTAAGTCAGCCTCCACCCCAAAAAACAGCCTCTGACACTGAGGATAGCCCCATGGACCTTCACAGCGCCCCGAACCAAGTTTTTGAAAAAAGACACTTCCTCGTTGATCGAAAACAGATCGCGTACCTGCGTTTTATTCTGGAGAGCTACGACAGCCTCTGCTTTCTGCGTACCCTTGAGAGCCGGGAGGCGCTGATCGAAATCGCCTTTCACCCCTCAAGACGAAGGGATGCCGAAGAACTGCTCGACGCCCTGACAAAAGAGACGACAATGGTGGCCACGCAACTGCCCGATGGCTTCGTTGTGCCCCCCATCTAGAGCCACCTCAGACCAGCAGGGTTTCAAATACCGGCGGGTCGACTATGGCCTGCTTTACCGCGCACTGATCGGTGGCCTTGATCAGGGCGGCATGGTATTTCTCGGGGAAATTCTCGGGAAGGGCGATTTTCACCAGTACCCGATCCAGCTTCCTGGTGGTGCCGGGCTGAGCCTCAAGCCAGAGACGAAGGCCCTCGATACTGAGGTTGCGCTGCTGGCAGAAGCGCAGCGCGAAAAAGCCCGCGCAGGTTCCCACCGAAGCGAGAAAAAGATCGAAGGGGCTGGGAGCCGCCCCCTCCCCGCCGCCATTGACCGGCTGATCGGTGTGAACCACAAACCCCTTGAACGCGGCTTTGACCGAGAGGCCGCCATCGAAGCTGATCTCCATCATCGTCTCTTCTCGTTTCCGCAAGCTACCCCTATTGGTCCGGCCCTAGTTTATTTCTCATGTTGGCAAAAAAACTGCTTGCCGACTTCTGTTCTGCTTCGGCACTGGGGGCGGGAGCGTCCTCACTGCCCTTCTCATCCAGCAAATCCGGAAAACGTAAGGAAATTCCAGCCCCTTGCTCGAGTGCAGACTCATCAGGGTGACGGCATTTTTGGCCAGTTTCTTCTCCTTGTCGCGGCTGTTGTCCTTGTGATCGTCGAGTAGCGACACCTTCTCCAGAAAGCCCGGCAGGTCGGGATGGTCCTCCCTCTCCTCGAAGGAATCCACGGCGGTGACCACCTCCTCCAGGTTCTCCACCTGACGGCGGGCTTTTTTGGGATCGTCGTTGGCCTTGTAAATGGCGTTTTCCAGACCGATTTCTTCGAAAAAATCACGAACCGTCCCCGCAAGGGCGTCCCTTTGAGAGAAGCGACGCCGATAGCGGTTCATCATTTCCACGAAAACGGCGATGGACTCCCGGGCCCTGTCGGGGAGATCCTGAAGCTTGTCTTCGGAATTAAGAACTTCCCAGAGACCGCTACCTGAATCGGAGGAACGACGAATGAGCCGATCCGCCGTGGTCTCGCCGATGCCCCGTTTGGGGTAGTTGAGAATCCGCAGCAGATTCACTTCGTCCTTCTCATTGACCAGCACCTTGAGGTAGGCCACGGCATCCTTGACCTCCTTGCGGTCGAAAAACTGCTGACCGCCGATGAGCACATAGGGGATATTCTCGTAGCGCAGCTGCTCCTCGAAGGCGCGGGACTGCATGTTGGTGCGGTAGAGGATGGCGAAATCGGAGTATTCCAGATTATCGCGGTAGCGCGTGCCGTGAATACGCTCCATCACCATGCGGGCTTCGTCCTCGCCGTCATCGCAGCGCAGATACTCGATGGGGCTGCCGCTGCCCCCGGCAGTCCAGAGGGCCTTTTCCTTGCGCTTCTTGTTGTGCTTGATCACGGCGTTAGCCGCCCCTAGAATATTGCCGGTGGAGCGGTAGTTCTGCTCCAGCTTGATCACGGCGGTGCCGGGGTAATCCTTCTCGAAGTTGAGGATATTGCCCAGATCCGCCCCCCGCCAGCCATAGATAGACTGATCATCGTCGCCGACCACGCAGAGATTCTTGCGGACACTGGCCAGAAGATAGAGCAGGCGGTACTGAGCTGCGTTGGTATCCTGATATTCGTCCACCATCAGGTAGCGGTAGCGATCCTGAAATTTCGTGCGCACCTCGGGAAAATCCCGCAGCAGCTTCACCGCCAGCATGATGATATCGTCGAAATCGATGGCATTGTAGGCCTTCAGGGCCTTCTGATACCTGGGATAGACCTGTGCGGCCATGTACTCCTCATCCTCATGAAAGCGGACGCGGTAATCCTTAGGTTCGATGAGGGCGTTTTTGGCATCGGAAATTTTCCACAGGATGTTGTCGGGATCGAACTTCTGGCCGTCCAGATCCAGCTCCCGCAGGATGTCGCGGATAATGCTGAGCTGGTCGGAGGTGCCGTAGATGGAGAAGTTCGCCTTGTACCCCAGGCGCTCTATCTCCTCTTTCAGAATCCGCACACAAAGGGAGTGGAAGGTGGCGATGACCATCCCCTTGACCCCCTTCTTTCCCACCAGCTCGATGACCCGCGCCTTCATCTCCTTGGCCGCCTTGTTGGTGAAGGTGACCGCCAGAATATTTTTGGAAGGGACCTTTCTCACCCCAAGCAGATAGGCGATGCGGCAGGTGATAACCCGGGTCTTGCCCGAGCCCGCTCCGGCCAGCAGCAGCAGAGGCCCTTCGGTATGTTCCACGGCCATGGCCTGTTCTTTGCGCCAGTAGCTTTTGCTATTGTGCGCCCCATGACACGAACTCTTCTGCTTTTTTGTGCCCTTTTGTGGGCAGGGCTGCTGCTCTTTTCCTGGGGCGGCGTCAGTGACCAGAGCGCAACAGCCGCGGCCTTGCCGCTTATCGAAAAAAGCCGCTCCTGAAGCGGCTTTTTCTTTTCTCAATTTTCAAAACCCACCCGGCCCTTTAGTCCATGCGCAGGAGCTTCTCCCCTTCATGGGAGCCGAGCAGCGCCGCCAGAGCGGATGTCACCTGTACATCATAATGACTTGAAGCCTCAGATACAATCTGCAGAGCCTCAGGCACCAGGCGGGCCGGACGGTAAGATCGGGGGCGCACCATGGCGCAGAAACCGTTGGCAACGGCCAGAATACGGGCCTCCATGGAGATTGCCTCCCCCTTGAGCCCGGCGGGATAACCGGTGCCATCCAGCAATTCGTTCATCTGGACCACCGCATCGGCAATGGGAAGTTCGAAGTCGATCTCCCCCAGAATCTGCCCTGCATGCTCTACATGCTTTTCGATGGTCTGCTTCTCCTGCAGCGTCAGGCTTCCCGGCTTGGTGAGCAGCTCCTTGTCCACAAAGAGCTTGCCGATCTGTGAGAGATAGGCTGCGGTCTCCACCGTTGCCCTCACTGCATCGCTCAGCCCCAGTTCATGGGCCAGAGCCCCGCCGACACGACTCATGAGCCTTGAATGCCCCGCCAGATAGGGATCGGTAAACTCAATGGTCTTGGCCAGAGCTTCGATGGTCTGGCGACGGGTTTTTTCGCTTTTTTCCTGGGTCTCAACCAGCAGGCTGATATCCCGGTAGAGGGAGAGCACCCCCTCAAACTGACCATCGGCTCCCAGAAAGGGAACCTTGGAGATCTGGAAAACGTGGGGGCGCGAGCGCAGATAAATCTTTTCAACGGTCGTCAGGGCAGCCAGAGTGTTGCGTACCTGCTGGTCCGAGAGTTCCAGGCGCTGGGCCGTATCAAAGCCGAAGAGGCTCTGGTCATCGAGTCCGGTAATCTCCTCGGGGCTGCGCCCCAGTGCTTCGGCAAAGGCGATATTGACATAACGGTACTGACCGCCGACTCCCTTCAGACCGATAAATTCTACCAGATTGCCGTTGATGCTGTCGAGCAGGCGGCGCTGTTCGTCAATCTGGGCGGCAAGCTGTCTGAAACGATCGGCAAGCTGGCGGTTTTCCCGCCCTACAAGACGCCACCAGAGCGCTCCCAGAAAAAGTACGCCGCACACGAGCGCCAGAGCCGAAAGGCCGATGGCTGAGCGGCGGAAGCTTGCCAGCTCGGCCAGGGCATCGGCAACCCCCACCTCCTGAACCACCCACCAGTCAATACCGGGGACGGCAACGCCCACCGAAAAAACGCCTCGCCCCGGCGCCTCGCCTTCACGTTCGGCAAAGGGCAGCAGCCCCGCATCGGAAAGCCCACTCAAAGCGGCCACCTCCTTGACGGAGCCGGGAAGCCAGGGGGTCAGCTCCATCCAGCGCTCGGCGCCGCGCTGCAGAATTCTCGTGTGCGCTCCCCGGGTCGCCAGGGCCGACGTGCTGAGAAACTCCGAGAGCTTTCCTGAGATGACGCGGGTGAGCTGCAGCACGGCCACAGCGCCCTGATTCGCACTAGCCTCCCCCTCGGGGGCCGCGATGGGCAGATAGATGGGGAGCACAAAACCCGAGCCCCGGTGGTAACCGGGGGCAAAGACCGGACGATTCAGGCTCAGGGCCTCTTTGGCATAGACCAGCTGCTCTCGGGTAAGGGCACGGATCTGACCATCGGTGGCAATGTAGGAGTGCCCCGAACGGTTGATGAGCCGCCCCGATTCGAATTCAGCATAGCGGACGAACTCGCCTAGCAGATCCCGCATCATGGGCAGCTGCCGTGCCAGCGCGCCAACAGGGCTCTGGTCGTCCTCAGGCGCAGGCCCCAGCCCGGAACTCACCAGCAGGGAGAAATCCTTGTCCAGCAGGTCCACCTCGGCGGCATAGAGGCGAAAGAGATCGGACTGAATCACCCGGTCCCCCTGCTGCACCAGCCCGGAAAGCCAGCTCTGAACCAGCTCGGAACGGGCAGAGGCCATGAGGTTCAGTCGTTTTTCCAGATCCTCCAGCAGCAGAGTTCTGCGGTTTTCCAGACTCCAGAGAAGGCCGGCGCCTACGAAGGCCACGAAGGCCAGCACCACGATCAGCCCCAGAGCCACCCCCTTGCGGATGCGCCCCCGTGCTTCCTTTGCCTGCTGCCTGTCCTGCCCCCCGATGCTGTCAATGGAATGCGACGCCATGTAAAGAGCTCCTTTAATTTCCATAACTTACTTGAAATACAGCTGTCCCGCCGGACGGATGTGAGCCCAACGGTACTGTTCGTTGACGGAGTACTGGGGCTGGTAGTGACCGTAGCGACGGTCCTCCAGCACCAGCTCCGAGAGATTGTCGAGGATATAGATCTTGTCGCTCTCAGCAACAGCCAGCACCGCGTGAGCGATATTTCGAATCGCGTCCTTAAGCACCACGATTCGCAGTTGCTGCTGCGGCACCCCCAGCTGGCGAAGAGCGAAATACTTGGCGATGCTGTAGTCTTCACAGTCCCCGGAATAGCTCAGAAACTCTTCCGGGCTGGCCCAGTAGTCCGACTTGCCGTAAACCTCCAGATCCATCCGGTAGGGCCAGCGGTTGAAAAACCGGTTCACCCAGACCAGACGATCCACCCCCTGGAGCTGCCCCCCCCTCTCCAGCATCATCTGCCAGCTCAGGGCTGCCGCTGAACAATCGGCCGTGGCGCCATCGCAGGCGGCAAAACCTCTCGTCTGGTCGGCTGCCCGGTCGATGAGAGAGGTCCAGCCCGTTAGGGCGCGCAAGGGGCCCCTGAATTCACGGGTGCCGAAGAGCTGCATACTCCCGATATCGGGCAGCGCCTCGCCGCAAAGAGCCGGCTGGGCCGTCATCAGCGCCAGAAGGAGCGATGCGGTAACACTGAAGAGAGCAAGAAACCCTGGCATCAACGCTCCCGCAGGGCGCTCTGCTTGGCCTTGAGAATCGGTTTGAGCAGATAATCGAGCACCGTCTTGCGACCGGTCAGAATCTCGACCGTCGCGGTCATGCCGGGGATGATGGGAAGGCTGGCGCCGCGATGCAAAAGCGTCTGCTCGGCGGTGCGCAGTTTTACAAGATAAAAGCTCTCCCCCTCCTCATTCTGGATGGTATCGACGCTGATCTGCTCCACCCGGGCTTTCAGTCCCCCGTAGATGGCGAAATCATAGGCCGTCACCTTGATGATGGCCTCCTGCCCCGGATGGAGAAAGGCGATGTCCGCAGGCCGTACGTGGGCTTCGAGCAGCAGGGTTTCGTCCTGAGGCACCACTTCCATGATTGATTCACCGGGGCGCACCACACCGCCGATGGTGTTGATCTTGATCTGCTTGATGGTGCCATGCACGGGGGAGCGTACATCGGTGCGGGTGACACGGTCTTTGCCCGCCGAGAGGGTCTCCTCCATCGATTTGAGCTCGATACCCAATCGGCTCAGCTCATCAAGCGCTTCGGCCCGAAACTGGGCGCGCCTCTGACTGGCTCGACCACGAATCTCCTCTTCGGCGTTTCGGGTCCTGGGAATGCCGATGCGCAGCGACTCAATATCCCCCTGAATGCTCAACAGATCGCGCTCCAGACCCAGGTAGTCCGTCTCGGCATAGAGCCCCTGGGCCCGAAGGGGGGTGGCGATATCGAACTGCCGGCGGGCCAGCTCCAGCCCTTTTTCCTGCTGGCGCAGGCGCCCCTCCATCTCGGCCACCTCCTGCTGTTTCTGCTCAAGCTGGCTGCCCAGAATATCCAGCTCTGCCCGCAGCTGACTGGCACGAGCCTGGTAGAAATTCTTCTGCATCCGCACGACCGCTTTGGGCAGATCCTTCTGCCTTGAGAAATCGGGGGTTGCGCCACGACTCTCGGCCTCCAGACGGAGCATTGCCGCGCGGAACTCCAAAGACTTGCCCAATATATCCTGGTACTGACTCGTGGCCATGGAGTTGTTGATGCGCAGCAGCACGTCCCCCTTCTCGACCATCTGGTTCTCCATCACCAGAACCTCCTCCAGGATCCCCCCCTCCAGGTTCTGAATCACCTGCACCCGCTGGGAGGGTATGAACTTCCCGAGCCCCCGGGTCACCTCGTCGAGGCTCGCCTTGGCGGACCAATAGAGAAGGAGAGCGAAACAGAGTAAAATCGTCAGGGAGAGCAGATAGGCGAAGGCGTTTCCGGTGTTGTGAATCGCTTCGTCCACCTCGCTCATGAAGTGGATATCCTGATCATTCAGCCCGGCGCGATTCTGCCGCAGGGGCGGAAAAATCCATCCGAGAAAAACGCTGAGAAATCGACGAATCATCACTAAATTCCTGCCGCGTTAGGGCTTCACCGTACGAAGCCGGTCGTTTTTGAGGGCATCGAGCACAGACTGCTTGGGACCGTCGGCCACCACCCGCCCCCGATCCATCACGATCAGTCGGTCCACCATGCTGAGCATGCTGGTGCGGTGAGTGATGAGCAACAGGGTCTTGTCCTTGCAGATTTCGCTCAGATTCCTGCGGATAAGGGCCTCGGTGGCGTTGTCCATGGCATTGGTGGGTTCATCCAGCACCAGGATATCGGGATCCCTGAGCAGCACCTGGGCCAGGGCCACACACTGGCGCTGACCGCCCGAAAGATTCTGCCCCCGCTCCCCCACCTGCATGGCAAAGCCCGAGGGGTGTACTTTGATGAAGTCGGTCACACCGGCCAGCTCCGCCGCTCGAAAAATGGCCGCATCATCGGCATAGGGCTGTCCCATGCCAATGTTGTCACGCACCGACCCGTAAAAGAGGCTGGCATCCTGGGCCACGTAGCCGATCTTGCTGCGCAGATCCGCAATATCGAGCTGACGCACATCCACCCCGCCGACCTTCACGGCCCCCTTCTGCGCCTGGTAGAGTCCCAGCAGCAGTTTGCTCAGCGTACTCTTGCCGTGACCGATGCGGCCGATGATCCCTACCTTCTCGCCGGGAGTAAGGCTGAAGGAGAGTCCCGAGAGGGCCAGATGCTCCGTCTGTGGGTAATGGAAGCTCACATCCTCGAAAGCCAGGCTGTTCTCCAGAGCCGTGTGGCGCATGCGGGAGGAGTCCTGCGTATGTTCCGAGGGCAGCTTCATCAGGCTGTCGAGAGCCTTGAGAGCCATGCGGGACTGCTGCAGCCGTGTCAGGATGGCCGCGATGGAGCCCAGAGGCGCCATGACCCGCCCTAGCAGGATGTTGCAGGCGATGAGCCCCCCCATGGTCAGCTCCCCTGCGGCGATCAGATAAACCCCCCAGACGATGAGGGCCACGCTGACGAACTGGGCCGTAAAAGAGGAAAAACTGACGGAGAAGGTCGCCAGCACCTTGGCCCGGGTACCCGATCGGGCGCTCTGCCCCACCACCTTTTCCCAGCGGCGCTGCATGTGGCCGTTGACCAGATTGATCTTGATGGCCTCAAGCCCCGTGATGATCTCGATGAGCAGGGCATTTTTCTGCGCCGACTCGCGATAGCCTGCCTCGACCAGCTTCTGAAAGGGAAACTGAAGAAAGAAGCCCACCGTTGCTACCAGCGGCACAGCCAGGGCGGGAATCAACGCCAGAGGACCGCCTACATAGGCGATAACGGCGATGAAGATGACCACGAAAGGAAGATCCACGAAAGCCAACAGGGTCGAGGAGCTGAAAAACTCCCTCAGCGACTCGAACTCCCGCATGTTGCTGGCCAGAGAGCCGGCGGACTCGGGCTTGCTGTCGAGCCGCATCCCCATGACCTGCTGCATCAGGCGACTGGCGATGATGATATCGGCATTTTTCCCCGCCGTATCGACGAAGTAGCCTCGCAGGTTTTTCAGCACGAAATCAAAGAGGTAGGCGACGAATATCCCGATGGCCAGCACCCAGAGAGTTTCAAAGGCCGCGTTGGGCACCACCCGGTCGTAGACATTCATCACGAACAGGGGGCTGGCAAGGGCCAGCAGGTTAATCATCAGCGTCGCCATGATGACATGTTTATATATGGGCCAGAAGCGAAGAATCGTCCCCCAGAACCAAGTTTTGGTCTCGAAAATCTTCAGGTCACTGGCACGGGAATCCAGCTCCGCGCGAAGCTGGCCGAAGATGGCATAACCGGTAAATTCCGCCTGAAGCTCTTCCAGGGGCAGCAGCGTTGCCTCGGTGCCCGTCTCGGGGAAGAGTACCCGGGCACGCCCATCGGCAATCTCGGTCAGAACGCAGGCATTATTGTTATTAAGCAGCAGAATGCAGGGAAGCACCAGCGGGCTGATGCGCGAGACCGACTGCCGCCCCAGGGTCCGGGCATACATGCCGCTATGTTCCGCAGCCCGGATGCAGAGCGATGCATTGAAGCTGGATCCGTCCTGAGGGAACCCCGCCTTGAGCACATCGGTGGAGAGGGGCTTGCCCTTGAGGCCGAAGAGCAGAGAGAGGCAGACCAGCAGCGGAGGATCAAAATCCACATGAACCCGCCGGGCGGGTCGCACTGGTTCCTTCTGTCCCCCTTCTGAAACCCTCCAGACCTCTGCCCCGAGATTCTCAGTCATCCCACCAACTCCTTCGTGTTATCGCCTTGAAATACACCGATTCGCCCCGACCCTAAAAGTCTGAGGCCGCATACTAAAGCTTTCCTCCCGGGGGGACCAGAAAAAACAAAATATGGCGTAATATCACATAGCTATAATTTGACAACCTTCGAGTTCAGCTCTATAGTTGAGCGTTTAAAATAGTCTACTTATTAAAAAGAACATCTGCTCCTGAAATATCAGGTCATGGCTGGCGTAGCCGCCCATGGAATGGAGGCACCAGTGGAAGGTACCGAAAACAAGGCCGACAAGTCCCCCGTCTCTGAATCAGGTGCTACTGACAGTGCAGTTTCGAGCACCGGTCAGCTGCATGTACTGACAGAGCCCGCCCCCCAGGAAGTGCTGGTTCTGCACTTCACTGCGGAGGACAGCATTCGCCTCGACTTTCCTCCGGAAGCCACAACCATTCTGGAAACCGAAAACGGTCTGAAGTTCGTTTTCGAAAATCAGGGACAGATTGTTCTGGCCAATGCCTTCGATATCTTCGAGCAGGACTCTCCCCCCGCCCTTTTCCTGCCCAACGGAGAGCAAGTTCAATCGTTAGATGAACTCTTCGCCTTTACCTCCCAGGACCTTGAACCAGCCTCCGGACCAATCATCGGCTCCTCCGGTGCGGGCCGCTACAACGATGACCTCGGCAACCTGATCAAAGGCGTGGATAACCTGGGCACCCTGGAATCGAACTTTGAGGGAGACCTCACCTTGCCCGAGTTCCCCGTCAGCGCGGCTCCGACAGAGGCGCCCGCTCCCCCAGC
>JAAXQG010000043.1 GCA_012974445.1 Desulfuromonadales bacterium
ATCAGGGTCGTTGACGGAATCCGTTCCAGAAAATCCACTACCAACTGCACATAGGCTTCCTGTGACAATACTGGCACCTTGCCCTGATGATAAAGATCCCCCAAGGGGGTTCCCTCGAGCACATGCAGCAGGTGGATCTTGATACCATCTACCTTCAGCCGGGCCATCTCATCTGCGGTGGCGAGCATCTGTTCAGGAGTTTCTCCCGGAAGACCCAGAATCACATGAACGCAGACCTGAAGCCCGCGCTCCTTGGCACCCTCATAGCTCCTCAGGAAGCAGTCGTAGTCGTGCCCTCGCCGCAGATAAGAGAGGGTTGAATCATGCATGGATTGCAGACCCATCTCAAGCCAGAAATAGGTGCGGCGATGATACTCAGAGAGCAGATCCAGCACCTCTGGCGGCGTACAATCAGGGCGGGTACCCACGGACATTCCCACCACGGATTCCACCGCGAGGGCTTCGTCATAGAGGGCGCGCAGATGAGGAACGGGCGCATAAGTGTTGGAGAAAGCCTGAAAATAAGCCAGGAAATGCTTCGCCCGGTACTTACGACGCATGATCTCCTTACCCCGCTCAATCTGCTCGGCCACCGGGCAATCTCTCTGAATACCCACGGCGCCCGAACCACCCGGATCGCAAAACAGGCAGCCGTGCCCGGTACGGCCTTCCAGCCGGTTGGGACAGGAGAATCCACCATCGACGGAGATCTTGTGAACCCGGCCGCCGAAAAGCCCCTTGAGGTGGGACGCAAAATTGTTGAACCGTTTGATATCCATGGTACGGGACTATGCCTCCTTTGGCTCAAAAGGGCAAGAGGCGGGGCCTCTCCCCTCCCCTGACCCCGGCTGACATAACAAGATCTTCATTCGATTCTGTTTTATAATTATTGCAAATGCCCAACCTGCTGCTATAATGCTGCCAGACTGAAACCAGCCCAATCATTTAATTAACAAAAACAACCCATACAGTTCCGACCCCCCTGTTTTACGACCCTCCGGCCGATACAGACACAAAAACATCCGCTCAAACTTCTAAGGAGATAGTCATGGCTCGGCTCTTGGTAATCGACGATGAGAAGAATATTCGCCAGTTATTTACGGAGGAACTCTCGGATGAGGGATACGAGGTCTGCAGTGCGGCCACCAGCGCCGAAGCCGAAGACTACCTCAAACGCGAATGCTTTGACCTGGTGCTGCTCGACGTTCAGCTCCGGGCAGAGAGTGGTCTGGAAGTTCTCAATAACATCGTCCGGCAATACGCTGACCTTCCCGTCATCCTCTGCACAGCCTTTGGCAGTTACAAGGAGGATTTCGCCTCATGGCTCGCCGAGGGTTATGTGGTTAAAAGCTCAGACTTCTCCGAACTTAAATCCGAGATCCGGCGCGTCCTTAAAAAATACAGTAAATAAGTCCCAGGCCTTACATATTTCCACCAACTAACAGGAGTCTCCATGAAAGCAGTCATCATGGCCGGGGGGTTCGGAACCCGCATTCACCCCCTGACAATCAACCTTCCCAAACCGATGATTCCTATTTTCAACCGCCCCATCATTCTGCACATCATCGCACTGCTGAAAAAACACGGCATCGACGAGCTGGTACTGCTGCTCTACCATCAGCCTGAAGTCATCAAAAGCTACTTCGGTGACGGCAGCGAATTTGGCGTTCGGATCACCTATGTCACTCCACTCGAAGATTTCGGAACCGCCGGGGCCGTCAAAGCAGCGGCCAAACATCTGGACGAACGGTTCATGATTATCAGCGGCGACCTGCTGACCGATTTTGATCTCTCGGCTGCGCTGCGCTTCCACGAGGAGCACAAGGCCATGGCCACCCTGACCCTGACTTCGGTGCCTGATCCGCTGCAGTTTGGCGTAGTCATCACCGACAAGGAGGGGCGAATCACCAAGTTCATGGAAAAGCCCGGATGGGGTGAGGTTTTCTCCGACACCATCAATACCGGAATCTATGTCATGGAACCGGAGGTGCTTGAGCTGATTCCCGAAAACGAGAACCGGGACTGGTCTCATGATGTCTTCCCCCTGATGCTCCAGAAGCAACTACCTCTTTTCGGCTGCTCGCTCGGAGGATACTGGCAGGATGTGGGCAACACCGACTCCTACCTTGAAACGATTCAGGACATTTGCGCCGGGCGCGTGAACATCGAGACCGGGGAAGACAAACCATCGGCCCTGCATGCAGGGCTCTTTCTGGGCGAAGAAGTTCGCCTGACCCAGCCTAAGGAGTCCCTCTTCGAGGGGCGCGTGCTGCTGGGCGACAATACCCAGGTACTGGGCCGTGTTCGCCTTAAAAACTGCGTGGTGGGGCGCAACTGCGTCATCGAGGACGGCGTTCAACTCGACGGCGCAGTCATCTGGGACAACGTCTATGTTCGGGAACACAGCAGCGTCAAGGGAGCCGTTCTTTGCCACAACGTGCGTCTCGGCAAGGGGGCAAAGGTTGAAGAAGGGGCGGTCATCGGAGAGCACAGCGACATCGGCGCCCAGGCCCTGGTGCGCAAGGACGTCAAGATCTGGCCGAACAAGACTATCGAAAGTGGTGCCACCGTCACTACCAACCTGATCTGGGGAGAGAAGTGGCGTCGCAGCATCTTCGACGGCGCGATGGTCCGCGGCCTGACCAACGTGGAGCTTACCCCGGAATTTACTGCAAAACTGGGAGCGGCCTATGGCTCGAGTCTCCCCAAGGGGGCCTGGATCCTGTCGGGGCGTGACGCCTTTCGCTCCTCCCGCATGCTCAAGCGCGCCTTCATCGGAGGACTGCTCAGCGCCGGGGTCAGCGCCCGGGACATCAAGCGGGTCTCCCTGCCAGTGCTGCGAAACAAACTCACCACCTTCGGCGAGGTCGGGGGGGTCCACTTTCGCCAGTGCGCCGATGATCCCGCCTCCACGGAAATCGTCTTTTTCGACACCGAGGGCAATGAGATCTCCTCTGGCGCCGCCAAGGGAATCGAGCGCCTCTTCTACAAGGAAAACTTCCGACGGGCCCATTACATGGAGCCTGGGGTGCTGCGGGAGCTGCCTAGCATCTACGACTTTTACCGCGACGGCTTCCTGCGGGGTCTCAATGTGGAAACCATCCGGGGCAGTGCCCCCAAGATCGTAATCGACTTCGGCCACTCCCCGGCCGGCGACCTGCTCCCCCAGCTCCTGAACGACCTGGGATGTGAGCTCATCGAGATCAACTCTCATGTGGACGAATCGATCCCCACCCTGACGCCGGAGCAGACCGCCAAGGCCGAAGCGCAGCTCTCTCGTATCGTTACCAGTCTGGGGGCCAATGCCGGCTTCCTGCTTGGCCCCTCGGGAGAACGGATGACATTGATCGATGAGCGGGGCAACATTCTCTCCGATATCGACGCCTTCGTGCTTCTGGCTGCCATGGTCTGCCGGACCCGCAAAGAGGGAGTGATCGCGGCCCCCGTATCCGCCCCCCACATACTTGAGCCTCTGGCGGCCCGGGCGGGACTCAGCGTCAAACGCACCAAAACCGATGGCCGCTCCCTGACGGCCGAGGCTCAAAACCGTCAGGTAGTCTTCGCCGGCACCCTTGATGGACGCTTCGCCTTTCCCTGCTTTCAGCCCAACTTCGACGCCCTCTTCTCCGTGGCCCGAATTCTGGAGCTGGTAGCCATTATCGGCCAGCCGCTAAGTGAAATCGCCCAGGACATCCATCGGCGCCCCTATCTTCACCGGGAAACAGCCTGCACCCTGGAGCAAAAGGGCGGCCTTATGCGCAAGATGAGTGAGGACTCGGTGGAGCTGGACACCACCTATATCGACGGCGTGAAGGTTCAGCTCAATGGAGACTGGGTACTGGTGCTTCCCGATGCTCACCGCCCAGTCGCTCATGTGATCTCTGAAGCTTCCGATGAGTCCAAAGCCGCCGAGCTGGTCGAGCGCTACCTGGACAAGATTCAGGGCTGGAAGCAGGATCTGGCCCAGGGATGAGCGATACTACGAGCGGCAGGACCATCGAAGTCCTGAGCGGGCTGAAGGATTATTTCCCCCTGGGGCTGATCTTTAACCGCCTGAGCTGGCAGCGTTACGCCCTGGATGAGGTACTGGCGCTGCCCCGAGAGGCTCCTGAGCTCTACCGCCTGCGTGTGCTGGCCCTGGGGCTGGCTCGTCACAGCGGCTTCAGCGGCGTAAGTGCAGGGCAACTGCGGGCCTTGGCCGTAAGTAACGAGGCCCTGCGCTACATCATCAATCTCTATCTGAAGGAGCGTTCTTTTTCCCTC
Source organism: Desulfuromonadales bacterium (assembly GCA_012974445.1). Classification (GTDB taxonomy): domain Bacteria; phylum Desulfobacterota; class Desulfuromonadia; order Desulfuromonadales; family JAAXQG01; genus JAAXQG01. Next base: position 4,264 of record JAAXQG010000043.1, read on the forward strand.
AGCAATCGTGAGATACGCATCGCCGGGCAGAGCGTCGAGATCCCCGGGCTTTTGGAGGCCGCAGATGTCTTCGTAGAAACCCACCCCCCGGCTCCGGTACTCTACCGGCAGCTCAGCAGCGACGCGCTCAGAAGCCGGGCCCCCGGAGCCCTGCTGCGCCCCCGGGCGCTGACAGAACTTTTGCTGCTGGCCAACCAGTTGAAAAACCCCGCTCTCTGGGAGGTTCGCGAACTCTACGACGATACCGAACTGCGCAAGCGAAGCGCCTATCTTCCGGCAATCAATCAGCTCGATGAACGCCTGGGGGGAGAACCCGGACAAGCCCTGACCGGCAGATCCCTGCTGGCGCTGCTCGAGGCTCCCGTCAAGCACGCCCCCACCGATCTGGCCGAACAGATTGCCTACATCAGCCGCACCTGGGGATCTCTCCTGCCCCCTGCGCTTGGAGACCAGCTGCTGCTGGCGCGGGATCTGGTCCGCGAGGAGTTTCGCCCCCGGTCAGCAGGGCCCGGGGAAAGCCAAGTGCTGAGCTTCGACGGCAGCTCCGGCGATGGCGACAACTACCATTACGAAGAACCCGAAGCCTTCACTGCGGACCGGGACTGGATGCCCGAAGTCGTGATGATGGCCAAGATGATCTACGTCTGGCTCGATCAGCTCTCCCGCCAGCTCGATCGCCCCTTGCAACAGCTCGACGACATCCCCGACCAGGAGCTGGACCGGCTCGCAGCCCAGGGCTTCAACTGCCTCTGGCTCATCGGTATCTGGGAGCGTTCCGAGGCCAGCCGCCGCATCAAACAGATCAAGGGAAACCAGGAGGCAGCCGCCTCAGCCTACTCCCTGTTTGACTACGTCATCGCCAGCGAACTGGGCGGAACCGAAGCGCTGGATCGCCTGCGGACGCGCTGCGAAGCCCGAGGCATTCGACTGGCCGCTGACGTGGTTCCCAACCATACGGGGATCGACTCGCGCTGGATACGCCAGCATCCCCACTGGTTCGTCCAGAGCCCCTACCCCCCTTTTCCCACCTACAGATTCAACGGGCCGAACCTCTCGGGGATTCCCGAGCTCTGCATTCAGATCGAAGACGGCTACTTCGACCACAGCGAGGCTGCCGTGGTTTTCCGCCACGAAGATTACCGCAGCGGCGAGGTGCGCTACATCTACCACGGCAACGACGGCACCCACATGCCCTGGAACGACACGGCTCAACTCAATTTCCTGATCCCCGAGGTACGCGAGGCCGTAATCGGCACCCTGCTGGAAGTAGCTCACACCTTCAAGGTCATCCGCTTCGATGCCGCTATGACTCTGGCCAAAAAGCACTACCAGAGACTCTGGTTTCCCCAGCCGGAATTCTGGCGCGAGGTGGTGGACCGGGTGGCCGCAGAGGTGCCCGACTGCCTGCTGCTGGCCGAGGCCTTCTGGATGATGGAGGGGTATTTCGTCCGCACCCTGGGGATGCACCGGGTGTACAACAGCGCCTTCATGAACATGCTGAAGAAGGAGGATAACGCCAAGTACCGCGAGGTCATCAAGAACATCCTGGAGTTCGATCCGGATATCCTTGGGCGCTTTGTCAACTTCATGAACAACCCCGATGAAGAGACCGCCGCCGAGCAGTTTGGAAGTGGCGATAAATACTTCGGCGTGGCGGTACTGCTTTCCACCCTGCCGGGGCTGCCCATGTTCGGGCACGGCCAGCTTGAGGGGCGACACGAAAAGTACGGCATGGAATACAGGCGCGCCCGCTGGGACGAGCCCATAAACCAGGCCAAGCTGGACCATCACGAGGCCGTTATCTTCCCCCTGCTGCGGCGAAGAAGTCTCTTCAGCGGCTCGCAGCATTTCTGCCTCTACGACTTCTGGTGCGGTTCGGCGGTGGACGAGAACGTCTTCGCCTTCAGCAACCAATGCGGCGATGATCGGGCGCTGGTCGTCTACAACAATCGATACGGCGACAGCCAGGGGTGGATCAGGCTCTCCGTCGCCATTCGGGAGAAACAAAGCGGCCGCAAGCGCCAGCTCAGCCTCTCGGAAGGACTCGGGCTTGAGGCGGGCACAACCCTCTACTACGGCTTCACCGAGCAGGCCTCTGGCCTGATGCATCTGCGCCCGAGCCTTGAGCTGGCCCATCAGGGGCTGGAGCTGAATCTCAGCGCCTATCAGAGTCGGGTATTTCTTGATTTTACCCCCCTCAAGGACGAGGACGGCAGCTGGGCCAGGCTCTACAGGCACCTGGGCAACCGCGGCGTTGAAAGCCTGGAGGATGAGCGGAAAAAACTCCTTTACGCCTCTTTGCATGAGGCGATCTCCGGAGTGCTGCGTCCTTTGTTGGAAGTCAGTAGTGAAGCTCCCCCCGAGGACCAGGATCTGATCGGGACAGCCCTGAAACAGCTTCAACTCGCCCTCCAAGAGCTTCCTGCCTTAAGCAGCGCCACGGTACCCACCGTCCAGGACCTGGAGGAGTTGCCCCCCACAGCCTGGCTGCTGTCATTACTGCTATTTGAAAGACTCGCAGGCAGGCAGGATAGCGCCGCAGCGCTAAGGGATCTCTGGCGAGCCTACCTGCTTGACTACCCGATTGGGGAATTTCTCGAAGCCCCCTCAGACCTGCCCCTGTGCCTTGCGCTCTTAAGAAGGATCGGAAAGGGTGATTTTTCGCCCGTCGAGTACCTAGCCCTTCCCGAAGTTCGCGCTTTCCTGGGGTGCAATCGCTACAAGCATGTTCTCTGGTTTAACCGTGAACGCCTTGAACTTCTCGTTCACGCAGGACTCACGGCTCTCAGGGAACTGCCGCAGACCGAGAACGCCACTGAGATGGAAGTTGCCGCGAGGCTGGCTAGAAGAGTACTTCATCGGGCCGAGGCCTCAGGTTACCAGTTCGAAGTTTTCCTTCAGCTCATGGGCTACGACTCTTCAAACAGGGAGCCCCAGGAGGAGGCGTCGCGTTGAAAATCCTTTTCGTCTCCTCCGAAGTCGCTCCCTTTGCCCGCATGGGGGGGCTGGCCGATGTGGTGGGGTCACTTCCTCAGGCACTCAGGAAACTGGGGCATGAAGTCCGCATTATCCTCCCCCTTTACCGGGCCGTCCGCCAAAGTGCCCTTCCCCTGCACAAGGGGCGCAAGAGTGTCCAGGTTGTTTTGGGCGGGGGGACTCACAAGGCGCTTTTGCGCCAGAGCATCAGGGACGGCATTACTGTCTATTTTCTGGAGAATGAAGAGTTCTTCGACCGGGACGGTATCTACGCAAATCAGGGGCAGGACTACAGCGATAACGCAGTTCGATTCGGATTTTTCTGCAAGGCGACTCTGGAGCTGCTACGACGCATGGATTTTCGTCCCGATGTGCTGCATCTTCACGACTGGCCTTCCGCGCTCATTGCACCCCTGCTCAGGACAGAGTTTGACAAGGACCCCTTCTTCGCCCCCATGGCAACCCTGCTGACCATTCACGACCTGAGTTACCAGGGGCTTTTTGCGCCCCGGGATGTTGCCCCCCTGAAGCTGCCGCAAGAACTCTTCTCTGCAGAGTATTGCGAATATTACGATCAGTTTTCCTTCCTCAAGGGGGGGATTCTCCATGCGGACATGCTCAATACCGTCTCAGACAATTATCGAAGACAAATCCAGCAGCAGGACTCAGGAATGGGCTTTGGCGAAATCCTCTCCCGGCGTTGCAACGATCTGCACGGTATCAACAACGGCCTGGAGCCCAAGAGCTGGGATCCGGCGCTGGATACCTCTCTGGCAGCCCCCTACAACGCCAGCGCACTGGCGGGCAAAAAACTCTGCAAAAGGTCTTTGCAACAGCTCTGTGATCTTGAACCCCGCAAGGATAGAGCCCTGCTGACGATGATTGCCCCGAACGAACCCGGCAAAGGCCTCGATCTGCTGGAGCAGGGATGGGAAGAGCTGCTGAAGAGACCGGTGCAGTTGAGCCTGTTGATCACAGGAGATGAGGATTGCGGTCCGAGATGGCGAGAGAAGGCCCGCCCCTGGCAAGGTCAGGTCTGCATCCTGTCCAACCCGGACGAGAACCTGATAAGACAGGCCGTTGCCGGATCCGACATGCTGCTGATGCCGGGCAGGCATGACCCCGGAGGGCTCAACCAGCTCATCGCATTACGATACGGCTCAGTTCCCCTGGTGCAGCGCAGCGCAGCCGGAGCCGACACCATCATCGACCCAACACAGAACAGCCGAAAAGCTAACGGGTTCAATTTCAAAGAACCCGACCCCGATTCATTCATTGAGGCAACGGACAGGGCCCTGTCGTTTTTCGCCACTCGCCATATCTGGCGGCGGATCATGAAACGGGGCATGGTGCAGGATGTCTCATGGGACTCCAGCGCCAAGCAGTACCAGGACCTTTACAGAAGGGCGATCCAGAAAAGACGACTCGGATCTGACTTCACTGCCCGCAATCCTCTCCCTTAGAACCCAGTCCGTTGAGATAGTCGTCCCATTCCAGCGGCAGCAGATCTTTTTTACGATTGTTGCAGTCCTTGCAGGCAGGGACACAATTACCCCGGGAACTTCGCCCGCCACGAGCCACAGGCACGATATGATCCAGCGTCAACTCCTTCGGCGCTATCTGGGTTCCGCAGTAGTGGCAAAGCCCGCGAGCAATGCGGTTTTTCCACTCCTGGGTTTTGCGCAGCTCCCTTGCCTTTTGCCGCTCTTTTTGAATCTGTTCCTCGGAAACATCCATGAAAAAGTCCAAGCTGTACCTCTCTTCATTCTGTTTAAGTTGAGAGCATTCTAGCCTATCAGGCGCAGTAAAAACAGCCCGCGCAGCCCGCAGGATCTTCCGGTGCGATTCATCGAGGGGGGCTTTATAGAAACATTCCCCTCTGCACCCTGAGCCCCGGTTCTTGGGCCTGAGGGAGCCTGACACCAACCCGGCGACAAGGGAATCTTGCAAGTTCCTGGCGAATATGCCATTTATAGACGCTCTTTTCCCGCATTTGAAAAAAATCCGTTCCGGGCAATTGCAGGCTTGTCAGCCGCAGCAGCTCCGGAACCGGATTTTTTGCTTCTCAAGGGTTCTCCATGAAGATTCTGATTGTCGGAGCCGGACAGGTCGGCTTCTTTCTCTGCGAACGCCTCTCTATTGAAGGGCACGAAGTCACTCTCATCGACCGGGACGAGGCGCGGATGCACGACATCCAGGATCGCCTAAATGTCATGGGGATCGTGGGCAATGGCGCCAGCGCCGAATTTCTGGAGCAGGCGGGCATCAAGACCGCCGACATCTTCATCGCCGTCACCGATATGGACGAGGTCAACATCCTGACCTGCCTGCTGGCTCGGGAATACAAGGTCAAGACCCGTATCGGCCGGGTGCGCAGCATCGAGTACAACACCAAAGGGGCCGTACTTTCCAAGGAAAAACTGGGCATCGACCTGCTGATCAACCCCGATGATGCTGTTGCTGCCGAGATCGTCAAGCTGGCCGGGCGAACCGCCGCCTTCGACGTGGCAGAGTTTGCCGAGGGGCAGATCCAGTTTATCGGATACCGCATCGGCAAGGGCAGCCCTTTTTGCGACATCACCCTGCGGGAGCTCGGTGAGCTCAGCGGCATGTACCGCATGGTGGTCACGGCCATCAGCCGCGAGGGTAAAACCATCATCCCCCGGGGAGAAGACAGCATCCTGGAGGGCGACAGCATCTTCATTTTCGTCCACAAGCAGGATCTCCCCTCCATCCAGTATCTGTTCCAGCATGAAGAGGAGCGCAAGAAGCGAACCCCCAAGGCCTTCATCATGGGGGGCAACCGCATCGGGCTCCAGATTGCCCAGCAGCTTGAAGAGAAGCGATTTGATGTCAAACTCATCGATCGGGACGAGAAACGCTGCCACGAACTGGCCGCCCAGCTCAAACGTACCATCGTCATTCACGCCGAGGGGACTGACATCCGCAGCCTCATGGAAGAGGGTGTCGCCGGCGCCGATCTTTTCGTAGGAGTCACGGACAACGACGAGACCAACATCCTGGCCTCGCTGCTTTCCAAGAAACACGGCGCAAAACGGGTCATGGCCCTGATCAGCAATCCCGACCTGCTGAGCCTGGCCCCGACCCTGGGGATCGACGCCTGCGTCTCGCCTCGCATGTCCGCCGCCGCCGCCATACTCAAGTACGTGCGCCGCGGCGAGGTCATCTCCATGATCACCCTGGAGGGCAGCAACGCCGAGGTCATGGAAATCGAGATCAAGCAGCAGTGCAAGACTGTGGGTACCCCCCTCAAGGAGCTCAAATTCCCGAAGGATGCCATCATCGGCGCCATTGTCCGGGGGCAAAACTATGAGATCCCCGACGGTGACAGCAGCCTGAGGCCAGGCGACCGAGTGCTGGTTTTCGCCCTGCCCGAGGCCATCAACAAAGTGCAGACCTACTTCATCTAGATGAATATTATCCTGACCCTCAAAATCATGGGAGCCCTGCTTCTGTTTCTGGGGGCGGCGATGCTGCTGCCCATTCCCTTCTCCCTCTATTTCGACGATGGCGCCGCAGGCACCTTTACTATTTCGGCCCTTATCTGCGCGACCCTGGGCGCGGCGCTCTGGAAGGGAATCCGCTCCAGCACAGAATTCGGCACCCGGGAGGGCTTCGCCGTGGTCACCTTCGGCTGGAGCTTCTATGCCGTCTTCGGCTCCCTGCCCTTCCTGCTCTCCGGGGCGATCCCCGCTCCCATCGATGCCATCTTCGAGACCATGAGCGGCTTCACCACCACCGGCTCCACCATCCTGACAGAGATCGAAAGCCTTCCCGAGAGCATCCTGCTGTGGCGTGCGCTGACCCAGTGGCTGGGGGGGATGGGAATCATCGTCCTGTCGCTGGCCATCCTGCCCATGCTGGGCGTCGGCGGCATGCAGCTCTTTCGCGCCGAAGCTCCCGGCCCCACCGCCGACCGGCTCAAACCCCGCATTCAGGATACGGCCAAGCTGCTCTGGGGCGTTTACGTGCTGCTGACGGCGGCGGAAACCGTCCTGCTGATGCTGGGGGGCATTAGCTTCTACGACGCGCTCTGCCACAGCTTCGCTACCCTGGCAACCGGTGGTTTTTCCACCAAAAACGCCTCGGTGGCTTCCTTCGACAGCGCCTACATCGACTGGGTCATCACCTTTTTCATGTTCGCAGCCGGGGTAAACTTCTCGCTGCACTATTACGCCCTGCGCGGGCGGATCAAAGACTACTTCCGCAATGAGGAATTCCTCTTCTATCTGGCTCTAACCTTCGGGGTCACCGCAATCATCTGCGTCCTCAACCAGGGGACGGTCTACAGCTCCTTCTGGGACAATCTGCGCTACAGCGCCTTCCAGACCAGCTCCATCCTGACCACCACAGGCTTCGGCACCGCCGACTACGAAGGCTGGCCGGTGCTGGCCCAGTACCTGCTCGTGTTTCTGATGTTCATCGGCGGCTGCGCCGGCTCCACTGGGGGTGGTATCAAGGTGGCCAGAATCCTGCTTCTGTTCAAGCACGCCCATCACCAGCTCTTCAAGCTCATCCATCCCCGGGCCATCCGACTGGTGAAGCTGGGAAACACCCCCGTCGACCGCGATGTGATGCAGTCGATCCTGGGGTTTTTCGCCCTGTTCATGGGCGTCTTTGTCATCGCCTCCTTCCTCATGGCCTCAACCGGTCTCGACCTGCTCTCCGCCTCAGGCGCCGTCATCGCCACCCTGGGCAATATCGGCCCGGGCCTCGGCAGCGTCGGCCCCGTGGACAACTTTGCCCATGTCACCGACTTCGGCAAAAGCGTACTCATCGTTTGCATGCTCATGGGGCGGCTGGAGCTCTTCACCGTCCTGGTGCTGATCTTCCCCACCTTCTGGCGCAAATAACCTGATAAACTCCCCTGTATAAGGAGTTCCGACGATGAAACATCTTTGCCTGCTGCTTCTGCTCGCCCTGTCGCTTCCCGCTGCCCCCCCTCAGGCTTTCGCCGCCGAATCGCTGATGCTGGAGGATTTTGAGCAGGGCATAGGTCCCGAATGGCAACACAAGGAGTTTGAAGGCCACACCGACTACCGCATTCTCGAGCTTGACGGAAACCGGGTGCTGGAAGCAGAAAGCAGGGCGTCGGCCTCGGGGCTTTTTCTCGAGAAGAATTACAGCCTGAAAGACTGGCCGTCTCTGAGCTGGCGATGGAAGGTGGAGGGGACGGTTACCGGAGGGGACGCGCGGACAAAAAAAGGCGATGACTACAGCGCCCGGGTTTACGTGGTTTTCCCCCACTGGTTTTTCCCAAAAACCCGGAGCATCAACTATATCTGGGCCAACCGTCTTCCCAAGGGGGAGAGCATCCCCAACCCTTTCATTGCCAACGCCATCATGCTGGCCGTCGAGAGCGGTCCCGAGAGAGCGGGAGAGTGGATTACCGAGACGCGCAACGTGCTGGAAGACTACCGCCTGCTCTTCGGCGAAGAGCCCCCTGATGTAGGCGCCATCGCCATCATGACCGACACCGACAACACCTCAGGCAGCGCCCGAGCCTGGTACGATGACCTGAAGCTTGAATCGAAGTAGGTTACCGGTTCTGTGGATACCTAACGCAGAGCAAAAACTATAAAAAAAGAGGCTCGTCAGCAAAATCTGTGGTGACAATCAGATTCCGGCAACTCGCCAAGCGTATGATATAAGGAGACTTTCAAGCATCTGAGAGCTTTGAAACCGTAGGCTTTCCTCATAACCCACCGCTTTGATCCGTCTTTGACCAATTGCATTTGGTGGGCAGTGCCCACCCTACAGCCTCTAAAGAGGTAGGGGCGCCGCTTGCTGCGCCCTGGTCTTGCCATCCTGCCCTGCGTCGGTAACTACTGCAGGAAATAGGTTCCGGTGTTTTGCAGCTCATCGCGTTTGTGCCAAAACAGGGCGCGGCAAGCAGCGCCCCTACAGGTGGCGGGAATGGTGGCCTTTTCAAGCCGCAGGATGCGGCAAAGCATAGCGTGCCCATTAAGACTGACAATCAAAACGATGAGCACGTTGCTTCGCACCTTTGCCCATCCTACGGTCTTGCCCTGTGCTGATAAGGATTCTGCTTTTTTCAGCTCTTCATCCGACTTGCAACCAATAAAAGTATTTACGGTCTGAGAATTTGCGAGGGCATCAACCATGAAGGGCAATGCTCTTTTTTTAGCGGCCCCCAACCACAGATTCAGCGGAAGAGGCAAAAAAGAGAGGGGAGCCCGATGCGGACTCCCCTCTCTTTTTTCATTATGTCTCAGGCGGCCTCAGGGCAGCAGGACAAAGCCCAGCTGACGTCCCGTACGTCCCTGATCCCGGCGATGGGAGAAGAAGAGCTCCCTGTGGCAGCAGGTGCACTCCTTGACCACTGAAGTATTGGCGGCGATGACACCAGCGGCCTCCAGCTGAAGCTCGCAGGACAGCCGCAGGTCCAGTTGCCACTTGCCCAGATTCGACTCTTTTGCGATCAGGCGCCAGTTTCCCGTCCCCTTTTCAAAAGCCTCACGCACCGGGCGATCCACCTCATAGCTTGGGGCGCAGATTCCAGGTCCCACAGCCGCAAGCAGGGCTGCTGGATCGGTGTCGAACTCCCGGGTCATCGCCGAGATTGTTTTGGCGATAATCCCCCGAGACGCGCCGCGCCAGCCTACATGCACCACAGCCGAAACCTGATGAACAGGGTCAAAGAGCACCAAAGGGAAGCAATCGGCCACCTGGATTCCGATGAGAATTCCCCGCTGGTCGGTGACGATGGCATCGGCCTTGACGTCCTGGAAGTGGGAGAGATCGACATTGGACTCGTTGACCAGCAGGACATCGACGCCGTGGACCTGAGTGCAGGTCAGCAGCTGCCGGGTCTGAAGATCGAAGGCCCGGGCCAGGGTGGAAAAGTTACCTTCGACACTGGAGGGCTGATCCTCAGTATTATGACCCAGATTCAGGGAATTGAACGGGGCGCGGCTCACCCCGCCATTGCGGGTGGTAAATCCGGACTGAATGCCCGTTCCCAAGGACCATGAGGGCTGAAAAAAACTGATTTTCCCCTGACGTGAAAGTTTCATGAGACTAGTGTTCTCCATCATTTTCGGGGTTTGGCAAGACTGTGTTCTGTTCGAAGTCATATTTTTTATCGAGAGCGGCAATGAGCTGAGCCATGTCCTGGGGCAGCTCACTGGTAAACTCCATGTATTGTCCGGTGCGTGGGTGAATGAAGCCGAGCAGGCGGGCGTGAAGGGCCTGCCGCTGAAGGCATGCGACCCTGGCACGTACAGCCGTATCGACAATCTGACGCAACCGGGTAGATCGTGTATAAACCGGATCGCCGGCAACGGGGAGTTTATTTTCTGACAGATGCACCCGAATCTGGTGGGTGCGCCCCGTCTCCAGCCGAAGCTCCATCAGACTGAGACAATCCTGATCGTAGCGGTGCAGCACCTTCCAGTGAGTCAGGGCCCTTCGCCCTCCCTTGGAAACGGAAGCCATCCTCTTGCGGTCAACGGGGTGGCGCCCCAGCTGAGTCTCGATCCGCCCACTCTCAAGATCAGGCAGTCCATGAACCAGCGCCACATAGCGACGGTTGATGCTGTGCACCCTGAACTGCTCACCGATCCCCTGGTGGGTGGCGTCATTTTTTGTGGCCACCATCACCCCGGATGTCCCCTTGTCGAGCCGGTGTACGATACCGGGGCGCAGCTCTCCGCCGATTCCGGCCAGATCGCTGCAATGGTACAGAAGAGCGTTGACCAGGGTGCCGTCGGCATGCCCCGCAGCGGGATGAACCACCAGCCCGGCAGGTTTGTCCACAACGATCAGGTCAGCATCTTCGTAGAGAATATTTAAGGGAATATCCTGGGCAACCACTTCGGTAGGAGTGATTTCCGGCAACTCAAGTTGCAGCAGATCACCGCCCTTGAGTTTATGGCTGGCCTTGACGGGGTTGCCGCCGAGAGTAACAATCCCATCATCGATCAGTCTTTTAATCTGGGAGCGGGAGAGATCGGGCAGGACCTCTACCAGGAAACGATCAATACGCTCGGGGGACTGTCCGAACTCAAAACAAAACTCGCGTTTGCGCGAGGCACAATCAGGCTCACTCATTTACCAGATGCTACTCTCTATTTTTCCTGCCTGCAGAATCATGACATCAACAATAGCACGTTCAAAGAGGTGGTCCCGATTGGGCAGATCACCGGAAACCCGCTCACGAAAATGCTCAAGCCCTTCTTCCAATTCTTCGGCCATCAGCTCGAAAATATTGTCATTTTTTATACCTTCCTGAACTTTCGAAGGATTATAGAGGGCAATATCGGAGACAATTGCCCGCGCAAGTCGGAATGCGAGATCGGGATTTTCAACAATTCTGGCCATCGGAGTCCTCCGTTACCACTTAGCCTCCGCCATAAAATCTGCGGAAGTCCAAGTGAATGAAGTTTAGAAAAAATCTGATCGAACAGGTTAGCGAACTGCCCCGATTATGTCAATTTCTAAGGTTCGGCATCAGTGCGATAAACTCCCGAAATCCGCCACGCCAGGTCCATCGGTACTCCGGACCGCTACGACGGATGAGCCAGGTGTCGAGCAGAAAAGTGTTCATCCCCAGCTCGGAGGCGCTGAGGTCGTGCTGGGAGTCGTTTCCGACCATCAGGCAGCTGCCCGGCTCCACGCAAAGAGCATCGAGAATATCCTGATAATAAAGAGCGTTAGGCTTGCAGCAACGGGAGTTCTCGTAACTGGAGACGTAGGTAAAGCCAAGCCCCTCAAGCCCTGCCCAGCGCAACCGGGCATCGATGAGGCATCGGGGGAAAACAGGGTTGGTGGCGATGACAACCTGCAGCCCCATGTCAAGCGCCTGCTGAAGAGCTCGCCTGGCCAACGGGACGGGACGCACCAGCGCAGAGAGATCCTCGATTCCGTCCCGGCTGAAAGCATCGAGTCGCCGGGCAAAGAGCTCCCGAGGGAGGGAAAGCCGCTTTTCCAGTTCATCAAGAAAGAAACTCTCGTTACTTTCCAGCCCATCGGTCCGGCGAAGCACGGTGCGAAAAACATCCAGAACCTGGGCGCAAAAATCCTCCCTGGAGCACAGATCGTCAAAATGCCGAGAAAGCCCCTGAAGATAGCGAGGCACGAAATGACGCATCTGCACCTGGAGCAGCGTTCCGTCCAGATCAAAGAGTATGGTTCCTATCAATTTTCCACCCTCCAGTGAAATTTATTCCGGCTGCGAACCAGACGCATCCCCGATCCGAGCTGCCAGATAGCTTCTTATGCAGAAAATACCACAGACCCGAGAGGCGAAGTAGTGAAGCTTTTGCATCCCATGCCTGTCCACAGCCAGAAATACCTTGACTTCAAAGGGGCCACAAAGGTAAAAAATTGCGTATTAACAAGGAGTAACGATCACATGGACAACAGTCGGGAAGAAGTCAAGGAACTACAGATCGGCGCCAAGATACGCCGTCTGCGTCAGCACAAAAGACTCACCCTTCAGCAACTCTCCGATTGCACCGGGCTCTCCAAACCGCTGCTCTCCCAGATAGAAAACGGACAGGTCATCCCGCCGCTGGCGACCCTGCTGCGCATCTCCAAGGCCCTTAAAATTGGGCTGCAAAGTTTTTTCCAGGAGGAGGGCAGCGAAGAGAAATGTGTGCTGGTCAAGGCCGACCAGCGCCGCCAGCTGCGCCGCCACTCCACTCCGGCCGAGTTTACGCCCCCCTATACCTATCACAGCCTCTCCTACGGCAAACGCAACAAACACATGGAACCTTTTCTTGTGGAGTTTGAAGACGTGAGCTGGCAGGACGACATGCTTGTGCGCCACGACGGTGAGGAATTTCTCTTCCTGCTCGAAGGGGAGCTGGAATTTCACTACGGCGACAAGCTTCACCGACTCTCGGCAGGCGACTCCATTTATTACGAGTCGAGCGAACCCCACGGATTCTCCTCCGTCGGTCAACTCCCTGCAAAAGGTGTGGCCGTCCTTTACTCCCCCGAGTGACATACTCACGGGCAATTGCCGCATTGGCGGCTTCATCTATGATCACTGGCAGCGGTGCGCCCCGAGAGGCGAGGCCGCTGCTTTAACTTTTGTGTCCGCTCAAATCCCCCTAACAAAAAGGAGTCTGAGATTATGGCAAAGGTCGGCGTTATTCTTTCAGGTTGTGGAGTTTTCGATGGAAGCGAAATTTACGAGACGGTGATCACCCTGCTCGCCCTGGACCGGGCGGGTGCAGAGGTGGTCTGCATGGCCCCCGATGTGCCCCAGATGCATGTGATCAACCATCTGACCGGAGAGCCCGAGCAGGGGCAGAGCCGCAACGTACTGGTGGAGTCGGCGCGCATCGCCCGAGGGAAGATCCGAGCCATCAGTGAGCTGAGCATCGACGACTTCGATGCCCTGATTCTCCCCGGCGGGTTCGGAGCGGCCAAAAATCTTTGCGACTTCGCCGTCAAGGGGCCGCAGTGCGAGGTTGAGCCCGATGTTGCCCGACTGCTGCGTCAGTGCTGGGCCGCAAAAAAACCGCTGGCCGCCATCTGCATCGCCCCGGCCATCCTGGCACGGGTGCTGGGCGAAGATGGCCACTGCCCCAGCCTGACCATCGGCACCGATGCTGACACGGCCGCCGCCCTGAGCAGCATGGGCGCCCGACACCAGAGCTGTTCGGTGAGAGATTTTGTGGTGGACCGGGAGAACAAACTGATCACCACCCCTGCTTACATGCTGGCAGGCAGCATCTCAGAGGCAGCTGAAGGAATCGAAAAAACCGTTCAAACTCTCATGGAAATGATCTGATACCGAAAGGGCAGGGTTGCCATACTTCCCGACAGCGGTAGACTCCAGTAACTCTTGTTTGCGGTCCCGTCGCCCGCGGCCGGGCCATTTTACGATGCCTTCTTTGATTCTCAACGCAAAAACAGGGAGCCACTCATGGATAAATACCGCTGCAGCATCTGTGACTACATCTATGATCCCTCCGAGGGTGATCCCGGCAGTGCAATCGCCCCCGGTACGGCCTTTGCTGATATTGCCGACGACTGGGTTTGCCCCCTGTGCGGGGCAGGCAAAGACGATTTCGAGAAAGTTTGAGCCGCGCGATGCCTCGCACCCTAACCATCGATCAATCACTCTGCATCAGCTGCAGCCTTTGCGTTGACATGCTTCCGGACGTCTTCCAGATCAATGAACGTAATTCGGCGCAAGTCTACAACCAGAGAGCCAGCGGCTATGCTGAGATCGAATCGATTCGAGCGGCCTGCCCCCTAGGCTGCATCCGCTGGGAAGATGTCTGATTCGTGCGTCCCTTCTACAGCCTCTGCCCCGGAAGGCTCTCCTACAGCGCAGCGCTTGATCTTCAGCAGCAGCTGATCAAGAAACGCCTGACGGGAGGCAGCGACATGCTGGTGCTGCTCGAGCACGATCCCGTGGTCACACTGGGACGGGGCGCTTCCGATGAACACCTCAAGCTCCCCCCTGCGGAATTCTCCCGCCGGGGCATCGATCTAGTACGTACCAGCCGCGGCGGAGAGGTCACCTACCACGGCCCGGGTCAATTGGTAGGCTATCCTGTTTTTCACCTCGACTGCGTCGGATGCGATCTGCACCTCTATCTCAGAATGCTTGAAGAGGTACTGATTGTCGCGCTATGCTCCCTGCAACTCGAAGGGCGGCGCATCGAGGGGAAAACCGGCGTCTGGATCGCCGATGAGAAGATCGCCTCACTGGGAGTCGGGGTGAGGCGCTGGGTCAGCTGGCACGGTTTTGCCCTCAACGTTCAAAACCAGCAGGACGGCTTCTCCACTATTGTGCCCTGTGGACTTTCCGGCGTTCGCATGACTTCCCTGGAAGAGCAGCTCGGAGCCGCACCGCCCATGGAAAACATCCGGGAGATCGTCCTGCGCGCCTTCGCCCAGGTCTTTCCCCTCAGGTACGAAGGCTCCTATGAAAACAGTTCCCAAGAGAAAACCTGACTGGCTCAAGGTTCGCTTTCCCGGCGGCCCCGCCTACGCCCGCATCGAACGCTATCACCGCGAGCAGGGACTCAACTCGGTGTGCCGCAGCGCCGCCTGCCCCAACCAGGGGGAGTGCTGGAGCGCCGGAACCGCCACCTTCATGATCCTGGGCAGCCGCTGCACCCGAGGATGCGCCTTTTGCAACGTCGAAGGCGGGCCTCCTGAGCCCCCCGATCCTCAGGAGGCTGTCAAGGTCGCCGCCGCCATCGCGGATCTGGGACTCAAACATGCCGTGATCACCTCGGTCACCCGGGATGATCTTCCCGATGGTGGCGCCAGTGAATTTGCCCGGCTGACAAGGCAGATCCGCGAGCTCTCGCCCGCCTGTCGCATCGAGCTGCTGATTCCCGATCTGGCGGGCAACGCCCAAGCTCTCAAAACGATTCTCGATGCCAAACCCGACCTGCTGGGGCACAATCTCGAGACCGTCCCCAGGCTCTATGAAAAGGCCCGCGCCGGTGCCAGCTTGAAACGCTCTCTGGAGCTGCTGGCCCGCGCCCATCGGCTGGCCCCCCAAATCCCCACCAAATCAGGGCTGATGCTGGGCCTTGGAGAGCAGGCCGAAGAAGTGCTGGAGGTCATGGCCCTGCTACTTCAGGCCGGGTGCCGCCGCCTCACCCTGGGACAGTATCTGGCACCCACCCGGCACCATCTGCCCGTGGAGCGCTATGTTCCCCCGGAAGAATTCGATCAGCTTCGCGTCAAGGGACTGGCGATGGGCTTTGACCATATTGAGGCCGGGCCCCTGGTGCGCTCTTCCTACCACGCGCAACAACAGTTCGAGGAGTCGGCTCCATGAGTGAAAAGATCGAGGACCTCATCATCCTAGGCTCGGGGCCCGCAGGGCTCACCGCCGCCATCTACGCAGCCCGGGCCGATCTGACTCCCCTGATGATTCACGGCCTTCAGCCCGGAGGACAACTCACCACCACCACAGGGGTGGAAAATTTCCCCGGTTTTCCCGACGGCGTCCAGGGACCTGAGCTGATGGAGGCCATGGAAAAGCAGGCCCGAAGATTTGGAACCCGCTTTCTGGAGACCGAGGCAACCGGGGTCGATCTGACTGCCGGAGCGCTGAAAGTCTGGGCGGGCGATGAATTCTACCGCTGCCGCGCTCTGATCATCGCCACCGGAGCCTCGGCCCGCATGCTGGGACTTCCCCGGGAGCAGGAGCTCTACGGCCGCGGCGTGTCGGTTTGCGCCACCTGCGACGCAGCTTTTTTCCGCAATCAGGAAGTGGCGGTGGTCGGCGGGGGCGATACCGCCCTGGAAGAGGCCACCCACCTGGCCCGCTTCGCCCGCAAGGTGACGCTCATCCATCGCCGCGACAGCCTGCGAGCCACCCCCCCCATGCGAAAGCGCGCGGCGAACTTCGACAACATCGAATTTCTCTGGAACGCCCAGGTGGTCGAGATACAGGAAGATGCCACCGGAGTCACCGGGCTGATACTGGAGGATACGCAGAGCCGCAACCGCACCGAACTGCCCTGCACCGGGCTTTTCGTCGCCATCGGCCACAGCCCCAACACCGCTCTGTTCAAGGACCAGCTCCCCATGGATGACCAGGGCTATCTGCTCACCACGGACCAGAGCGCCAGCGAGGCTCCCGGCGTCTTCGTCGCAGGAGACGTTCAGGATCGCCGCTTCCGACAGGCGATCACCGCAGCGGGCAGCGGCTGCATGGCCGCCCTGCAGGCCGAAGACTTTCTCTCAGACCACTGACCTCGACAGGAGAGGGGCCCCATGAACAACTTCACCATCGTACGGCCCGAGCATCTCAACCACCACGGATACCTCTTCGGCGGCTCCATGCTGCGCTGGGTGGACGAGTACGCCTGGCTCGTGGCTTCGCTCGACTTTCCCGGCTGCACCCTGGTCACCGTGGGCATGGATGCCATCCGCTTTCGCCAGCGAGTGCTTAGCGGCTCCATCCTGAGGTTCCAGATCCTGCCCAGGCGCCAGGGCAACACCTCCATGACCTACAGCGTAGAAGTCTTTGCCGATGAGCCCGGCGCCACGGAGGAAAAAGAAGTATTCAGCACCAGCATCAGCTTCGTATGCCTGGACGAGGAGGGCAACAAAAAGCCTCTGCCCACTGGCACCCCTTTGCGTTCTGCCAAGGATGCCTGATCCCGCAAAATGCTTCTGCGTTGCCAGAATCAGAATTCTCTCGACCAAAGGGTAACCTCCCCCCGAAGTCGCCCTCATCTAATAGACTGGACTTGAGGGGCGCAGTGCTGATAGAGTTAAAAAATTCCCGGTGCCCTTCGGTCGGCACCAGCAGTGTCCTCGGTTGTTTCTTCCCCGATATTCCCCCGACACATTCCTTAAGTGATTCCAGCCTGAGACCGTTTCCGTTGCCACAAAAAGCTGCGGACGGGCCGATTCCAATTCCGGAGTTCAATTTTTCATGACCTTTGACGACCTCGGCCTGTCGGCCGATCTGCTGCGTACTGTTTCCGAACAGGGTTACAGCCAGCCCACCCCCATCCAGACCAAAGCGATTCCCCTTGTCCTGGATGGGCGCGACATCATGGCCGCCGCCCAGACCGGCACCGGCAAAACCGCAGGCTTCACCCTGCCACTGCTTCAGCTCTTAAGCGTCCAAAGACCACCAAACGCCAGACGCCCCGTTCGCGCCCTGGTGCTCACCCCCACCCGGGAGCTGGCTGCCCAGGTCGGCGAGAGCGTGGAGATCTACGGAAAATACCTCCCCTTGCGCTCGACCATCATCTTCGGAGGCGTTGGCATCCGCCCCCAGATCGACGCATTGCGCAAGGGCGTCGACATCCTGGTGGCAACTCCGGGACGTCTTCTCGACCATGTGAGCCAAAAGACGCTGGATCTCTCCCAGGTCGAGATCCTGGTGCTGGACGAGGCCGATCGCATGCTGGATATGGGCTTTATTCATGACATCCGCAAGGTGCTGGCGCTGCTGCCTAAAAAGCGTCAGAACCTGCTCTTCTCCGCCACCTTCTCCGACGACATCAAGCGCCTGGCCGACGGGCTGCTCAACGCCCCCATCCTGGTCGAAGCTGCCCGCGCCAACACCGCCGCCGAGAGCGTCTCCCAGGTGGTGCATCAGGTCGACAAGAACCGCAAGCGCGAGCTTCTCTCCTTTCTCATCGGGTCGCGCAACTGGCAGCAGGTGCTGGTCTTCACCCGGACCAAGCACGGCGCCAACCGTCTGGCTCAGCAGCTGGAGCAGGACGGCATCCGAGCTAGCGCCATCCACGGCAACAAGAGCCAGTCGGCCCGCACCAGGGCACTGGCCGACTTTAAAAAAGGAGCGGTTCGCGTGCTGGTCGCTACCGACATCGCCGCCCGCGGCCTGGATATCGACCAGCTTCCCCACGTGGTCAACTACGAGCTGCCCAACGTGCCCGAAGACTACGTCCACCGCATCGGTCGCACGGGCCGCGCAGGTTGCGAGGGAGAGGCCGTATCCCTGGTCTGCGTAGACGAGATCAAGCTGCTCCGGGATATCGAACGCCTGCTCAAGAAGGAAGTAGACAAGGTCGTCATCGAAGGTTTCGAGCATGACCCTTCCATAGCCGCCGAACCCATCATTAATGGACGTCAGAATCGCGGTGGGGGTGCATCCAGAGCTGGGGAGCAGGGCCGCAACGGTGCCAAATCCAATGCCGGTCGCAGTCGCACCGGTGGCCGCCCTGGCGCCCCGCGCAAAGAAGGCGCAGGACGCCCGGCCGTCTCGAGACAGAACAAGCCTCGAGTACGTCAGGCGCAGTCAGGTTCAACGGGGAATTAACCGAGATTTTCGGGCGCAATTCACCGTAGCCTTGCAATCAGAATAAATGGCGACCTTCTTCTCAGGGGTCGCCATTTCTGCGTTCAGGCGCAAAAAAAGCCTCACTAATCCCCCCGCCCCCGAGGGTAAGGGGGGGAGTTTCCACCCACGATTTGCACCCGGCTGCCGCATCGGGTATGATCGGTTCTTTCGCAATCCCTCTGCAAAGATTGTCAGGTGATGATCTTCCTCTGAGCGGGCACCGGCTCGGCCCTCACGGTGCAGCAGATGGATTCTTTCTCTCTTCCTATCCGAGAAGGACAAGCTCATGGCACAGGTAAAAACAGACGACACCGTCAAAGTTCACTACACCGGCACCCTGGATGACGGTACCGTCTTCGACAGCTCCCGCGACCGGGAGCCGCTGGAATTCACCGTAGGGGAAGGTCAGGTCATCCCCGGCTTCGACGAGGCCGTCATCGGAATGAGCGCCGCTGAATCGAAAACCGTCCACATTGAAAACGAAAAAGCCTACGGTCCCCGGCACGAAGCGATGATCGTCAAGGTGGAGCGGGCACATATGCCCGAAGACCTCAAACCCGAGGTCGGTATGCAGCTTCAGATGCAGCAGGAAAACGGCCAGCCGATGGTCGTCATGATCTCGGAGGTCAACGACACCGAAGTTACCCTCGACGCCAATCACCCCCTGGCGGGGAAAGATCTCAACTTCGAGCTCGAACTTGTTTCGATCGCCTGATTCGCTAACGGTGTGAAACCTCAAGAGCCCCTTTGCTGTTTGTGAAGGGGCTTTTTTAGTTCACTCCCAGCCCTCAGACCGGAGGTCCCATGCGCGCCATCCTGTTTTTCAGCTCTCTTCTGATTTTCTGTATCACCGCTGCGCCCCCGAGCCTGTGGGCCCAGCCCCCTACCCTGAGCGTCCGGGGACAGGCGAGCCTTGAAGTTTCTCCTGACCAGTTGCAGATCTCCATCGGGGTGACAACCGAGGGGAAAACCGCCGAAGATGCACTGAGCCGTAACAGTGCCGCCATGCAGGCGGTGCAGCGGGCGCTGTTAGAGGCGGGAGTGGAGCCTGAAGAGCTGAGCACCGCCCATTTCAGCGTCAGCCCGATCTGGAATCATGATCGCTCCCCAGGCGCAAAGCACCCCCGTACCCTCTCGGGCTACCGTGCCACCAACAGTCTGCGACTTCGCTCCTCCAAGCTTGAGCGCATCGGCGAACTGATTTCGGTGGCCACCGCCGCTGGCGCCAACGACATCGGACGCCTGAGTTTCCAGCTGGCTGACGAAGCCGGGCACCGCGCAGAGGTTATCGCCATGGCGACCCGGGCAGCCAGACGCGATGCACGGGCACTGGCCGAGGCCAGCGACAGCCGCCTGGTGCGCCTGCTCAGCATAGAGCTGGATCATGCCTCCGTCCAGAACCGTCCGAACCAGATGCTGCAGATGGCCCGCGTCAGCAAGGAAGCTACAGCCCCGCCGGTCTCCCCTGCAGACATTCGCCTCGACGCCCAGGTTCAGCTGGTCTTCGAGATCGCCCCCGGGGCGAAATAACCCCTACGCCTAATTGCCAATCCGAGACGATACGGTTATCCTTTATTCCTATGATTTCATGATCTTTCCCTGATGTGGCCTATCCCTGAGGCCGCCTCAGGGATAGATCGTTTAAAAGGAATAACCCATGGGATTTGAACCGAACAGCAGCCCCGAGTGGCTGGAAGCGCTCTATACAACCTGGCAACGTACCCCCGATTCTCTGCCTGAGGACTGGTCGGAGTATTTCTCCGCACTGACCGATGAAGCTTCCGGCACCACGAAACCCGCTTCATCACAGGAACTGCTTAAACATTCGGCGGTCCAGTCGCTGATCTACCGCTACCGGGACATCGGTCACCTGCTGGCCTGCACCGACCCCCTCTCCCCTTGCCCCACAAGTCACCCACTGCTTGATCTGAGCGCTTTCGGACTCGGAGTCGAGGATCTGGATCTCCGCTTCGTACTGCGCAATTTCCCCCTGCCGGAGGCCAGCCTCCGGGATATTCTCGATCTGCTTCGGGAAACCTACAGCCATAGCATCGGGGCCGAATTCATGCATATCCAGTCCCCCCTGGAGCGCGGATGGCTCAAGGATCGCATGGAATCTTGCCGCAACCACCTCCAGGTCTCAGCCTCGAAACAGTTACGATTACTGGAGAAGCTGCAGCAGGCCTCCCTGTTCGAGGAATTTCTACACAAGAGCTTTCTTGGTCAGAAGCGCTTCTCCCTCGAAGGGGGCGAGGCTCTCATCCCCCTGCTGGATGAGGTCGTGGAGCGTTGCCCTGGCATGGGGGTATGTAATCTGGTGTTGGGCATGGCGCACCGGGGACGCCTGAATGTGCTAGCCAATGTCTTTGGCAAACCGATGGAAAACATTTTTTCCGAATTTGAAGACAACAGGGAATTTGGCTTCGTCGGAGACGGAGATGTGAAATACCATGTGGGATTTTCCTCCCACCGCACTTTCCAGGACGGCCGCAGCCTCCATCTGACCCTGGCTGCAAATCCCAGTCATCTCGAAGCGGTAGACCCCGTAGTCCAGGGCAAAGCCAGAGCCCTTCAGGAGGACCATGGCAAAGAGGGAGGCAAACGGGTTCTACCTGTGCTTGTGCACGGCGATGCAGCCTTCGCCGGTCAGGGGATGGTTGCCGAGGTCCTCAATCTCTCCCAGCTCAGGGGTTACTCCACCGGCGGGACGCTACACGTCATCCTCAACAACCAAATCGGTTTTACCACCAGCCCGCAGGACTCACGCTCAACCTGCTATTCCACCGACCTGGCCAAAATGCTCATGGTACCGATCTTCCATGTCCACGGAGAGGACCCCGAAGCGGTCCTTCAAGCCGTCGATCTTGCCCTGGATTATCGACAGACCTTCGGGCAAGATGTCATCCTGGAGCTGATCTGCTACCGTCGCCACGGACACAACGAGGGGGACGAGCCCCTGTTCACCCAGCCCCTGATGTATCAGCGCATCAAGGACCGGCCGCGCCCCTTCGAACTCTACGAACAGAAGCTTCTGGAACAGGGTGTGGAAGCTGCCACATTGGCCCGCAGTCGCACTGCCTTTGAGCAGCAGCTGGAACTCTCAAGACAGCTGCCTCCCAGAGCCATGGGAAATGGATTCGATGGGAAATGGGCTCATATCCACAAGGCATATGAGAGCGCTTCCGTCGATACGACCCTGCTGCCCGGCCGGATTCTGAATTTGGGCAAGAACCTGTTTCGCCTGCCGGAGGGGTTCAACGCCCACCCCAAAATTGCCAAGCTGCTGCGCAAGCGCCTGGCGAGTCTGCACCCAGGTTCACAGATCGACTGGCCCACGGCCGAGGCACTGGCCTTTGCCTCCCTGATCGACGAAGGACACCCGGTGCGGCTCTCGGGGCAGGACTCCAGGCGTGGAACCTTCAGCCAGCGACACAGCACTCTCTTCGATCTGGAAAGCGGTCAGGAGTTCTGCCCCCTGCAGGAGCTCTCGGGAGCCGCCCCCTTCAGGGCTTACGACAGCATGCTCAGCGAAGCAGCGGTGATGGGCTTTGACTACGGCTACTCCCTGGAGCGCCCCGACGGCCTGACGATCTGGGAAGCCCAGTTCGGGGACTTCACCAACGGAGCTCAGGTCATCATCGATCAGTTTATTACCGCCGGTGAGAGCAAATGGGACCGAGCCAGCGGTCTGACACTCTTTCTCCCCCACGGCTACGAGGGACAGGGAGCCGAACACTCCAGCGCCCGCATCGAACGCTTTCTGCAGATGTGCGCCGAAGAGAATCTGCTGGTAACGATTCCCTCCACCCCGGCCCAGCTCTTCCACCTGCTGCGACGCCAGGTAAAACAACGCTTTCGCAAACCTCTGATCGTCTTCACCCCCAAGGTCCTGCTTCGGCACCCCGACTGCACAAGCTCCCTTGAGGAGCTTGAAGGGGGGAGCTTTGAGGAGATTCTCACACCGCAGCCTCAACAGAGAGCAAGCACCCTGGCGCTTTGCTGCGGAAAAATCTTCTACGAGATCAAGGCCAGGCAGACAAAAGAGAAGCGCGAGGATATCGTCCTGGTCCGCATCGAGCAGCTCTATCCCCTAAGATACGATCTGCTCGGGGATCTATCCCAACACTTTGAAGGCGTACGGAATCTGGTCTGGATTCAGGATGAGCCCTTGAATATGGGGGCCTGGAGTCATTTACGTTCTCAACTGACCGATATTTTCGGCAAGGAACCCGTTTTTATCGGGCGCAAGGCATCAGCGGCAGCCGCCGTCGGATCCCACAGACTTCACAACGAAGAGCAGGCAAGGATTCTGGACCGACTCTTTTTAATGCCATAACATCACAACAACACTGGAGAGACGAGATGGAAATACGTATTCCGGAAGTGGGCGAATCGGTGTTTGAGGCCGAGATCACAACCTGGCATCATGAAGATGGGGCACAGATCGGCGAGGGAGAGCTGCTTTGCGAGCTGGAGACCGACAAAATCAGCCTCGAGCTTAACGCCGAAGCCTCTGGAACGCTCAGAATCAAGGTCCCTCAGGGAGAATCAGCCAGGATTGGTAGCCTCATCGGCCTGATCGAGCAAAGCGATGAACAGGCGCTGCAGGAAGAACAGGCGCACAAACCCGTGCCTGAGCCAGACGCGGCTGAGACTGCCGAAAAGGTTGTCCAGGCGACACTGAAGCCAGAGCCATCTCAGGGGAAAAAGGCTCCGGTGCCACCAAAGCCCCAGGAGCAAAGATCTTATCCGTCTCCGGAGAAATTCGAAGCGGAAGATTCCCGCGATCGGCGCAGTACCCGAAAACCCATGTCGCCGATCCGAAAGCGCATCGCCCGGCGCATGCTGGAGGCCAGCCAGAATACCGCCATGCTCACCACCTTCAACGAGGCGGACATGACCCGGATTCAGCAGCTGCGTGCCCTGCACGGCCAGGCTTTCCTTAAAAAACACGGCGTCAAACTGGGTTTCATGTCTTTGTTCGTAAAAGCCTGCACCGAGGCGTTGAAGGAGTTCCCCGAAGTTAACGCCCGCATCGAGGGCGACGATCTGCTCTATCACCACTACTACGATATAGGGATCGCCGTGGGCGCCAAACGCGGGCTCGTGGTTCCGGTGCTGCGGGACGCCGACCGGCTCCACTTCGCCCAGATCGAGCAGAGCATTGCAGATTTTGCCCGCCGTATCGGGGAGAACAACATCGGGATCCACGAACTGCAAGGGGGCACCTTCAGTATCAGCAACGGTGGCCTGTACGGCTCGCTGCTGAGCACCCCTATTGTCAATTACCCCCAGAGCGCGATTCTGGGGATGCACCTGATCCAGGATCGACCCGTCGTGGAAGATGGTCAGATCGTTATCCGCCCCATGATGAATCTGGCTCTGAGCTACGATCATCGCATCATCGATGGACGTCAGGCGGTCTCTTTTCTCCGACGCATCCGTGACTATGTGCAGGAGCCCGACGAACTGCTGCTGGAAATGTGAGCCTTGAGCGAGAACAGGTACATCAAGCCCGAATCGCACACCGAGCCCCAGGCCCCCGATTGCGCCATCGACCCCAAACAGCTGGCGCGGCTGGTGGTCGAACTCAATATCGCTCGCAAGCAGATCAACGCCTATCCCAAGGGCCATCCCGTCATTGCGGAATCCACGCAGAAGGCCCTGGACTTTCTGCAAAAAACCCTCGAAAACTGCGACCGACTCAGGCTCGGCGTCGCCCGGGACAGTCTCTGGCTGGGGATTATTTTCTGGACAAAAAAAATCCTGTCTACCGCGATTTCTCATCAGCTCTCTTTGCCCACGAGATCGTCGCCCTGAGCCTTATGAGGGATGTCAAGGCGGATAAGTTAATTCTGTTCAACGGTCTGCTGGCCGAGTCTTCGGAGCAACTCAGGCAGCGCGGAGGCAGTGCCCGTCAACTCAAAGCGCAGGGCCTCAGCTGCATCGTCCCCACACTCATCGATTACGCGGCCTTCAACACAGCCCCAAAGAACCGCCTTAACCCCGCCGACAGTAAGACAATGCAGAAGGAGTCGGACGATCTTTGGGAGAGCTTCGTACAGGGGATACTCAGCGCAAGAGTCGACCCTTCCCGGACTCGGAGCATCCAGCCAGGCACACTGGAGCCAGAGGATCTGGTCCGGCTGATGAACGCTGAAGAACTTCCGGCGATCGGCCCCATCAATTGAAACTCTACCCTTTCGATGACGTCGGATTGCCTTCGTATTCATCGCAACATGCAATTACTTGCATAGACATGAAGTTCTCTGGAGGGTTCTGACGATTGAATCGACCTTAGTTTCCTTGACATTCCCGGGTTAAGGAAAATGGACTAGCTAGGAATGAGGCCTAATAACGTCTACGAAGAGGAGTCGACTGAACTCGAAAAACAATCTGTAAATGTCTTATTACTCATCACTTTTCAGACATTGAAAAGGCCCGCCCGGAAACAGGGTGGGCCTTTCTTATTTTGCAGGATTTAAAAGAACTTTCACAGGCTTACCCAAAACCTGTTAGTATGATCTAGTTTATGTCACGGCCGCACCAAAGTATTTGCGAAGGTTCAATCCAACCAAACGTAAGTTCATTAGTTGTTTGAGCAGTCTCTGCCCGTCGACCGGTTTCACAAAATTAGGCTTCACATCTTTTGAATACCTCATAATATTTTCGTTATCATTCGAAGCCGTCGTCATGATTATTTTTACTCCGATCTTATAGGTTGTGCTTCAATTAAGTTTGACTACAGCGGGGAAATACTATCTCTAAACTATTGGTCGTGTCGGAGGCGCATCTTCCGACGTCAATGCCCTGCCACGAAAAAACACACACTTTAAACCCTTCAGACTCCATGCACAGCCCCTTTCTCTCGCTCGTATAGGCGAAGCTTCTCAGGCTGCCCGCTAGCCCATTTCGATTGATTCGCCGAGACATGCCCCCTTCCCCCTTTTTCCCTGTTTACCTCAGGCAATATCAGGAGCGTTAATGCATTATAGAGACCTTTCAGATAATGGTACCCGGGTGAGAACCGCCCTATTATTAGCCGCCGGCATGGGGAGTCGACTTTCTCCATTGACGGATTCAACTCCCAAATGCCTTGTAGAAGTCAATGGAATCCCCATCCTTGAAAGGCTGATCCGCTCCCTGCGCAGTCACGGGTTCAAACACTTGGTTGTGGTCGTAGGACACCTGTCAGAAGTTATTCAGGACTATCTCGGCAGCCGGTATGCTGATATTGAAATCACCTATATCGCCAGCCCGCGATATAAAACAACCAACAACATCTACTCATTGTGGCTTGCCGGAAAGGTGATTGACGAACCTTTTCTTCTGATTGAAAGCGATCTGGTGTTTCAACCGGAGCTGCTTAAGCCGATGCTTCAACCTGACCGGATTGCTGTCTCCAAGCGGCTGCCCTGGATGAATGGCACGACGGTGACCCTCAATGAGCGGCAACAACTTGATGCCCTTTGGCTCGGCACTGTGAACCGCAATGACGCCACTCATTTCAAGACCGTAAACATCTACAGCTTCTCCCGCAGCAACTGGCAATTGATCTGGGAACGACTGGATCGACACATTTCCGCCAAAAAGGTGGGTGGATATTATGAGACTGTTTTAGCCGAGATGGTCGCTGAGGGAAAACTTACATTTGCGCCGGTCTTCTTTGATGCCGACCGCTGGTATGAA
>JAAXQG010000144.1 GCA_012974445.1 Desulfuromonadales bacterium
CCCTCATGTATCTGGTTGCCGTAGCGGCGGGTATCACGGTGCTTATCGCCGGGGCCATGGCCATCCTCCAGAGCGGTATCAAGCGCCTGCTTATTTACAGCACCGTAAGCCAGATCAGCTACGTCGTGCTGGGGATCAGCCTCGGAAGCTCCCTGGGGGTCGCGGGAGGACTGATGCACCTGGTCAATCACATGTTGCTGAAAAACCTCCTCTTCCTCGGCGCTGGTTGCATCCTGGCTCAGGCCCACATCGACAGCCTCGACCGACTGGGAGGACTGGGACGCAAGATGCCGGTGACCTTCGGACTCTTCCTTTTCGCGGGACTCTCCCTGGCCGGCATTCCTCCCCTGAACGGTTTTTCCTCCAAGTGGCTGATCTATCAGGCGGCCATGGAACAGGGGCACGTTTTTCTGGCCCTGGCCGCTCTCGCCTCCAGCGTCCTTACGTTGGCGGCGGTGCTCAAGTTCGCCCACTCCGCTTTCCTCGGCCAGCTTAGCGAAGAGGCTGAGTCACTCTCCGAGGCGCCGATGATTATGCGACTGCCGATGGCGGCGCTGGCCTTGGCCTGCCTCGCCATCGGACTGCTGCCCGGGCTGCTGCTGGTGCCGATCGCCTCGATTCAGACCTTTCTCGGTCTCGATCCGATCAGCGTCTCTCTTTTCGGTCCCCTACCCGGCCCTGGCGGTTGGCACCCCGGGGTCATGTCCATGATGGCCGCCGTTGTGCTCCTCTGTCTCAAGGCGGCCTGCGCCTTCGGACCAGGGACGGTCCAAAGCGCTTCGCTCCACAGTTGCGGAGTTACCGATATCAAACCCGCCGAGACCCATGTGAGCGCCAGCCATCTCTACGGCCCCCCCAAGGCCCTGGTCCGAAGGTGCATCGGCCTCTTAACTGGCGCGCGTTCATCTGAAAGGGAGAAATAATCATGCTGGAGATGTTAAGTCCCTTTTTTCACTTGCTCCTTTTCCCCGGTGGGCTCTTCGCCCTGGCCTGCGGGCTGCTGCTCAAGGGGGTCGACCGCAAGGTGGCCGCGCGCCTGCAGCGTCGCATCGGCCCCCCTCTGCACCAGCCGTTTGTCGACCTGATCAAGCTCTGGCACAAGGACTCATCGGTGCCGGAAACGGCGCAAAGCCGCGTTTTCGCCTGGGCGCCCCATGTGGGGGTGACGGGCATGGCTCTGGCGGCGTTGCTGATCCCCATCGGCGGGGTTTACACCCCGAGTGGCGCCTACGGCGACTTGCTGGTGCTTCTCTATCTGCTGGCGGTGCCGGCCGTTGCCCTGATGATAGGTGGAGCGGCCTCAGGTTCTCCTTTCGGGGCCATCGGCTTTTCCAGGGAAATGTCGATGATGCTTGCCTACGAAGGCCCGCTGTTGCTGGCCCTTCTCAGCGTGGCCCTTAAAGTCGGCCTGGCTACCGGTGGGGTGGCCACCTTCTCCCTGGCTGAGATCGTCCGTTATCAGCAGGCGCACGGAGCCCTGCTTTTCGACCCCGTCATGTGGCCGGCGGTCGTGACCTTCCTCTTTGTCATCCCGGCCAACCTCGGGGTGGTTCCCTTCGACATTCCCGAAGCCGAGTCGGAAATCCTCGAAGGGCCATTGCTGGAGTACTCGGGAAAGGAGCTTGGACTCTTCCAGATCATGTCCGCCCTTAAAATGGTGGTGGTTCTCGGCCTGGGGGTGACCCTCTTCTGCCCCACGGCGCCGGGGGGCCTTTTGCTTTCCCTCGCATGGTTCATATTCAAGTGTCTGGTTCTGATGGTGGCCTCGGTGACGGTGGTGCGAAGCGCCACCGGTCGCCTGCGTATCGACCAGGCCTTCAGTTTCTACTTCAAATGGCCCGAAGCCCTGGGGGTCGCCAGCCTGATCCTGGTTCTCACGACAAGGAA
Organism: Desulfuromonadales bacterium; assembly: GCA_012974445.1. Taxonomy (GTDB): domain Bacteria; phylum Desulfobacterota; class Desulfuromonadia; order Desulfuromonadales; family JAAXQG01; genus JAAXQG01. The sequence goes on from JAAXQG010000144.1 coordinate 1,888, forward strand.
TTTCCCATGAAAACGTTTCTGAAGAAGGTTGCCGCACAGTCTCCCTGGCTCTATCGCATCAACGCCGGCTCCTGCAACGGCTGCGATGTCGAACTGGCCACCACCGCATGCATCTCCCGGTATGATGTGGAACGGCTCGGCTGCAAATACTGCGGCAGTCCCAAACATGCCGATATCGTCCTTATCACCGGGCCCATGACCACCCGCGTCAAGGAGAAGGTGCTGCGGCTCTATGCGGAAATCCCCGATCCGAAGGTGACTGTGGCGGTGGGTATCTGTCCCATCTCCTGCGGGGTCTTCCGGGACAGTTACGCCATCGAAGGGCCGATCGACAAGTACTTTCCCGTCGACATCAACGTCCCCGGCTGCCCGCCGCGTCCCCAGGCCATCATCGAGGGGATCGCAGAGGCGATCTCGGTCTGGAGAACCCGGCTATAGGAGGCTGTCGGACTTAGGAATGAATCTACTGCCAAGATGGTAAATCGGTCCATATTTCCGGAGATTTTCGACAAATAGCCCTGCTATTCGCTCTCAAATTTCCGAAAATCTGTCCTCGATTTCCCATCTTCTCGCTACGATTCCCCAAGTCCGACAGCCTCCCAAGGAGAATTTATGTTTTCGTTTTTGAAAATCCTGGTCCGAAACCTGATACAGGGCCCTTCCACCGACCCTTTCCCCTTCGGCGAAACCTTTACTCCCGAGGGATTGCGCGGCAGGGTCCGCTTCGACGCCTCCGCCTGCGTCGGCTGCCGCATGTGCGAGCACGTCTGCGCCGGGGGGGCCATCCGCTTCGAGCAGAGCGAATCGGAGCTTCGCTTTACCCTATGGCACAACAGCTGTACCTTCTGCGGCCTCTGTCAGCACTACTGTAAGACCAAGGCGATCGTCCTCACCGAAGACTGGCACCTCTCTCATCGCCAAGAGGAGAAATACGCCATGGTGGAGCAGGGAACGGTCCCCCTCGCGCCCTGTCTCGGCTGCGGGATCTCAATGATTCCTGTTGCCGATGAGCTGATGCGCGTCGCCTATCGTGAAACTAATCAGGATATAGACCGTCTGCGGCGGCTCTGCCCCGATTGTCGCCGGAAACTCGGAATAAAAGGAGTCCAAAGATGCAAGATGTGATTTCGCAGGTGAAAGAAGCGTTGGATGGAGCCCTTTCCCCTTCGGTCGCCATCGACTGGAAATGCGACTTCAAAGGCGTGAAAACGGGGTGGTGCAAACTGCCGGAGAGTGACCAGCTGCTGGCGGCCGCCTCGGCGATTTCCACGATGGGGGGCAGGCTCAGCACGGTCACCGCCTATCTGGCGGAAAAGTACCGGAAGCAGGGAAGGCGGGAGATCGCCTACCACTTCGATCTCGACGGCACCACGCTCACCCTGACCATCGAACTGCCCCTGGAGAAGGCAAGAGTAGCTTCCCTCACCCCCCTGTTCCGCAACGCCGACTGGAACGAGCGGGAGTTCATGGAACTCTACGACATCGACGTGATCGGCCATCCCGACCCGCGGCGCCTCTTCATCGACGAAACCATCGAACCGGCGGTCTTCGACGGCTTGATACCCTATTCGACCCTCATAAACGGGGCGAGCAGCAAAACGCTCTGGGAGGCGGTCATGGCCCAGAACAGCAAGGAGCAAGGCAAATGAGCAGCTATACGATTCCCGTGGGTCCGCTGCATGTAGCCCTGGAAGAACCGATGTATTTTCGCGTCGAGGCGCAAGGCGAGATGGTGGTCGGCCTGGATATCACCGCCGGACACGTCCACCGCGGCATCGAAGCGCTGGCGATGACGCGCAACTTCTACCAGAACATCACCCTGACCGAACGCCTCTGCTCCCTCTGCTCCAACAGCCACCCCTCCACCTACTGCATGGCCCTCGAGAACCTGGCCAGCATCCGTATCCCGGAGCGGGCCGAATACCTGCGGGTCATCGCCGACGAGATCAAACGCGTCGCCTCCAATCTCTTCAACTGCGCCATCCTAGGCCACATCATCGGCTTCGACTCCCTCTTCAAGCACGTGATGGAGACGAGGGAGATCATGCAGGACGTCAAGGAGACGATCTACGGCAACCGCATGGACCTGGCCGCCAACTGCATCGGCGGGGTGAAGTACGACCTCGACGAGGAGCGATCGAAATATCTCTGGCAGCAGATGGAACGGATGAAAAAGCATCTCGACGAGATCTACGCCCTCTACTGCAAAAACAGCTTCGTCCGCCTGCGGACCGAGGGCGTAGGGGTGCTGTCGAAGGAGGATGCTCTACGCTTTGCCGTGGTCGGTCCGGTGGCCCGGGGATCGGGGATCGACTACGACGTCCGCCAGAAAAGCCCCTACGCAGCCTACGACAGGCTCGATTTCGAGGTGCAGACCGAAAACGGCGGGGACGTGCTCTGCCGGGCCAAGGTGCGACTGCGCGAGGCGCAGCAGGCGGTGCGCCTGATTCAGCAGTGCGTCACCGACATGCCGGCGGGACCCACCTGCATCGACACCCCGCCGGAGATCCCGGCCGGCGAGGCGATCGCCAAGTCGGAGGCCCCCCGGGGCGAGCTGATCTACTATCTGCGCACCGACGGTTCGGACATCCCGGAGCGCCTCAAGTGGCGGGTACCCAGCTATATGAACTGGGATGCGCTCAAGTCGATGTTGGTGGGGGACAAAATTTCCGATATCGCCCTGATCGTCAATAGCATCGATCCCTGTATTTCCTGCACGGAGCGATAAGAAAAGGCTCTGTCCCAAATAGATGTTGAATTCTCGTAGAGTGGATTAAGGAGCGCAGCGACGAATCCACCATCCACAAACAACGATGGACAATCCGGTGGATCCGCTTCGCTTGATTCACCCTACAAAATTCCCTGATGCGTGCCGTCCGAGACACCGGCTAGAAATTATAAATCGACGAAAAAGGAGGAAGATAAAGATGTGTACCGATTGCGGCTGCCCCCCAGGCGGGCAGCATCAGGACCATGACTCCGGGAAGGCGGAGGTGAAAACCCTGCGCATAGAAGAGGACCTGCTGGCCAGAAACGACAGGCTCGCCGCTGTCAATCGTGCCCGCTTCACGGAAAAAGAACTCTTCGTGCTCAATCTGGTCAGCTCCCCCGGGTCGGGCAAGACCTCGATCCTGGAACGGACCCTGTCCGACCTCGCAGGCGAGATTTGCTTCGCCGTCCTCGAAGGGGACCAGCAGACCGCCAACGACGCCGACCGTATCGCCGCCACCGGAGTTCCGGTGAAGCAGATCAACACGGGGGCCGGCTGTCACCTTGATGCCCACATGGTCGGCCACGGAGTCCAAGACTTCGACCTTGTCGCCACCGAGCTCCTGATGATCGAGAATGTGGGGAATCTGGTCTGCCCCGCATCTTTCGACCTCGGAGAAGACCACAAGGTGGCGGTCCTCTCCGTGACCGAGGGGGAAGACAAGCCCCTCAAGTATCCTGGCATGTTCAACGCCGCGGACCTGATGCTCATCAACAAGATCGACCTCCTCCCCCACCTGCGCTTCGATCTGGAAAAGTGCAAGGCCTACGCCCGCCAGGTCAATCCGCAGATCCGTATACTGGAGCTCTCCTGCTACTCGGGAGAAGGGATGGATGCCTGGTACCGGTGGTTGCGTGGCGGAATTCAAAGCAAATCCCTTCGACGCATTTCCTGATTAGCAAAGTAAACCGACTTCGGCGGCTCGACCTCCCAGTGGAACTTGAGAAGAATCGCCTCTGTAGCCATTGTAGCCATGGTAGCCATTGTAGCCATTGTAGCCATGGTGGGGCCCTGCCCCACCATGCTCGAGGCCGAAATCCTTACGTCAAGGAGATAGGCTTTAAAAACAGCAAGTTACAACTTACCTTCTAGAATATATGCCGGAAACGCTTCGCTTATTCCGGCCTACAACTTCGACGTTTTCAATAAGACATCTCCCGAAGGCCCCTCCCTCTCAGAACTGACAAAGGACCAAGAGCTGTGACAAGTCCGGGATTTCCACGACAGGCCCGAGCTGGTTCGCCCTTTCGGTGTTCTTCGCCTTCGTCCCCCCCCTGCATAAAAATCTCTTCGTATTTTTTAGAAACTGTCGGTCAGCCGACAGACTCGGAGTCGATGCCAAGGCTACCCTGCCTGACAGGATGACCGTTTATCAGGGGAGTTCAGGATTTTTTGGAAGACCTCATGTCCGGAGAAAATCAGCATGCATGAAACTGCCATCGTCAGCGGCCTATTCGAAATCATCAATCGACAGGTTTCAGAGCACAGGATTCGAAAGGTTTCCCGGGTGCGGCTCAAGGTCGGGGATTTCGCTGCCGTCGAACCTATGACCCTGACGGGCTGTTTCGAGGTTTTTGCCGAAGGGACGGTCGTCGAAGGGGCGGAGCTGGTCATCCAGAGGGTCCCGATCACCGGAGGATGCAGAGCCTGCGGTCTTGAGTTCGAGGTGAAAAACTACGACTTTCGCTGTCCTGATTGTGCAAATTCCACCGTGGATATGCTCAGTGGAAAAGAACTCTATATCGACAGCTTGGACGTTGAAACCTAAGGAGATTAAATCGATGGGAAAACAACGGGAGAACGAGATCATTTACGCCGACCCCGAGAAGTGCCTCGGCTGCCACAGTTGCGAGCTGTCCTGCGCGGTGGCCCACTCGCAAGGCAACTTGCAGAGCGCCGTTGCGGGGGGGCTCTCCCTGCGGTCGCGTAACCGTGTGGTTATGGCCGATGGGGTGATGATGCCGATGCAGTGCCGGCAGTGCGAGGATGCCCCTTGCGTTTTCGCCTGTCCCACCGCCGCCATCCTCCAGGAGGACGGACAGGTAAAGATCCACGAGAAGAACTGCGTCGGCTGCAAGTTGTGCGTGATGGTCTGCCCCTTCGGCGCAATTTCCGTCGCTGCCGAAGGTGAGCCGGACTGTAAGGGCCGTACCAATCGCGGCGTGGCGAAAAAGTGCGACCTCTGCGCCGACTGGAAGGCTCGGACCGGTAAGGCATCCCCTGCCTGCGTGGAAGCCTGCCCGACCAAGGCGATCAGTCTCGTCAATATGGACGCCTACCGCCGGGCACTTCTCGAAGCCAGAGCCGCGGAGCTTGCTCAGTCGCATAAACGTCTCAAATTCAGAAAGGTGAAATCATGACCAAGCACCAGTCCATAGATCCGTCCGCTGCGGAACTTCTCACTCTGGCGAAAGAGGAGGGGATCGACACCGTCTGGGACCGCCATCAGGCGATGCAGCCCCAGTGCGGTTTCGGCCAGCTCGGAGTCTGTTGCCGCATCTGCTGGAAAGGGCCCTGCCGCATCGATCCTTTCGGCGAGGGTCCGCAGCGCGGCATCTGCGGCGCCGATGCCGATACCATCGTCGCCCGCAACCTCAGTCGCATGATGGCGGCGGGCGCCGCGGCCCATTCGGAACATGGCCGTCACATCGCCCTGGCGCTGCAAGAGGTCGCCAAGGGGAACTACCCCTCCTACCAGGTGAAGGATGAGCAGAAACTCAAGGGCATTGCCCAAACCCTCGGCCTGAATATCGAAGGCAAAGAGATTCTCGACATCGCCGCCGAGGTCGCCCGA
>JAAXQG010000153.1 GCA_012974445.1 Desulfuromonadales bacterium
CCACCCCCGTAAGGCAGATTGTCGAGACTCTGTTCGGCGACATCCGCGTCAATCCCATGGCCAGCTATCTGAAAACTTCCGAGATTCTGTTCATGCTTGACTATCTTCGACGGCCCGAGTTGCTCGATGAGGCCCTCATCAAGTTAGGCCTTGGTGACGGTGATGAGCAGTAAAAGGGGGGCGAATTCAATTTCAAAGAACACCTCTTGAGCAAAGAGCAGTGCATGGCAGAGAGGGAACGATCTGTGGGTAATTTCATCCAAATGGTGAGCATTTAGGACTCAACCCTCTGAAACTTGAGTGATTTCATGCGAACCAGAGTTCGGCGAATTTCTGAGGAGGGGCCTATGGCAGCGGATCAATTATTTTCGTCCATCAAGATCAATGAGCTGGAAATCTCCAACCGCATCTATATGCCGGCCATGCATCTGAACATGTGCCGCAACTACCAGGTCAGCGAGCAGCTCCTGGCTTTCTATGCCGAGCGGGCCGCAGGGGGGGCTGGGATGATTTGCGTCGGCTACGCTTCCGTCGATGAACTTGCGGCCCATCCGATGCATATCGGCGCCCATGATGACAAATTTATTCCCGGGCTGGCCCGGCTGGCCGCTGTCATCAAGGACAGGGGGGCACGGGCGGCGGTACAGCTCAATCATGCCGGTCGGTACAACCATTCGATGTTGCTGGGTGGCAGGCAACCGGTGGGGCCCTCACCCATAGCTTCGCGATTGACGGGTGAGACGCCTTCAGAGCTGAGCGGGGCGCAGATCGACGCAATTGTCGAGAGCTTTGCCGCTGCGGCGGCCAGAGTGAAGGAGGCGGGCTTCGACGCGGTGGAAGTTCTCTGCGGGACCGGTTATCTGATCAGCTCTTTTCTCTCCCCTGCCACGAATCGGCGCGAGGATGAATATGGTGGTTCGCCTGAGAATCGCATGCGTTTCGGGCTGGATGTGCTGCGCGCCGTGCGCGCTGCCGTTGGTGCCGGGTTTCCCGTTATCGCCCGAGTGAACGGCAACGATTTCATGCCAAAGGGCATCGGGGCAGAGGGGATGCGTGATTTCGTCCGCCAGCTGGAAGCGGCTGGTGTAGATGCGTTCTGTGTCAACGTTGGCTGGCACGAGTCGCGGGTGCCTCAGATTCAAACTCGAGTGCCTCGTGGTGTTTTCGCCTATCTGGCCCGAGGGATTCGAGAGGTGGTCAAGGTTCCGGTGATCGCCAGTCATCGGATCAACGATCCGGAGGTCGCTCGTCAGCTGCTCCTGGAGGGGAGCTGTGACATGGTTGCCATGGGGCGCGCACTGATTGCCGATCCTCTGCTGCCGGAGAAAGCCCGCAGCGGCAGGCAGCAGGAGATACTCCACTGTGTCGCCTGCGGTCAGGGCTGTTTTGATCATCTCTTTGAAATGCGTAGCATCGAGTGTCTCTGTAATCCCCGGGCCGGGCATGAATTTAAGGAAAAGCCCCCGGTCGCCGTCAAGGCGCAACATCTGGTGGTTGTCGGCGGGGGGCCCGGGGGAATGAGCGCAGCTCTTGCCGCCTCCAGCCGTGGCCATCGGGTCACTTTGATCGAGGGTGGCGACAGGCTGGGCGGTCAGCTCTTTCTCGCCGGGGCTCCCCCTGGGCGAGAGGAGTTTTTGCGTCTGGCCGAAGACCTTGCATACCAGGTCGAGTTGGCACCCATCGAGCTGCTTCTCGGCAGAAAAGCCGACGCCGCCATGATCGAAGAAATGAAGCCCGATGCCGTCATCATTGCAACGGGTGGCCTGTCATTGGATCTGCCCATTCCCGGTGCTGATCTGCCCCATGTGGTACAGGCCTGGGATCTGCTTCGCGGCAAGGTGCAGGCCGGGCGAAATGTCGTGGTGATCGGTGGCGGAGCCGTCGGGGTAGAGACGGCACTGGAGTTGGCTGAGCAGGGAACGCTGTCGGCAGACGCCTTGAAGTTCCTGCTGGTTCAGGGGGCATCAGATCTGGATGAACTTAAGGCGCTTGCCACCCGCGGCACCCGAAAAATTGTAGTGCTGGAGATGATGAAAAAACTGGGGGCCAATTTCGGTAAGACCACCCGCTGGGTAATGATGGATGACCTGAAGCGCTATGGGGTCGAGGCCCGCACCGAGGCTCACGCGCTGGCCATCACGGCTGAGGGCGTCAAGGTTGAACAGGGGGGAGAGGAAATTGAAATTCCGGCAGACACGGTGGTGCTGGCCGCCGGTACCCGAGCCTTTAATCCATTGCAGAAAGAGCTGGAAGACAGGGGGGTCGTCTCTCAGGTCATCGGTGATGCCCAGCGTCCGGCAATGGTCTTCGAGGCGGTCCATCAGGGGTATGCCGCTGGCAACAGCGTATAAGGCTTTTCTACAGGTTTGTGGGAATATTTAACCACTTCACTTCCGCCCCAGGATCAGTGCTGATCAGGATTTAATTCTGACGGCTTGAGCTTGGGATTAACCCATGGAGACCCTGACGATGATGACCCTCGCCCATGACGATTCACTGATCCAGACGATCGCCAGCGATGCAGTGCTGCGTATCGGTATCAATCGTCCTGAGAAACTCAACGCCATTAACCTGCAGATGTACGCTGATATGGCTGATGCGCTTGAGCGTGCCGAAGAAGATGACGACATTCGAGTCATCCTGATTCACGGTCTGGCCGACTGCTTTACCAGCGGCAATGACCTGCGCGATTTTGCACAGGGGCCCCCCATGGACGAAAATGGCCCGACGTTCAGGTTTCTTACCCGAATCAGCCAGGCCAGCAAGCCGCTGGTTGCTGCGGTTAACGGCCCCGCCATCGGCATAGGGACCACCATGCTGCTGCACTGCGATCTGGTTTACGCAGGGGAGAGTGCGAAGTTCCAGACCCCCTTCGTGAATCTCGGTCTCTGTCCGGAGGCTGCTTCCAGCCTGCTGCTGCCTCAGCTTGCCGGATATCAGCGTGCCGCAGAGATGCTGCTGCTCGGGCAACCCTTCGGGGCGAAAAAAGCCTATGACGCCGGACTGGTTAATGAGGTTTTTAGCGGCAACAAGGTGTTTCCCCATGCCGTGGCGCAGGCTCAGCTGCTGGCCCGGCAACCACCCGAAGCGGTGCAGCTGACGAAGCGGCTGATGAAAAAAAGCCATACTGCTGCTGTGAGCGAGGTGATGTCGGAGGAGTTAGGTCACTTTCTGCAGCGTCTCTCTTCACCCGAGGCAATCCAGGCCCTGGGGGCTTTTTTCGGGGGACGAAAGACGAATTTTTCACGTCCAGGCTTAGCCGCTGCAGCGAGCTGAGGGGAATGTAGATCTAGAGTGTCGTGCAGTCGGTTCGCTTATCGCGATGACTTGACCAGTCTTGCGACCCGTGGCATTTCACCAAGGGATATCTGGGGCGGAAGGTGCGTGAGATGGTGCTGGAGGGAGCTGAGGCTCAGGACATTTCTACAGGACAGAAAAGGGTTAAACAATGGGACATCTGATCGGCTCGAAAAGCAGTATCGTTCCCCTCATCGACCGGCTCAACAAGTATCCCATCGGTCTGGTCGACAATGAGAAGTTGCGCGAAATCCTGGCATTACTATTCAATGAGCAAGAGGCCTTCGTGGCCTCGCGTTTCCCCTTGGAGGAGGCGACGCTGCAGGAGCTGACGCGCTTGACCCGGATGGCTGAGCCTGAGTTGCTGCCGCTGCTGGAGCGTATGGCCGACAAGGGGCTGGTAATGGATATGCCCTATGCGGGTCAGACCTATTACCTGCTGATGCCGGGGCTGATAGGGTTTTTCGAATTTTCATTTATGAAGAAGCGGACCGATATCCCCCAGGCACAGCTGGCACGGCTGATGGCCGAATACATGCACGAAAATCCCACAAACGGCCAGGCGAGGGAATTTTTCGGCAGCAAGACCAGCTTGACCCGGTCGCTGGTTTATGAAGACCAGATTCCCGCCAGCTCCGAGATAACCAGTTACGAAGATGCCCGCAAAATCATTGAAAACGCTTCCTTCGGGGCCATTGGCACCTGTTACTGCCGCCACAAGAAGGAGCATCTTAACGAGACCTGCGCCAAGGGGGCGCCGGTTGATAATATCTGCATCTCGCTGGGGTCGGCGGCCCGGTTTATGACCCGTCGTGGCTTTGCCGTGCAGAAGAGTACCGAAGAGCTGCTGGTTATTTTAAAGAGTGCCCGCGAACAGAATCTCACCCATGTTACCGACAATATACGCAACCGCCCTTCGTTTATCTGCAACTGCTGCTCCTGTTGCTGTGAACTGATGCTGGGTGTGCAGGCCGGATTTCCTGATGGCGTGGGAAAAACAGCTTTTCTGGCACGAGTCGATCCTGAACGCTGCAACGGCTGCGGGCTCTGCTTTGGAGCGTGCAACGTCAAGGCAATCTCTCAGGCCACAAGTGGAGCCAGCGGTAAGCCGGGTCGTTACGCCCTGATCCATGAGCCCGTCTGTCTTGGCTGCGGAGCCTGCGTGTCAGCGTGCAGACTTGAGGCTCTGAGTTTGTTCGAGAGACCTGTACGTCCGCTGCCCCCTGAAACTCGCAAAGATATGTTCAAGGCAATTCTCAAAGAGAAGGGGCGACTTCGCCCTTATGTTATCAGCGGAGTGAAGAAGAGGCTTCGCAGGCTTCTTCGCGGTCGCTGAGGGCGCGGGGGAATCCAAGGACCTGAGCTCTAGGAGTCTGTCGGACTATGCGGGCTGATTACGGGCTGGTTCTTTATTCGTGGGGCAGGTAGTTCTTCTCAATTCTGGCGAACTTAGGCTGAAATAGGTCACTTAGCCTGCGCATCTCCAGCTCTGCGTTGTCCCTAGGGATGCTGGGATAAAAAAAACGAATCGTCCTGGTGGAGTAGTCGATAGCTGCAGGGACCAGGGGGACGCCTGTACTTCGCGCTATATGATAACAGCCGCTCTTCCAGCTTTTCACCGGTCCGCGGGTCCCTTCGGGGGTCACGGCGAGCAGAAACTGGTCACGCCGGTTACACTCATCGGCAATCTGTTCGATGATTCCCTGGGGCTTTCGGCGGTCGACAGGAATACCACCCAGCCAGATCATAAGCGATTTCAGCGGGGGGCAGAAAAGACTGTGCTTGGCGAACCAGTTGGCCCTGAGATCGAGCTTCAGAGCAGTGGCCATGCCGATGACGAAGTCCCAGTTTGAGGTGTGTGGGGCAATGACCAGAATGAATTTAGGCATCTGGGGCAGTTCCCCCGCGATCCGCCAGCCGAGCAGACGCAGGCAAAGGCGGCCGAGCATTCTGCCGAGTAGAAAGTTGCGACGAGGAATGAGATCAGGCGTTTGCTTTGTAATCTGTTTATCCCTTCATTTTTTCTATGAATCAGGGAGGCGCCCCTCTGATGGATAAAATCAGGCAAAAAGGATCTGCTGTTTAAAACTCTCCGGGATACTGACAGGTTTTTTGGCCTTACCGTCGTAGCAGACCATGAGGGTAGACCCTCGTGCAAAGGTGTTCCCACTGTCGTTGTGCAGCTCGTATTCAATGTCGAAGCTGGTGTTGCCGACCCGCGCTATCTCCAGCGAAACGACGACCCTGTCCTTCAAGCCGATGGGCAATTTATATTCGCACTGCGCCTTTGCCACCAGAAAGAGCAACCCTTGATTCATGGACTCTATGAAGTGGTCGTGAAACAGCTTGATGCGCGCCGTTTCCATCAGGGTAAAATATGTGGCATTGTTGACGTGGCCGTATGCATCGAGGTCAGCGAAGCGCAGCTCGATGGGGACCGACAGGCTGGTAGATTTGATCTGCTCAGACATCTTTCAAACCCTTCTCTTTAGTTCTCGAATTCCTGCTGCAGGTTCAACGCCCCGGTGGCAAGGGCTGATGATTCAATCGGAGTGCCAGGCGCTTGGAGGCAGGCGCTGCATTTCAGGAAAACCTGCGAACCATAGATACGCCCAGCAGTGTCCGGTTAGATAGATGCGAAGCCGTAATCCTCAAGAAATTATGACATCCCCACGCGCAAATTCGTCATCCCCGCGAAGGCGGGGATCCAGTGACTTTAAAACATTCTGGGTCCCCGCCTTCGCGGGAACGACGGGGTGAGTAGCCAGCTTATTAATAGCAACAACCTAACCGGACACTACTGAGATGCGCCATAAAAACAGCAGAGGGTTTCTGTAATGCACATCGTCTGCAATTATGTCTGAAAATCGTTGCCCGTTTCAGCTCTCCAGCTCTCCAGCTCCTTTAAGCTGTTTAAGATGCGGAGACGGTAATCGACGATGTCTTTGCGCAATGAAGAGAGCTTCGAAATCTTCTCATCGACCTTGTTGATATGCAGATCGAGAATTTCAAGCAACTGGGGAGTTATGGTGCTGAATTTTTGCTGCTGGGATGGGAAACTCTGGCCTTGGGTGTCAAAGTTCTCGGCCAGTTGCTGCATCTCCTTTAGTCCGATGCCGATCACTTTAAGCTTCAGGATGAACTTCAGTCGTCGGATGTCTTCACGGCTATAGAGTCGGGCACCTGTCCCGACCCGTTTTGACAGCCCCATGAGCCCGATTTCCTCATAATAGCGGATTGTGCGGGTGGTTATGCCGAGCTGCTTGGCCAGTTCGCCAATTTGGACCAGTTCTTCATTCTGGATTGTCATATGTTTCACCTTTACGTACGCTTTTGAAGCGTTGATTACACCATGACTCCGGGGTTGTCAATTTATTTGTCTGCCCTGTAATATAAGCTCATTTCTTTCCATATCTCCAGTTATAGAATGGCGTTATCTTTATGGTTGACTTTAACGTAAGGTGATTGTAGCTTTGCTGAGGCTTCCTGGTCAGGGCCCTCATTCCCTGTAAGCAGGGCAGGGGTGGTGCAGACTCGGGGAACCTGCGGGGTGGATCGTTGCCGACAGCTGTGGGGAGGTTTCATGGAATTCACGCGCGAAATATACTGGAATATCGGCAGTTCACCTTGGGTGCTGATCCCCATGTATCTGCTGACCTTTATCGCCTTCGCGGTCTTTGTTTTCGGGTTCTGGCGAAGGATAAGGGTGTATCGGCAGGGCAGAGAGCTCAATCGTATCGACAATATCGGCAGACGAGTTGCGGATGCTCTGCGCGATATTCTGTCGCAGCGCAAGCTGTTGAGAGTCGTGGGGCCCGGTCTGGCTCACGCCCTCTTTTTCTGGGGTTTTCTGCTGCTGTTCATCGGCACCTGTCTGATCCTGGTTCAGGCCGATTTCACCGATCCCCTGTTCGGGCTCAGGTTCCTCAAGGGGGATTTTTATAAAATCTTCTCCCTTGTTCTCGATCTGGCCGGGCTGGTGGCGATCTTCATGCTCTGCGGGTTGCTCTTTCGTCGCTATGTCGTTCGACCTGCGGGGCTGGAGAACAAAAAAGACGATCTGCTCATGCATGGCCTCTTGCTGGTGATTCTGCTTACCGGTTTCATTCTCGAAGGAGCCCGCATG
>JAAXQG010000003.1 GCA_012974445.1 Desulfuromonadales bacterium
TCACTGCGCCACAGCCCGCCTGTGCCGTAGAGATAAACCAGCCCCCCGTGACCGACCAGCTCCCCTTCCAGAAAGTCGTCACTGACCTTGTAGGTACCCACTTCGGTTCCATCGCTGACCCAAAGCTCCCCGTACCCCCCTTTGCCCGCCATCATCACGGGCGGCACATTGAATGACCCCTTTGTAAACTCCCCCCCGGATGGCCCAACAAGAAAATAAAGGCGATCCCCCACGACAGCAAAGGTATTTATAGAAGTACCGCCTGCACCTGGCGCCAAGTCTGCGACCAGGGACACCTGTCCAGTGAGGGCATCGATCATCCGGAGTTCCCTGCCGACGGTATCCGTTTCAGCTATGAAGAAGAGGGAGTCACCGACAAGGTTGAAATAGTAAGGGTACAGGAGACTCTCCTCGGCGGTGGTAAAGACTTTCACCGTCCCCTCAGCCGTCCCGTCGCTCACCCAGAGCGCGTTGTGGACACCGTCATCAGACGCGGAAAAATATACTCTGCCCCCCGCAGCAGCCATCGAGTTCCCAAAACCATTAGTGGGTCCGGGAAAAATGTCTTTGATCATCCGAGCCGAACCGGGGCTGCCATCCGTCACCCAGAGCTCCCATCCCGCTTCGATCGTGTAGGCCCTGAAGAACAGTTGGTCACCGGAAACCATCAGCGTATCAAGACCTGAAGTCATACCTTCGATGAGCGTGTAGGTGCCTGCTGCCGTACCGTCACTCCTCCAGAGGGCCTCCCCCGCTGTCGTACTGGCAGAGAAGTAGAGCACCCCACCCATTTCCACGAAATTATCGGAAAAGCTTGTACCCACCGTCCCCGGCTCCATATCCAGGATCAGCTCGGTGGTCGCAGCAGTTCCGGCTGTCTTCCAGAGCTCCCGACCATGCTTTACTGTTTCGTGGGTGAAAAAGAGCAGCTCCCCCACCGGAAGCATATTCCAGCCCGGGTCAACAGGGGTTCCGTTGGGTTCGGTGACCTGCGTGGTTCCCGATTCGGTCCCGTCGCTGCTCCAGAGCACATTACTCGTACCGTCATAGGCCCTAAAATACGCCCGCCCACCCATCATCACGGGCAAAGAAGGATAAGAACTTTCAGAACCCGGGACTAGATCCTTGAGCAGCATCGTCCCCTTCAGGGTTCCGTCGCTCCTCCACATCTCCTCGCCTTCTGTATTCGGGGTGTAATGTGGCACGAGAAAGGGGAATATCGCCTCAAACCGGGCGGTCACGGGAAGGCTGTAACTTGACCCGTCGTTAACGATGAGCTGAACGACGTACTCCCCCACCACATCCGGGACCAGAATCGGACGGGCAGCCGCAGGGTCAGTGATACCCTCCGTCATCAGGGCACTTCCTTCCGGGGCCTGGAGCAGAGACCAGCTATAGCGAAAGGTGGCACCTTCGACGTCTGAATTGACGACGGCTTCCAGCGTGACCACCCCTCCGGTCGCAACGTTCAGCGGTGTTACCACTTCGGCAACTGGAGCACGGTCAACCTCCCTGTCAGCGACGACGGGCAGCCCGCCTCCATTGAGGAAGACCCTCTCACCTTCTTCGATTTCAGGCAGTTCAGCGTCGTCGTCACGGCGTTGCTGGTAGAATTCTGCGAACTCAGAATCAGCCATGTTTCTGGCGACAAAATTCCGAAGGGCAAGATCGTCCAGCATAGTCGGAGAGAGGGTGGGCAGCTCCCCGAGAGACCCGTCTTCGAGGTCGGCGGCCAGAAGATCCGAGAGATAATCTGTCACTGCAACGGCCGCACGAATCAGATCATCATCAGCGGGCACGGCGCCTGCGGGAAGGGTCCCCCCTAGACGGGCTGCGACATCGGCCCGAAGCGCTTCACGCTCCAGATCGTCTCCCAGCACAGTATTCAGGGCACCGGCCAGATGGTCGAGCAGCCCCTGCCGTGCTTCCAGGCCGGCAACATAATCAGAGTTCTCTTTGAGGATGAACCCCTGCTCCCCCGACTTTTCAAGGGCGCGCAGCAGACCGTTGATGGCCATGTTGGCCCTGAGGGGATTCAGGTTGCCGGCGGCGGCCTCCGCCATGGGATCGGCGCCCAGCTCCCTTGCGTCCAGGGACAGATCTGCGAGCTGAAGCATCCGTTGGACCTGATCCTGAGCCGCCTCGACATCGAGACCACTTTGAACAAGATTGGCGATGAGGGTCGAAAGCGGCGTGATGATCAGGACCCCGTTCACATAGACGGGGCGACTCTTGAGGGTGCCGTAAAAGGGGACCCCGTTATGAAACCCCTGAGCGGTCATCACGATCATCGACTTGGGGGAGATAGGCTTGGCGAAGGTAAAGCTCCCCTGCTCATCGGACAGGGTGGAGAGCTGCCCCAGAGTACCGTCAGCATGAACCTCTTGGAACCGCGCCTCGACGATATAGGGATCCACCGCCACCCCTGGCTGTGGGCCATTCACCGCGGCTGGATCATCCGCCGCAACTGAATTATGATCGCTACCGCAGCCGCTCAGCCCCACCAGGGCCATGAAAACAAACATCATCCTGAAGCAACTCTTCAGGACATCGAATTTGAACAATAAACGCATGATTTCCTCCTCCAGTAACCGGGTACTCTCCGGCTTGTTTAAATCTAAAATCTCAATAGAACATCCCTGTGAACACTGAACATTCGTCAATCAAAGTCATCGTTCAGGACACATACCAAGGAAGACAGAAGAAAGGCCAAAGAGCTGGTACAGATCGGTCCTCCGAGGATTCACGAGTATCACCTTGGCGTTAACGGACCGTTAATTCTGATGGCAAAAACATGGATTTTTCATCGATTTATTGAAAAATCGTGAGAGAGCCTCACTGAAAACATCTTTTGCTGCAGATAAACGCAAGAGGGATTACGTGAGGTCGATAGAGGCTGAAGAAGAATTCAATGATGGGTGCAGAGCTGTCGAAGGGTTTGATTGTTAAAGCAAAAAATGCGATCATGGCAATCCATTTATGAGGGCAAACAACCTTTCAGACTTTCTTCAGGGCCTCTTCCCTGCCTCTGTTCGGCAAGATAATTTCTTTGTCCCTGCGCCATCGGAAAAGTTTTCAAGCCATTCCACATCCTGATCCCGAGCCAGCCACATCTCTTTGGCCACAGCTACAGGAGCGTCCATGATCGCTGCAACCAGATCCCATGACCTTCGTATTCGCCTTTTCGGGGGGCCTGAAATTAAACTTTCAGGTCAATCCAGAACAGCCCTGCTGTGGAAAAAGAGTCAGGGGATCCTGGCCTATCTGTCCATTGAGTCCGGCATTGCACAGCCCCGGGAAAAAATTGCGCAGGTCTTCTGGCCAGAGCTTTCCAGGGAGGCGGCACGAAGCAACCTGCGACAGGCGCTTCTGAACCTGCAACGAACACTGGGCAAAGGGCCCGATGACCAGCCGTGGTGGAAAAACGACCCTCGAACCATTTGCTTTCAGCCAGGCCCCACCCTATGTCTGGATGTTCTTGATTTTATCGAGTTTAAACAGCGATGTATTTCCGCAGGTTCCCAGAAGGATTGTTCCTCCTGCCTCTTAGAGCTGGAGCGCTGCACTGCTCTCTACACCGAAGAATTTATGGCCGGTTTTTACCTCGAAAACTGCCCCGAATTTGAAGACTGGCTTCAGATCCAACGCGAAACCCTGCACCGCCGCGCCCTGATGCTTCTGGAACGGGCAGCCCTCTGTCACGAGGAGGCGCAGGCCCCTGAACGTGCCCTTACTTTTGCCCTGCGTTATACCGAGCTGGACCCCTGGAATGAGGGGGGGCACCGCCGCCTGATGCGCCTTCTGAACCTCAACGGACAGCATGCCGCGGCGCAACATCAGTACAGGAGGTGCTGTCAAATTCTACGGGACCAACTCGGCGTCGTGCCCTCGGTTCGCACCCGGGAGCTGGCCCGGCGCATCGAAGAGCACGATCTGCCCCCGGAGCGAGAAACCGTAAAACCGACCCTTTCCCGACCCGAGATGCTGGCCTGTGCCACTGAACGTCGGCAGGTCACGGTTCTCTTTTGCAGCATGACACCGACCCGGGAGAGCGACCCTGAGGATATGCTGGAGCTGTTGAAGGCACCGCAGAGCCGATGCCTGGATCTGGTTCGAGATTTTTCGGGTCACGCCGTACTGACCCACGACGGAGGGGTGCTGGGATATTTCGGTTACCCCGAGGCCAGTGAACAGGCCGCCGTCCTGGCTGTACGGGCGGCTCTAGCCGTCAACGACCTGCACTTCCAGGGGCTTGAGCTGCGCACGGGAATACACACAGGGTTGGTCATCACCCAAAGAGAACCTGAACGCCCCGATACGGTGGGGAAAACCACTGCGGCTGCCATCTACCTGCGCATGAAGGCAAAACCGGGGGAAGTGCTCATCAGCCCCGAGCTCCATGCCCTGGTGGCCGGTTACGCGCAAACCACTCCCCTGCCGGAACATGAGGCTACCAAGATCCAGGGACAAGGCCCGCAATCCTATCGCCTGCTCGGCCTCAGCGGGGCAAGCCACCGCCTGGAGGCCGGGGGACGACTGACCCCCCTGGTGGGGCGCAAAGATGAGTTGCGCCGCCTGGAGGGTCTGTGGAAGAAAGCCTGCCATGGCCATCCCCGGCAACTGCTGATACAGGGAGACCCCGGCATTGGCAAATCCCGCCTGATCCATCAGCTACGGCAACAGGTGCTAAGCCAGGGGGAAGGAACCATTCAAGAGCTTCGCTGCCTGCCGGAATTAACCCATTCCCCCTTCGCACCCCTTAGAGGGCTCTTTAACCAGATTCTGGAGTGCCGCCCGGGAGACCCTGACAAGTCACGTTTTTCGGCTCTGGTGCGCTATGTCCGCTCAAGGTATCCGCAAAAGGACGCCGAAGTAGTTCCGCTGCTGGCCGCCCTTCTCTCACTGCCCCTCTTCGAACCCTACCGTCCTTTGAGCGCCTCCCCGCGGGATCAGCGTGAGCAGACCATGGCCCTCTTGATCGACCGACTGGTGCAGATGGCCTCGGAGCGCCCTCTGATGCTGATCGTCGAGGATATGCACTGGATCGACCCCACAACGCAGGAGCTGCTTCTGCGCTTTCTGAGCCAGGTCGTTCATTCCCCAACTCTGGTACTTCTTACGGCGCGCCCCGAATATGCCTGCCCCGACGGAAGCCCTGATACCGAGATCCTGCAACTTGAACCTCTGGACGAGGCTCAGATCCGCACTCTGGTTGAGCAACGCCTTCATTGCCTCTCCCCCCGACTGGTCGAGCAGGTTGTACAGCGAGCCGACGGCGTGCCTCTTTTTGCCGAAGAACTCTCCCGCATCCTGTCCGAAACGAGCATTGAACAGAATCTCTCGGCAATCCCCTTCACGCTTCAAGACCTGCTCGCCGCCCGGCTCGACTCTTTAGGGGAGGCGCGCCTTACAGCGCGCCTTGCTGCCACCATCGGTCGGGAGTTCTGCTTCGAGCTGCTGTCAAAGCTCAGCCCCCTGGATATCCCCGGCCTCACCAGGGCCCTGCGCCAACTCGTACAAGCCGGTCTGCTCGGGGAACTCGCGAATGGGGAATACTATTTCCGCCACTCTCTTTTTCAGGATGCGGCCTATCAGTCTCAACCCCGAGCAGAACGCCGACTCACCCATGGAAAGATTGCCGAGGTTCTGGAAAATCACTTTCCTCAGATACGCAGCCAAAGTCCCGAGTGCCTGGCCCGC
Source organism: Desulfuromonadales bacterium (assembly GCA_012974445.1). Lineage (GTDB taxonomy): Bacteria > Desulfobacterota > Desulfuromonadia > Desulfuromonadales > JAAXQG01 > JAAXQG01. The sequence goes on from JAAXQG010000003.1 coordinate 5,701, forward strand.
CATTGGGCCGCAGCAAACGAACCCTGCCTGGCGGCGACCAGCTGGCTTGAGGCGGCAAGAAAGGCAAGCCTGCAATCCGCAGACTCTGAAGCCCTGATACACCTGCACTCTGGACTCAAACTGCTCGAGGGACTTGAGCAGGAACTCAGACCCGCTCAGCTGGAATTGGATCTTCAGGTCGGTCTCGGGTGGGCGTTGGTGGCTAAAGGAGGGTTTGCCTCTGAGGCTGCTGGCGAGGCCTTCAACCGTGCCATTGAACTAAGCGCACAGCAAGGCACAAGCACCGACAGTTTCCACGCCCTCTGGGGCATCTGGACCAGCGCCAGTTCTCGCTGGGGCAACCGTCGCGCTGAAGAACTGGGCGAAACACTCTTATCCATGGCCACTCAAGGCCGTGATCCAGTCCAGCTCCAGCAAGCTCACTTTGCCCTGGGCAACACCCAATTCTGGCAAGGACGCTTCGTCAAATCTCGCCACCATCTCCAGCAGGCGGTTCTAGGTTACGCCTCCGGACAGCACGACACTCACATCGCCTGTTTCGGTGAAAATGGCGGCGTCAGCAGTCGCTCCTATCTCAGCTGGACTCTCTGGTTCATGGGTTATCCCGACCAGGCCCGCCTCTTAAGCGAGCAAGCGCTCTGCCTGGCCGAAGAAGTCAACCATCCCTTCAGTCTGGCCTACGGCCTCACCTTTGCCATGGTGCTTCATCGTCATCTGAGGGAGCCGGTAAAGACTCTGGAGCTGGCCGATCGAGTTCTTGCCCTGGCCCGGACGCACGATTTTCCACTCTGGGAGGCAGGAGCCCGCCTCAAAAGGGGCTGGGCAAGGGTGATGCTGGGACAGCCCGACGGCCTTGATGAAATGCAGCAGAGCATTGAAACCATGCGTTCCGCCATGAGCGGGCTCAACGCTATCTTCCAGGAGACTCTGGCTGACGCACTTTGCCATCTGCAGCACTTCGATCAGGCTCAGGAGCAAATAACGCAGGCGCTTGAGGATATAGTTAAAAGCGACGACCACCACGCAGAGGCTGAGCTGTATCGACTGCGGGCAAAATGCCTGCTTCAGGGGGAGCAAGGGCGGCAGGCGGAAGCGCAACAGGCACTGCTGGAGGCCATTCGCATCAGCGAAGCCCAGCAGGCCAGGGTTCCAAGGTTGCGCTCTACCGCTGCCCTGGCGCAGCTGCTTCACTCACAGGGCCGAGACGCTGAGGCGTTGCCATTGCTGGAAGAGTGCTACAGAGGTTTTACCGAAGGGTTTGATACCCATGATCTGCGCAAGGCGGCCCAGATACTCGAAGGGTTGCGCCCAGGGCTCGCCTCATCGGCTCAGTGCAACAGAGTTGATTGACCTGCCGGTAATACCGTTGTGAAGAAAGTGCAGGATGATGCGAATCGGGCTTTAAATCGAAATATCGCCCGTAACCTTTAAGCACAACTAGCAGAATTGCGGTAGATTTCACTCTAAGCTCAGTATTTGCCCTACTCTTTACAATTAAGAGCAGAAGCTAACACTTAAAGGACAGTCACCCCTAGTCCCTGGAGAGCAAGGAGGAGAAGTCATGACCGAAAAAAGTTGCGAAAACCCCGAAGAGCACTGCGATCTTCACGCCTGCCAGATTCAGTGCAAGGAGCACAAACCCGAGGTGGACAGGATGTTTGAAGATCCCCGCTACCTC
>JAAXQG010000158.1 GCA_012974445.1 Desulfuromonadales bacterium
GGGTGGGTCAGACTGAACTCGATGATTCCCCGGCCCAGCCTCAAGGTCATGGACACCAGCAGGTAGAGCAGTACCGTGGCGATGGAGGCTTCGAAGACAAGGTTGGCCAGGGTGCTGTAGCCCAGCCACTGGGCCGTCAGGCACAGGGGCAGAATCAGCAGCCCCAGCCGCAGGCAGATGCGATAGAGGGGGATGTCGCTGCTTCTGGCCATACGCAGCCCCAGCAGTAGCAGCGGGCCCAGCGCCATCAAAACGAATACCTGATAGAGCCGGAAGATGGGGGAGGGCAGGTTCAGGGCGTGCAGCGTCTGGGTAATCAGGAAGATGGCCGTCAGGGTGTAGAGCAGCCAGAGCCGGCGGGCCGAGCGGAAGAGGGGGTGGATCAGCATCAGAGCCGATACCATTCCCAGCGTCCAGAGCAGGGGAGGCCCGAGCGCGGGAGCCGTGCTGTAGAAACCGCTCAGGCAGAGCACCGAGATGAAGACCCCTGTGGCCCAGGGGTGGTCAAGCACGAACTGCCAATCCAGCTCTTCGGGGGACTTGCGACGATTCAGGCGAATGAACAGCCCGATTCCCAGCGCCAGTATCAGCTGCCCTGCAATCAGCCACCCGTGACTGCTAACGAAGTTCTCTTCCCACCGCAGAGCGTCGCGTATCCCCCGTCTCAACTCCTGGGCCAGATGCGGGTTGAACTGGCGGTAGAATTCGAGACTGGTCAGGGGGAGGTCGTTGGTCTCAAAGACCTCGGTCCTCAGCTCCTTGATCAGCCCATCGAGCCTGGCGCTCTCCTGAAGTTTCTCGCGTTGCAGCGAAGCGATACTGTCCTGCAGCTTCAGCAGCGGTTTGGCAGCTCCGCTGCTCAGCTCGATCCCCTTGTCGATGGTGTCGAAGACCTCTTTGCGAATGTCCACCGGCGGGGGGGATTCCTTCAGGCTGTTGACCCAGTCGGTCCACAGGTTCTTCTTGCCGTTCCAGTCCTGCTGAATTGTCTCGATGGCGCTCAGGCGTTCGGAGATGGTGGCGATCAGCTTCTGAAGGTCTGCCGCCTGGCTGTCGATACGTCCCTTGTAGTCGAGCAGCCGCTCGAAGCTCCACTCTTCCTGAGGGCCCAGTTTCTCGGTGCGCTTACTCAGCTTCCTCGAGCTCTCGCTGATCTGAGCGAACTCCTTCTCCAGCTCGGTGGTCTGCTGAAAGCCTTTGATCCGTTCAGGCAACAAGGCGGCTTCATTGGAGAGCTGAGTCGCTCGGGGCACGAATTCAGCCAGTCCCGGCTGCACCACTTTTGGAGCCTCGGGCGCAGGAATGACCTCCTGCGCGAAGCAGGACGATGCAAAGAAGGTCAGGCAAAGGATGAAGATAAGCAGTCTCAAGGGAAGATCTCCTGTAAAATGAAATTCACATTCTCATTTTACAGGATTCATCGTAATTTTCCCCTCGACCGATGACATTCGGTCTTTATTGATCAAGAACTTTACGAGAAAAGAAGATGCAGATACTTTCGGTCAGCCGTCGCACAGATATCCCGGCCTTTTATGCCCCCTGGTTCATGAATCGCATCAGGGACGGGTATGCCTTCAGCGTAAACCCCTACAACCCGAAGCAGGTCCGCCGCATCAGCCTATGCCCCTCAGAGGTGGCGGCCCTGGTGTTCTGGAGCAAGAACCCCGCGCCCCTGATCCCTCATCTCGACGAACTTCAGGAACTCGGTCACCGATTTTACTTCCAGATTACCCTCACCGGCCTCGGCCGTAATATTGAACCGGCGGTTCCCGAGGCTGCCCCGATTCTCAGCACCATGAGGGAGCTCGCAGCAAAGCTCGGTCCTGAGAAGCTGCTCTGGCGCTTCGATCCCATCTGCCTGCATAGCGATGAGGATCAGGATTCCTTGGTTCTGAAAGACTTCGACAAGCTCTCCCGGGCCCTCGAAGGTGCAACCCACCGCGTCGCTATCAGCTTTTTGGATCTACAGGCCCAGGTGCGTCGGCGTCTGGCCTCGGGCGGGCAGGGCAGGCTCATCGATCCGGCCCGCATGCCTCCGCAGGAGGCGCAGCGAAGGCTTAAGGAAGTTGTTGTTCCCCTGCGGGAGATGGCTAGCACTCGGGGCATGGAGCTGGTCGCCTGCGCTCCCAAACTGGATCTCACCTCCTTCGGGGTGCCAAGCGCCCCCTGTATCGACGGAGAGCTGATTCGGAGGCTCTTCGCCCTGGATGTGGGCTACCGGCGCGACCGCTACCAGCGCCCCAGTTGCCAGTGCCAGCCCTCGGTGGATCTGGGCAGCTACGGCAGCTGCCCCCACGGCTGCCTCTACTGCTACGGTGGTTGCGACAGCGCCATTGTGCGGGGGCGCAGGCATGATCCGCAAAGCCCCTACCTGTTGGAGCCCGAAACCCTCAAGAACCCTGCGCAAGGTTCACTCTGGAGAGATAATCCATGAAAGATCTGCTCTGCATTGCCCATCGCGGCGCCAGCGGCCATGCCCCCGAAAATACCCTGCTCGCCATCGAAAAGGCCATCAACATGGGCGCGCCCTGGGTCGAGATCGACGTTCAGCTCCTGGAGGGGCAACTGGTGGTCATCCATGACCCTACTCTCGATCGCACCACCAACGGCACCGGGCTGGTGGAGACCTGCCGTCTTGCGGATCTTCGCCTTCTCGATGCTGGCAGAGGGGAGAAGATTCCCCTGCTCTCCGAGGTGTTCGATCTGATTTCTGGCCGCTGCGGCCTCAACGTGGAGCTCAAAGGCCCCGGCACCGCGCTGCCGACCCTCGCGCTGGTTCAATCCCTTGTAGGGCAGGGGCTGCTTGACTGGTCGCAGCTGCTCATCTCCTCTTTCAACCACCACTGGATCAAGCAGGTGAAATCCAGGGAGCCGCTCTGTCCCGTCGCCGCCAATCTCTGCGGCCTGCCGCTGGACTATGCCCGCTTCGCCTATGGATTGGGCGCCTCTTCGGTGCATTTCGACATGGAGTTCATAGATGTCGCTCTGGTTGAAGACGCCCACCGGCGAGGGCTCATGGTGAATGTGTTCACAGTCAATCGGGAGGAAGACTTGGAGCGGGTGAGGCAGATGGGGGTAGACGGGGTGTTTACCAATTACCCGGAGCTGGTTCTGAATAAGGGATGAGAGGCAGGCGCAATAAATCGCGCCTACTTGGAGGTGGCCCCGGTTGACAGTCGTGAAATGCGGGGGAAAACTGTGTCTAAGGGGAATTCTGGCCTTGAATTGTCGGTGAGGGATGACAGCGACTGTTCAGGCCAATTCCGGAAAAGCTTTTTCGGCGTCAATTTCATCTCGAAGTAGAGGGAAGGATCGACCGTCATGAGCAGCTCAAGGTTTCATCTCTGGTGCTTGTTCATCGGCCTGATCGGACTGGCCACGGCCAGCTATCTCGCCTTCAACCTCTGGCACGTCAGGGAGCTTACGCACGCGACCGCGATTGAGCAGACGACAAACGAAGCCGTAGAAGCTGCAGCAATGATCAATGATGCGCTGCTACAACATATGCCTTTGATTCAATCCCTGGCTGAAGATCTGGGCTCGGGACGCCTGGCAGATCAGAAGCTGCAGTCGCATCTGAGAGCATTGTTAACCGAAACCCCAGGTCTTGTCGGAATCGGTGTGGCCTATGCGCCCTATGTCTTCGACCCTGACTTACGGCTGTATGCTCCCTACCTGATGCGCACTGATGACAAAATCAGGGAGCTGCAGATTGAGGATTTCTACGATTACACCGATTCCGACATCAAGTGGTACAGCGAGCCGGTAACGCAGGGGCCTGGTTGGGCTGAGCCAGCCTGGGGCGAAGCGAGCGGAGCGCAGATGGCCACCTATTCGGTTCCCTTTTTTCGACCCGATGCCGAGGGTCGAAAAGTTGCTGCCGGGGTCGCCTATCTCTCCTATTCGCTGGACGCCATCGGGGATTTTCTCAAGAAAATCGATTCGGGGCAAACCGGATGGAGCCTGCTGCTGTCCAGGGCGGGTTTTCTGATAGCTCACCCCAGCAAGCGGGAGGTCAGGGAGCGGCTCAACGTTGTTACCTATGCCGAGCAAAAGAAGGACAGGGTCCTGCTGGCCGCCGCGAAAAAGATGACCTCGGGGCAGCAGGGCTTTTTCAATTTCGAAAATCCCGATACCGGGCAGGCTCTGGTCATATTTTATCAGCCGATCCCGGTAACCGGTTGGTCCCTGGGCGTCGTTCGGGTCAAAGACGAGTTCCGCTCCGATGTCACCGCCATAAGGCACCAGATCATCTGGCTGGTGTTGAGTCTGGTCGCCGTCTTGTCGAGTCTGACCATGCTCTTTACGACGCGACAATACCAGAGGGCACCCGTTGCTACGCTCTGGGGGAGGGTCGTTGTCCTGTCGTTGGTCCTCTGCCTTGCCGCAGGAACTATCGAATGGCTCACCTACAGCCACCTGGGTGATAACAGCGATCTGGCAACTAGCATTGTGGACCGAAACGGCATGAATTCCATGCTCAATACTCTGCGGGACTACAGGCATAGCACTCAGCAAAAATCCCCCATTTTCATACCAACTGGCATTTACCTGCAGACAGCCGAATTCAGCGCCCCACATCATCTCTTTGTCACCGGTTACTTCTGGCAGAAGTTCAACTCAAAGCAACGACAACAGAATCTGGAAGGGGTACATCTGCCCACGGCCATATCTTCGAAATTCATCGAAGCCTACCGCCATCAGGAGGGGATGGTTGAAACGGTAGGATGGTACTTTGAAGCCACTTTGCGGCAAAATATGAATTTCACGAAGTATCCTTTTGCCCATGAAACGATCAGGATTCACCTCTGGCCCAAGAATGTGAATTCCCACATTGTTCTGATACCCGATCTCGGCTCCTACAGCTTCCTTAACCCTACCTCGCTCCCGGGGATCAAAAAGCGTCTCCAGCTTCACGGTTGGTCTATCAATCGGAGTTTCTTCAGCTTTAAGACGAATGAGTATGACACCGATTTCGGGATAAGGGGTTTTGATAATCAAGATGCTTCCCCTGAACTTCGCTTCAATCTCGAAGTCCATAGGAACCTTCTCGATTCCATGATCAGCCACATCATACCGATCATTCTGGTAGCGGTTCTGCTCTTTGTCGTACTGGTCACCAGCACCAAGGACGATGCGGAGGCAAAGCGGTTGGGTTTTAATCCTTCGGGGGTCATGCGCCTGAGCTCAGGGCTGCTGTTCGTTCTGCTCGTTTCCCACATTCAACTGCGCAACTCAATTCAGGTGGAACAGGTCATGTTCATGGAATACTACTATTTCATCATGTATCTGATGATCATCTTTATCGCGCTTCACTCGCTGCTTTTCAACTTGAAGACCGTCAATATTCAGCTGGTAGAGCATTCTGCTGCAGGAAGTCACGGGGAACTCGCCCCTTAATCTGTTTGCTCTTCCCAGAATCGGTCCAGCTCACCCAGGAGTCTCTCCTTGTCCTTGTCTCCCAGAAATGAAGCCCGAAAAGAATTCCTCGCCAGCTGGTAGATGTCCTGCCTGGAAAGATCCAGTGCCTGCTGTGCGGCACGATAATTTTCGACCAGGTAGCCACCGAAATAAGCGGGATCATCCGAGTTCAGGGTGACGCAGAGCCCGGCATTGAGCATTTGTTTCAGGTTGTGATCCTTCATCTGGTTGAAGACTCGCAGCCTGACGTTGGACAGGGGACAGACCGTAAGCGGTATCTGCATGGCGCCCAGCATCCTGACCAGTGCCCCATCTTCGAGGCAGCGCACCCCGTGGTCGATGCGCGAGACCTTCAGGCTCTCAATGGCTCCCCGGATGTAGGCCGGGGGGCCTTCTTCCCCGGCGTGAGCCACCGTCTTAAGGCCATGCTCTCTGGCCCGTGCGAATACTTCTGTGAATTTCTCCGGTGGGTGCCCCGATTCGGACGAGTCGAGGCCGACCCCGATGAGCAGCTCCCTGTATTCGAGGGCCAGCTCCAGGGTTTTCATGGCATCGGCGGCGCTCAGATGCCGCAAAAAACAGAGAATCAATCCTGAAGAGATCCCCATCGTCGATCCTGCCTCCTTGAGCGCCCGGTCAATTCCACCGATCACCCGGGAAAAGGGGATGCCGCGGCTTGTGTGAGCCTGGGGGTCGAAAAAGATTTCGACGTGCCGCACATTCTGCGCCTTCACCTTTCGCAGATAGGCCATGGTCAGGTCGAAATAGTCCTGTTCGGTGTGCAAGACTTTCATCCCCGCATAGTAGATATCCAGAAAGGACTGAAGATCACTGAAGTCGTAGGCGGCCTCGATCTCCTCGATGCTGTCGTAGGGCAGTAGAATGTCGTTGCGCCTGCCCAATTCAAGCATGAGATCGGGCTCAAGTGTGCCCTCGATATGGAGATGAAGCTCCGCCTTGGGAATGTTCTGAATCATGGTTTTCATCGTTCACTCCTTGTGAAACAAGAGGTACGTCATTTCTGAAAATGACCGTCTGTCATTGCCACCTGGGATCGCGCTTTTCCCGGTAAGCCCGCTGCGCTTCAATGGCATCGAGGCTGAATTGGGAGCGTTCCTGAAGTCTGAAATACTCCTCCAGCGCTTCATTGTACCCCAGGTCGAAGGCCTGGTTGATGAGACGTTTCCCCATGCGGGTTCCCGTGGAGCAGGCTTCCAGATACTTCTGCCCGATGCGGTCGAGCCGGGCGAAAAAGTCTTCTTCGGGTACCAGATGATCCACCAGTCCGATTCTCAGGGCCTCTTCGCCCCCGATATTCTCTCCTCCCAAGATCAATTTCTTCGCTCTGCCCATTCCCAGGTACCTCGGCAGTCTCCAGGTGCTCAGCCCCGGAATCAGCGACTCCCGGATCGCCGGCAGTCCGATCTGGCAGCTGGCCGTGCTCACGCGAATGTCACAGGCCAGGGCAAGCTGCAGGGCACCGCCCAGGCAGTACCCGTGCATTCCCACCACCACGAGCGCGTCCATGGTCTCGAATATCCGCAGGGCCTTTTCCCAGCGGTGGTGGTAGCTCATGTCGATCTTCCCTGCAGCGTACTGCTTCAGGTCAATGCCCGTGGAAAAGGCCCGTCCTTCCCCCCGGATGATCAGTACCCGCACATCGGGGTCTTCCCGCAGCGCCATGGCCATATGATTGATCTGGATGGTTGCTTCGTTGCTCATGGCGTTGAGGTAGCGCTGGCGGGTGAATGTGAGCCAGGCAAGCTTACCTTTCTTTTCCAAGTGCATGGACTCGAATTCAAGCTGACTTGTCATTGCGACCCTCCTGACTCAATTGGTGTGTAGTTCAAAGAGAGGAATTGCCCTATTTCTTTTGATTTTCATCCATTGTCCCATTTAGTGACCATCTTCCTCTCGTTTCAGTTTCCGGGTGATATAATTCCCCTGTGAACTAAGCTCTGTGTGAGAGAAGGAGGCGGCGATGCATTACTCTCTGACTGCTGGAGTCTCGATCTTAAGTATATTTCTTTTTGTAAATTTATCCCTTGCCCTGTCAGACCACAATTCCGAATACATTGAAGATTCTTACATCGTAATGGTTCAGGAGGGCACGCCTGTCAACGAGGTCATTACTGCCGCCGCCAGACTGACAGGCGGCGTGGTAGGTCACTCTTACGGAACAGCATTGAATGGATTTTCCATTAAATTGCCGCCGGGTATGTCGAAGAAATTATTGAAGGATATTGAAGGCGTCCTGGAGGTTGAATACGACTTGTGGATGTCGCTGGATGTGGTTACGCCTTACGGTGAAGCATCGGCACAGGTGGTCAGCGGTATCAATGCAGCTTCGGCTCAAGTGATACCCAATGGTGTCATGCGAATTGGGGCGGTTCAAAACAGCCAGACTAAAATAGATGGCATTGCCGATCCCTTCCCCTTGAGAATCGCTGTGCTCGATTCCGGTGTCAATCTTACCCATCCCGATCTCAATGTGGTGGCGGGCATCAATTTCACGGGACTCGGCTCGGCCAATGACATCAACGGTCACGGAACACATGTGGCAGGAATCATCGCCGCCATCGATAACGGCATTGGCGTGGTTGGAGTCGCGCCGGGCGCCCCTATTTATGCCGTAAAAGTTTTGGGAAATACCGGGACCGGGGCGCTGGCCGATATTCTAAAAGGAATTGACTGGGTAACAGAAAATGCGAATCTGATTTCCATAGCCAATATGAGTCTGGGAGGCGCAGGGCAGAGTGTCGCGTACCGGCAAGCTCTGCAAAACGCAGAATCCGCCGGAGTCCTCTTTGTCGTGGCTGCCGGAAACAGTACCGCTGATATCTATGGTTCTGACGCCAACTACAATTCGGGAGATGATTTTCTACCGGCTAGCTACCCTGAAGTCATGACCATAAGCGCCCTGACCGACAGGGATGGTCGATCAGGAGCACTCGCTGGCACGGACGATGACACTCTGGCCTATTACAGCAATTACAATGATCAGCCCGGAATTGAAGTTATCGTGAATTCATCGGGGGGTGGCATTGATCTGGCGGCACCGGGTACTGACATCTACTCCACATGGGCGGGGGGGAGCTACAATCACCTCAGCGGAACAAGCATGGCTAGTCCCCATGTTGCCGGTGCCGCCGCTCTCTATATGAGAAAATTTGGCAGAGACGTCAATGCCGATGGGTTTATTAACAAGCTGGACATGAGATTGATTCGACAGGGCCTGATCGATATGGGTGATTATCAATTCAGCTGGGGGGCCACTAACAGTCTCGACCCAGATTTGAACCCGGAACAATTGCTCAATGTTGGCGGATTTTGATGTTGTGCAGGGGCAGGGCTCCCTGTGACTTACTTGAAACAAAGAGACGCTGGACGAACCCCGAAACGGTCATCTCTTACCCTGTAAAATTACAGTCAGTCCTCCAGGGGGTTGAAAAGACGGATGGGTATGTGCTCGGTATGTGCTTCGGGCTTTCTGTCGACCTATCTACCTCTAATCCTGCTGAAATACCGACAATTTGGGGGTAGGAGTCCAAAATAGGTAACGGGGATGGTGCCAATTTCTGCGATTTTGCTGGGGATAAGAAGCTTCAACTCGGGACTTGCAAACCTGTATCGTGCATTTCTTGTACAATGGAAAGATAAGCACGACGATACGAGGAGTGCCAATTATGAGTCAAATAGAACTTTTTAGCGCCCGGGTCTGCCCCTTTGCGCATCGGGTCCGTCTTGCGATCATGGAGAAGGGGCTGCCCTGCGAGCTGGTGGAGATTGACCTGCGTGATAAGCCGTCCTGGTACCTGGATATATACCCTGCAGGAGCGGTACCCACGCTCAGGCATGATGACTTTTTCCTGAGCGAATCTCTGATTATCAACGAGTACATCGACGAGCTTCGCCATGATCCCCCGCTGATGCCCCAGAAGGCCATGGCGCGGGCCGAGGCAAGGTTATGGATGGATTTTGCCGGGACGCAGTTTGTCTCGCAGTTTTATCGTTTGCTCAAGGCTCAGGATGACGACAACAGGTCGAAGTCGAGTCAAGATCTGCATTCGGCGCTTAAAACCATCGATACCGAGCTGGCAAAGCGCAGAAGCAACGGACCATACTGGTTCGGTGAAAAGGTCAGTCTGACCGATATAGCATTTTATCCCTGGTTCGAGCGCTGGCCGGTGCTGGAGCATTACCGGGGTCTCTCCATCCCCGAGCAGTTCAGCACCCTGAGGGACTGGATCGCTACGATGCAGCAGAGAGACTCGGTGCGTATGGGAAGGGCCCCCGAGAGTTTTTACATTGAGGCCTATGCGGATTATGCCAGCGGCAGGAAGTGAGGGCCCATTGGTGGATAAAGAATGAGCTTGATGTTGAACGGGGCGAGGCAGGAAGGGGGGATGAGCCCTTGGGCCGCTGCAGGCGCAATGCGACCGGCGGGCCATGAGGGTGTGGCGGACTGTTTCAGGTGAGCCTCAGAGGCACTGGGCGCGGCTGTCGGACCGACGCTCTAGTCCGTGATAGACTCCACCGGCTCCGCGTAGGGGATCCTTACCCACGGCGGCCCAGCCATCGGATCTGCGAAAGCTGGCAATGCGCCCTTTGACGATGAGTTCATTGAGCAGGGGGGGGCGAACCATGGCGGTTATCCCGTCCGGGTATTTAACTCGAACCATCATGATGTGTTCTCCCTTCGATATGAAATCAGGTGTAATTAAAAATAGCAAACAAGACGCGATGTGCAATGGGGGGAAGTCCACGGGGAAATTATATTGTGGGTATCCAGATGCTGTTGCGCTTTTTGCGCAGTACAGGTCTTCAGGAGGGCCTAGGAGCCTGTCGGACTATCCATGAGCTGGCTGCAAATCCAGCTCTTTGGTTCATCATTTAGCTCGTTTTCGGTCCATAGCGACGACTATGAACCTTCAAAAGAGCTAAAAGCTGCTCTCAAAGATCCATATTTTCGCTTCAGCCCGCATAGTCCGACAGACTCCTAGACCCGTCTTTCTGAGGGGGCAGGGGTTGATTTTTTTAAAAATATAGACAGCTCGAAGCAGGGCGAAAATGGAAAAGCCTCCGTCTCAAGGAAGACGGAGGCTTTTTCATTTAACATAACCGGATCATTCTTCCGGTGTTGCTGTTGCTTACTCTTCGGCTGCCTGGGCATCCACGACGGCAACGGCGGCCATGTTGATGATATCGGAAATATCATCGCCACGCTGCAGCACATGAACGGGCTTCTTCATCCCCATGAGAATGGGGCCTATGGCCTCGGCGCCGCCGATTTTGTTGAGCAGTTTGTAGGAGATGTTCCCGGACTGGAGGTCGGGGAAGATCAACACGTTGGCGCGCCCCTGCAGGTTGGAGAAGGGGTATTGGGCGGCCAGTTCGGGGTCGAGAGCCACGTTGGCCTGAATCTCGCCGTCGACGATGAGATCGGGAGCACGCTCCTTGACGATAGCGGCGGCGCGGGCGACCTTGCGGGTCAGGGGGTGCTCAGCGCTGCCGTAGTTGGAGAAGGAGAGCATGGCGATTCTGGGCTCCACCCCAAACTGAATGGCCTTCTCGGCGGTCAGGATAGCGGTCTCGGCCAGCTCCTCGGCAGTGGGCTCGATGGTCACCGTGGTGTCGGCGCAGAAGAACGCCTCTTTCTTGGTGACCATCATGTAGAGGCCGTGAACCTTGGAGAGGCGGTCCTGCTTGCCGATGATCTCAAGCGCGGGGCGGATGGTGTCGGGGTAGTGGTGGGTGACGCCGGAGAGCAGGGCGTCGGCATGACCCATCTTGACCATCATGGCGCCGAAGTAGTTGCGATTGTTCTTGATCAGGCGCTTGGCTTCGGCCCGAGTGACCCCTTTGCGCTGACGCTGCTCGAAGAGGCTCTCGATGTAGTCCTTACGAAGGTCACTGGTGTGAGGATCAATGATCTGGGCATCGTTAAGGTTCAGCCCCAACTCGGCAATCCTGGCCCGGATTTTTACTTCGTTACCCAGCAGTATTGGCTTGGCGATTCCCTCGTCGAGCAGAATCTGGGTCGCTTTTAGAACCTTCTCTTCGTCGCCTTCGGGCAGGACGACGCGCTTGGGATCGGCCTTGGCCTTGTTGATCAGGGTGCGCATAATCTCTTTGGAGCGGCCCTGGAGCGCCTCAAGGGACTCGGTGTATTTTGCCATGTCGGCGATGGGACGTCGGGCGGCGCCGCTGTCCATGGCTGCCTGGGCCACTGCCGGAGCCACCCACAGAAGGGCTCTGGGATCGAAAGGCTTGGGAATCAGGTACTCACGGCCAAAGGTAAACTTGTTATTGTCATAAGCCTTAACGACCGAGTCGGGAACGTCCTGCTTGGCCAGGGCGGCCAGGGCCTTGACGGCGGCCATCTTCATCTCGGCGTTGATGGCTTTGGAGTGGGTGTCCAGGGCGCCGCGGAAAAGAAAGGGGAAGCAGAGTACGTTATTGATCTGGTTGGGGAAATCGCTGCGTCCGGTACCGATGATAACATCATCACGCACGGCTTTGGCATCACAGGGCAGAATCTCCGGGTCGGGGTTGGCCATGGCGAAAATAATGGGGTCCTTGGCCATGGAGACAACCATCTCAGGGGTGACAGCACCCTTGGCGGAGACTCCGAAGAAGACGTCAGCCCCGACCATGGCTTCATCCAGGGTACGCGCCTCGGTGTCGTTGGCCAGACGCTCCTTGAAGTCGTTCATCCCCGCGGTGCGGCCCTTGAAAATTACTCCCTTGGTGTCGCAGGCATAGAGGTTTTCAAGGCGCGCGCCTAAGGTCAGAGCCATGTTGGCGCAGGCTATGCCTGCGGCGCCTGCACCGTTGACCACGATCTTGATATCTTCGATCTTCTTGCCTGTGATTTCCAGGGCGTTGAGCAGGGCGGCGTTGGCGATAATGGCGGTGCCGTGCTGGTCATCGTGGAAGATGGGGATGTTGCAGATCTTCTGGAGGTTCTCTTCGATGTAGAAACACTCGGGGGCCTTGATGTCCTCCAGGTTGATGCCGCCGAAGGTGGGCTCGAGCAGTTTGCAGGTACGGATGATCTCGTCGGGGTCT
>JAAXQG010000056.1 GCA_012974445.1 Desulfuromonadales bacterium
AGATGTGTATAAGAGACAGTCCCCGTCCCCGCAGCCCCGAGTTGCGGATCTCCTCGCAGGCCTGCTCCGGGGTCATCTCCTGGAGCACCCGGGATAGAGCTGCATATCCCCCTTGCGCCAGGGCATCTTCCAGGCGCTCGGGATCGATCTGACCGCAGTTGGACAGAACAACCTTCTGCTGCTTGCTGAAAAAAGCAATGCTGGGATCGAGGCGGAATTCATCAACGGCAGTCCGGGCATGGGCGGCAGCGCCGGCGTCGAGATGAGCCGCCAGAATGCTGGAGGCCAGCTCCGGGGCGACACGCTCATAAACCGTCTCATGATCTCCCTGCTGGATCGTCACAAGAGGCCCACGACTGCAAGGCCCCATGCATCCGGTTCCAGAGACCTGAATCTGCGCCGAAGCGTCACGCTTCTTGATTTCCTTTACAAAGGCGGCTCGGACCGCCTCCGCCCCGGCCGAAAGACAGGGAGTGCTGTAACAGATGAGAACACGCAGCAGCGCGCTTCGTCGTTTTTCCATCTCTGCCTGAGCAACCTGGCTGAGTTCCTGAGAATTCATGCGCTCCCCCCTGCCTGTTTAAGTCGCTTGTCAATCGCAGCGAGTGTCTCGCCTGAGCCCTGACGCCCCAGGACCTCCCCGTCGAGGGTGAGCATGGGAGCGAGACTGCAGTTACCCAGGCAGCGGGCCGTCTTCAGGGTGAACTTGCCGTCTTCTGTGGTCGCCCCGTCGGCCACCGAAAGTTCTTTCTCGATAGCAGCTACAATATCGGCCGCGCCTTTGACGTAACAGGCCGTCCCCATACAGACCACGCAAGTATGTTCGCCTTGCGGATCCAGGGTAAAAAAGTTGTAAAAGGTCGCCACTCCGTAAACCCAGCTGGGAGGCAATTTAAGCTGCAAAGACACATAATCGAGCAGCTCTTCATCCAGATAACCGAAGGCCTCCTGTGCGGCATGCAGAATTTCAATCAAGGCATCTTGCCGGTACTGAAACTTCTTCAGCGTCAGATCCAGAAGCCCCGCCCAGGGCTTTACTTCATCCACTTCCATATCACCTCCACCGCTCTGGCGTCAGACTTCCCTACAGTAACAGCCGTACCCACTCAAACGAATCCGTGAATTATGACACACTCACAACGATGAATCTACAGTTGGACAATTTCGCTCATTAAAAAGAAGACGCTCTCAATTCTCCGAGAAACCCCATGAGGCAATCGTTGAATATTTCAGGTTGCTCCAGATTGGCCATATGACCTGCGTCAGCAATGATACAGGTTCGATTTTCGCACAGGCCCTTCTCGAAAAGCAGGATCTCATCCATGGGTACGGCACGGTCCTGGTCGGCGCCGATCACCAGCGAGGGAGCAGTTATAGCGTCCAGGCTCCGGGAATAGTCCCTGCGGTCGCGCATGGCCATGAGCGCATCGGCAAGGCCCTCGGGGCTGGCCTGGAGCATCCACTTGCGCACAGTCGCAACGAGCGAAGGTCGATCAAGAAGGGTGCTCTCGGCAAAAACCAGCGAGGCAAAACTGTCGCTGATAATTCGCGAGCCTCCTCCAAGAGCCTGCTGCGCCATGGCCTTACGCCTGATGCGGCCAGTCTCATCATCCCCGGCGGCCCGGGTGAGAAAAAAACCTGCGGCACGGATCCGCTCAGAATAACGCTCAAGCATGTTGAGAAGCACATAGCCCCCCATGGACATCCCCCCTACGATGGCGCACTCAATGCCCAGGCTGTCCATCAGGGCGATCTGATCATCAGCATAATCGTCCATGCTCACAGGGCTCTGCCCCCGACCACTTCGCCCCATCCCCCGCAGATCGGGGATGACGACCCTGTAGCCCTGCTCAACCAGAACCTTCCTCTGGGGCTCCCACATGGCTCCACACAGGGGAAATCCATGAATCAGCAGAACGTCCGGCCCCTCTCCTTCGATTTCATAGGCAATATCCACACCGTTGATAAGATCATTCACGGCTAAAGGCTCCTTGATTTTCGTGCCGAAACGGCAAAATTATGATTCAAACAATAAAAAGAACAGCACCCGGCAACAAGGTAAAAAAACAGGGACAAATTTCAATAATGAAATTTGTCCCTGTTAGTTTATGCTTTATAGGTATCTGCCTGAAGGAAAACGCTCTGTTCAGGCGGGCTCGCCATCCTTGAGGGCAAATAGTTCATCAAACACCCCTTGAACCGTCTCCATATGGTCGGCGCGCCAGGCGTTGGTGCCGCAGAAGATAATCCCGGTCTCCACGTCGCCGCGCTGGGCTCGATCCAGAGCATGAACGATGCAGAACCGCTCCTGATTGGCTTTGTAGGTACATTTTTTAAGACAACCCGAAGGACAACGAATGCCGCGGTCCTTATCATAGGCCAGCACCTTGTCTATGTTGGGCAGCAGAGCACGACCGGGCAGGCCCGCAGGGCTCATCACCAGGCCGATATCTTCCTTGCGACAGTCGAGATAAGCCTGCTTGTAGGCATCGGCGGCGTCACACTCCCTGGTGGTGACAAAGCGGCTGGCCATCTGAACCGCATCGGCACCCTCCGTAAGGGCATGGAGCAAATCAACACGATCCCAGACGCCACCGGCGGCAATCACGGGGATATCCAGCTGCCATGCCTGCCTGAAATAGGCCTTGACGGCTCGGACGGTTTCATACTGGTCATAGAGCCCCACTCCAATATTCTCGAGCTTCTCCCCCAGGTGCCCCCCGGCAGTCTCGGGATCTTCCACCACCACAGCGTCGGGCAGACGCCCCCAGCCCTTGTGCCACTTGCGGGCGATGAGCTCGGCAGCCTTGACGGAGGAGACGATGGGCACCAGGGCCACATCGGGATAATCACTAGTCAGCCCAGGAAGTTTAAGTGGCAACCCGGCGCCGGTCACGATGAGCTTGGCACCCGCCTCGCAGGCCACCTTGACCGCATGGTCGTAGTTGGAGACCGCCACCATACAATTGACACCAATCACACCGTCCGGTGCGATCTCGTAGGCTTTTTTTAATTCATCAGCCAGAGCCAGAGGGTCCGCGGTAAAGAAATTGCGACCATCGTAGTGCGGGCTGTTAAGTCCGACGCCGGCAGCGGCCACAAGACCGATACCGCCACAGAGGGCCACATGCCCGGCCAGCCCGGCGCCCGAGATACGGACCCCCATTCCCCCCTGGATGAGAGGAAATTTTGCAACATGTTTTCCGATGGTCAGCGGCTGGGTCATGTAAACTCCTTGTATCTTTAAATAGATTCGGAGCCGCACCATATCAAACTGCGGTTTTTTTTTCTGTAAAACTTATGTAAAAGCACCCGCCGAAAGCCCTTGCCCGCCCCCCGGTCGGGATGCTAAAGAGACTGCATGAAACTGCTGAGATCCCTCATCCATCCCCTGTTTGCCATGATCGCTATTCAGCTTGCCTGGATTATCGTCGTGCTGAGCTGGATTTACTGGTTTTTGGGTACCCAGAAACGTCTGCGCAACCTGGCGCAGCAGTACCGCCCCGAGCTGCTCAACACCAGTACCGACTGGATCATCATGGTTGAGGGGCTGGTTCTGCTGGTTATGATCCTGGCCGGGGTCTATGTCATCTTTCTTTACTGGAACCGGCAGCGCTCCCTGCTCAAGGAGCAGAAGAACTTCATCTCCCAGGTCACCCATGAGCTCAAATCTCCCCTGGCCTCCATCCAGCTCCACCTCGAAACCATCCAGCTTCGTCACCCCGAACCGGGAAAACTCGATTCCTTTGTCGAAACCATGCTGGAGGACACCAGTCGACTCCACAGCCTGATCAGCAATCTGCTCACGGCCAGCCGGTTCGAACAGCGAGGACTCAAACTCAGCCTGCGCCGCATCGATCTTTCACGCTTTACTCACAGCTATTTCGAAGGGCAGCGCAGCTCCCTGCCCCCGCAAAGCCGGATGGACCTCGAAATCAGCCCGGGGATTTGGGCCAATGTGGAGACCGAATCGCTCTCCATCGTCTTTCGCAATCTGCTGGAAAACGCCGTCCTCTACTCCCCCTCGCCACCGACACTGAAAATCGAGCTATTCTCTCAAGGCGGAGCCTGTCACCTTCGCTTCTGTGACCAGGGGCGCGGCATCTCCGAACCTGACAGGAAAAAGATTTTCCGTATGTTTTACCGGGTTCGCCGCGGTGGAGAGACCATTCAAGGCACCGGTCTTGGGCTCTTCATCGTGCGAGCCATAGTGCTGCGCCACAAAGGTAAAGTCTCCGTAGAGAGTGAGGGTGAAAATAAGGGGACCACATTCCACATCCAGCTGCCAATGGCGCAGGAGGCACAATGAATACTCCAATACGTCACCAGATTCTGCTGGTAGAAGACGAGATGCATATCGCCCAGGGGCTGATTTTCAACCTGGAACGGGAGAATTTCCAGGTAACGCATTGCACTTCGGGAGAAGAGGCGCTGAGACTTTTCAACGAACAGAACTTCGACCTGATCATACTTGACCTGATGCTTCCGGGCATCAGCGGGTTCGAGGTATGCAGGCAGATCCGCATCGATGCCCCCCGACTCCCGGTGCTTATGCTCACCGCCATGACCGGGCAGGATCAACTGCTCAAGGGGCTCTCCGAAGGAGCCGATGACTACATGACCAAGCCTTTCAACCTGGCCGAGTTCCTGTTGCGGGTCAGGGGGATGCTCAAGCGCTCAAGATGGTACGCAGAACGCACAACGGAGCAGGTTTTACACTTCGGGACCAATGAAATCGATCTGGAGCGACGACAGGCCAGGACCGCCCGGGGGGAACTACAGCTGACGGAACTGGAGGTGAAGATCCTCAGAACGTTCTTTGATCGAAGCGGCGAGGCCATCTCCCGCGCCGAGCTTCTCAGCTCCGTCTGGGGCATGAGCCCTGAAACCGAGACCCGCACCCTGGACAACTTCATCGTCAGGCTGCGTAAATACTTCGAAGACGATCCCGCCAAACCCGTCCATTTCATCACCGTACGAGGCCAGGGGTACAGGTTTCAGCCCTGAAAAAAATCTGAGCATCTCGAATCTTCCGCTGGTGTACTAAACTGTCAATCCCGACGAGATGTTTCAAACAAAAAACCATTGAACAGGGATGAACGGGATATAAAGTCAATGGCAGCGAGCCTGATGTTTGACTGATCTTATCCCCTTCATCCCCTTCATCCCTGCAACCTTATCATCGAAAATCAGCGTGTATCAGCGGTCAAAGAGCCTAAAAACCCATTAGCCGCGGATGGACGCCGATAAACGCGGATAAAATCTGAAATCAAAAAAAATGGGACTTTCGGTTTACTGACTAGTACTAATCTTCCGCTCTGGTTCTTTTGTCCACACCCGTCATGCCCGCGAAGGCGGGTATCCAGAGTTTTACTAAGATTTCTGGACTCCCGCTTTCGCGAGAGAGGCGACCCGTAAGGTTGTCTTCAGGAGCATCGGAAGATTGGTGCAGATTGGTGCTAATCAGAAAAAAAATGAGGCCCCGCGAGAGGCCCCATTTTTTCTGCGCTTCAACCCTTGTGTGATATCTGGGTCTCAGAGTTTTACGTCCTGAAAAACTTCTTTTTTAAAGGTCTCAAGGTCCGTCTCCTCCAGCAGCTTCCCAAGACGACAACGCCGATCCTGACGAGCAAACCAGTTCACCACCAGATCAACCATTTTGAGCGCCTCTTCGTCAGAGGGGATGTGCTCCAGGACCTTCTGCGAGAGTCTCGGACGCGCCCCCCCGTTGCCCCCGACCACCAGATTCCAACCCTTGGGGGTTCCAATCAGGCCGATATCCTTGATACAGGCCTCACCACAATCGTTGGCACAACCCGAAACGCCCATCTTCAGTTTCCAGGGCAGCTCCCGACCATGATAGCGCGTATCCATCGTCAGACCCACGGCGACCGAATCCTGCTGGCCACGTTTGCAGAAATCCGTACCGGGGCAGATCTTCACGGAGCGAACACAGAGCCCGATAGCCGCCCCAGGCTTCTCGCCAAGTTCTCCCCAGATTTCGTCAAGTTTATCCTCGGCCAGTCCGACAATGGCGATGCGCTGGGCGCTGGTTATTTTCAGCGCCTTGGCACCGAAACGATCTGCCACATCGGCAATGCAGCGAAGCTGGTCTGAACTGGTCAGACCGCCAGGAATATGAGGCGCAATAGCATAGGTCTCATTATCGCGTTGAATAATGGCCCCTTTTTCACCGATATCTTTTTTCATCATGCACGAATCCCCTTGCAAGTTTAAATAATCCATATGAAACGATCGGAAAAAATAAAGAATAGAACAAAGATAAGCACAGGTTGTCAAGACGGTTGCACGAATCGAAAAGTATCAGGAGTATTTCAGGGCAGGGAGGGAGACGGGCGAAAACGGATCGGACAAATCAGCGGGTGTGGGTCTCAACGCGGCTTCTTAAATCAGCCAGACTGAAGGGTTTGGTCAGGTAGTCATCCACTCCGGACTCATGAGCTTTCTGACGGTCAGCCTGCTGCACCTTGGCCGTCATGGCAATGATGGGGCAGCGCGATGTCTGGGTGTCGGCCTTGAGAATACGTGAGGCCTCAAAGCCATCCATGCCGCCAGGCATCATGATGTCCATGAGAATCAGGTCGGGAAGTTGCTGATGCGCCAGTTCAATAGCCTCTTCACCACTCTGGGCCTCGATGACCTCACAGTTATCGTTCATCAGCGTGACTCGAACCAGCTCCCGCAGCAGAGCCTGATCATCAACCACCAGAATTCTTTTCACGCGACCTCACCAAAGAAAAGGTTTCTTCATTCTTAATGCGCTTTTATAACCCACAGAGTTAGAAATTTTCAAGGGTATTAATTTTATTTCTTTCCCTTTTCTGTAGGCCAGAGATGAACGATTTTCGCGCCGTAATGACCCAAAAGGGTCACTAAAGCCACAAGCGCCATTATAAGAAGGCCATAGAGGGATTTTTTCCATAGAACCTCATACCATAAATCTGTATCGAAAAAGCGCCACACCACGGCAACCCAGCAAAGGGCAACCAGCAGGAGTCCAAGAGCTTTCTTGAGCTGAAACACCGGTGCAATCTTGGCCCTGTAGAGTCTTCGCCAGTCGGAAAACCCGGTAAACCACACCGCGGGAACGCTCAAGGCACTGAGACAGAGCATGGCGTAGGCCGCCTTCTCGAAGAAGGGATCATCGAAAATCATCGCTAGCGCCAGAAACAGGGCAGCTACCGGGAGCAGGGCCGCAGGGAAATGGCTTAACACCACATGAGGAACAACGATTTCACGAAATTCCCGGACCAACTCCCGCAATGGGGATTCGACCCGAACAAACAAGCTGGCATCCACACCACAGCGCGGACAGATCTCAGGTGGGCCCTCTCCCTCATGGATATAATCGCAAACCACACAGCGCCAGCGACTCATAACTGCCACCTGGAGCACCGACAGGACGGAGTTGCGCCTTTAGTTATTGAAAGCTGGACCCAAAACACTATAATCGTGCGATTATCTGCCATAACATCCATGCGTAAACTCCTGCTACAAAATCTGTACTGAGTGCAGCCGCAACCTTAAAAAGGAGAGAGATCCATGAAAGCCGTACTGCTCAATGGTTTCGGAGGGCTCGATGTCCTCAAGATCGGTGAAGTCGAAAAACCCGCTCCGAAAGACGACGAAGTTCTCATCAAGGTGATGGCCAGCTCCATCAACCGCCCTGACCTGGTTCAGCGCGAAGGGAAATATCCCCCTCCGGCGGGAGAGTCAGAGATTCTCGGGCTGGAAGTCGCCGGAATCATCGAAGCTCTGGGTAAGGACGTAACCGGCTGGCAGGTCGGCGATCGGGTCATGACCCTGGTGGGCGGCGGCGGATATGCCGAGTACGCAACGGCCTATGCCTGCCACCTGATGGCGATGCCCGAAAACATGAGCTTCGAAGAAGCTGCCTGCGTGTGCGAATCCTATATTACAGCATTTCTTAACGTTTTCATGATCGGCGGACTCGAAGACGGCCAGACGGCCATCCTCCACGGCGGAGGCGGCGGTGTAAACACGGCCGCGATCCAGCTGGCCAAGGCCCTGACCCCCAACGCCAAGCTCATCGTCACCGCACACCCCAGCAAGATCGACCGGGTCAAGAAGCTGGGCGCCGACCTGGTGATCGATTTCACCACCACCCCCGATTTTGCCGACAACGTGAAGGAGTTCACCGGCAAGAAGGGGGTCGATGTAATCCTCGACCATGTGGGCGCCAAGTATCTGGCCCCCAACATGAAGTCCCTGGCCTACAAGGGCAAACTGGTCATCATCGGCATCATCAGCGGCTTCAAGGCTGAGCTCAACCTGGCCCTGATGATGGTCAAGCGTCAGCAGATCATCGGTTCGGTGCTCCGGTCCCGCCCCATCGAGGAAAAAGCCGAGATCGTCGCGGAGTTCACGCGCCGGGCCCTGCCGAAATTCGCCGATCGCAGCATCGTGCCCATCATCGAAAAGTGCTTTACCCTTGAGGAAGTGGCTGACGCCCACGCAATGATGGAAGCGGATACGCATTTCGGCAAAATAGTTCTGACCACGGAGCCCTGATTTGTCCCCTGCCACCCGCTCCAACCTCATACTCATCGGCATGCCCGGAGCGGGCAAGAGCACCGTGGGTGTCATCCTGGCCAAACGACTGGGTATGGCCTATGTCGACACCGACCTGCTGATCCAGGTCCGGCACGAAAAAAGCCTCCAGGCCCTCATCGATGAGAGGGGTCTGGAGGCCTTTGGCTGTATCGAGGAAGAGGTACTCTGCGGGCTCGATGTCCGCAGGTCGGTTATTTCCACCGGAGGTTCAGCCGTCTATAGCGACGCCGCCATGAAAGTCCTCCGGCAACAGGGGCGGACCCTGTTTCTGGATGTCCCCCTGCCCCAGCTCAAAGAACGCATCACCAACATGGGGGACCGGGGCATGGTGATCGCCCCAGGCAGCAGCCTAGAGGATCTCTACCGGCAGCGACACCCCCTCTACCGACGCTATGCCGACCTGTATCTGGATGCCTCCGAAGGCTCGGCCGAGCAGATCGCGAGGAAGGCGGCGGAGCTTTGGCTGAAGCGTTCAGAACTGCCCTGAAAAACTTTCGAAGCGGCAACTATCCTGACACAGGGGGATCGCGCTTGTGCCAAAACAGGGCGCGGCAAGCAGCGCCCCTACAGGTGGCAGTGCTTTTCTCGGCCCTTCTCTGTGAACTCTGTGGTGAAAAAACCTGGTGTTGGTCAAAATCTCTTGCACCACTGAGCTCACAGAGGGAAAACCGGGCCTTCATCCGACTTGCAACCGATAACAGTAACTACTTTCTTCGCCCCCCCCCAATGCCTCTTCGGGGCGAAAGGCTCCCTCTCCCTTGACGGGAGAGGGCTGGGGTGAGGGTGATGTCTCGACAATTTTTAAAGTCTATGATTTTCGTCAATCCTCGCTCCAGCCTGAAGTCAGCACAATCCTTACGCCCTACAACATATCCATGGGATCCACATCCACCGTGAGCCCCACCCCGGCGGTGGTCTTGCGCCGCTGCTGCAGCAGGGTCAGAATCCGGCGCATGCCGTGGCGACTGTCGGCCTTGAGCAGCAGCTGCACCCGGCTCTTGCCCCGCAGCCGGGAAAGGGGGCAGGGCGCCGGGCCCAGAACCTGGGCCTCCCCGGCCATGGACAAAAGCTCTGAGGCCAGTCGGTTGGCCTCCTGAGCAACCTGCACGGTATCATTGCCGGAGAAAACCAGATTGGTCAGGTAGCCGAAAGGGGGGTAGCCGAGCTCCTTCCGGAAGGCAATGTCCTCGGCGTAAAATGCTTCGAAATCATGACTGGCAGCACAGCTGAGGGCGTAATGCTCCGGAGCATAGGTCTGGATGAAGACCTGTCCGGGGCGATCGGCCCGCCCTGCCCTGCCGGCGACCTGGGCCAGCAACGCAAAGGTGCGCTCGGCACTGCGGAAGTCGGGAAAATTGAGGCTGCTGTCGGCATTCATCACCGCCACCAGCGTCACCCCGGGAAAGTCATGTCCCTTGGCGACCATCTGGGTCCCCACCAGGATATCAACCTCCCCCTTTCGCATTCTCGTTGTGAGTTCCTCGTGAGATCCCTTACGAGTGAGGCTGTCGCGGTCCATACGGGCAATGCGAGCCTCGGGAAAGAGGCGCTCCAAGTCCTCTTCAAGACGCTCCGTTCCCGCGCCTGCGGGCTGGATCTGCTGCCCCGCGCAGCGAGGACAACGATCCGGGGGTTGGTCATGGTAGTCGCAGTAGTGACAGCGAAGCGCCCGGTTTCTCTGATGGTAGGTCAGGGTAATCTCACAATTGGGGCAGCGGAAGCTATGGCCGCACTCCTCACAGAGCAGAAAAGGGGCAAACCCCCGGCGGTTAAGCAGCACGATGGACTGCTCCCCTCGCGCCAGAGTCGCGACGATGGCCTCATGGACGGGCTCGGAGAGCAGATCTTCCCCCTTGTGCCCGCTCATATCAACCAGCTGAACCTCGGGCATGGGGCGCGCCTTGGGACGCTCCTTCAGACTCAGAAGCTCTATGACGCCTTCGGTCGCCCTATGGTAGCTGGTCAACGACGGGGTGGCGCTGCCCAGCACCACCGCAGCACCCGTCATCTGCCCCCGGAGCAGGGCCAGGTCCCGGGCATTGTAGCGAAACCCTTCCTGCTGCTTGTAGCTGCTTTCGTGCTCTTCATCGACCACGATGATCCCGAGCCGGGGCAGGGGCGCAAAAACGGCAGAGCGGGCCCCGATCACCATGCGCACATCCCCCTTGGCGATACGTCGCCAGCCGTCGTAGCGCTCGCCGTCGGAGAGCCCCGAGTGCAGCACCGCCATCTCCTTTTCCATGCCATGAAAACGGGCTCGGAAACGCTGTACCAGCTGAGGGGTCAGGGCAATTTCCGGCACCAGAATAAGGGCGTCTCGCCCCAGCCTCAAGGCCTCGTCGATGGCCCGAAGATAGATCTCGGTCTTGCCGCTACCGGTCACGCCGTGGACCAGAAAAGGAGAAAATTTCCCTGAATTCAGCACCTGGCATATAGGGGTCAGAGCAGTTTGCTGCTCGGCGGTAAGATCAGGCGGGGTATCCGGAGCGATACTGTGGCGAAGAAAGGGGTCCCGACAGAGCTCCTGCTCTTCGACCTGCAAAAAACCCAGCTCTACAAGACGGGCAAGAGCCTGATGAGGGGCGCCAAAGCGCCCCCGAAGGGCGCTGAGAGGGGTGCGCCCCTGGCGAAGAACCTCTTCCAGAATCTCTCGCTGACGCAGTCCCTGAGGGCTTCCCGGGGCGCTGCCTGCAGAATAAACTTTTTCCTTCAGGATTTTCGGAGCCCCGTCGAGCCCGCCAAGCCCGGCAGGCAGGGCTGTCTTGACGCAGTACCCGATGGGATGAAGGTAGTAGGCGGCAGTCCGTTCGAAAAAAGGGACCAGGTCCGCTCCGAAGAGCGGCGCCCGGTCCATGATCTCGACGATATTCTTAAGCCCCTCAGCACTACCCCGCGAGAGTTCAAGCACAAAGCCCACGACCTCGCGGCGCCCCAGGGAAACCCGGACCCGGCAGCCGATTTCAATCAGTTCGGCGAGGGCATCGGGCACGGCATAGGAAAGGGCCTTGTCAATGGGGGCGGCCACAGCGATGCGGGCCAGGGTCGACAGGTTGTCCAACGCAGCTCCGAGGATAGGATCAGCCCTGAGACAACAGGGAGTCGGCCAGTTTTCCGGCAAACTCCCGGCATTCCTGAAGATTCTCTTCCGTAGGATGGAAACGGTAGCAGAGCCCCTCGGCCATGAGCTTGAACTTGACCCCCTTGAGACGATCCTCCACCAGCTTGACGGCCTCGCCGCTCCAGCCGAAAGAGCCAAATACCGCGGCCTTGCGCCCCTTGGGAGTCACCGAAGAGAGCAGCGAGAGGGCACGCCAGATCGGTGGCGGAGCGTCGCGGTTGATGGTGGGAGTGCCGACCAGCAGGGCATCAGCGCGCTCGATTTCGTCGCGCAGCTCGTTATCCGGCGTCTCATAGGCGGCCTTGGCCACCGTATCGATGCCCCGAGCCTGCAGAACCTCCTCGATAGTCCGGGCCATGGTGCGGGTATTGCCATGGGGGGAGAGGGTCAGAAGCAGCACCCGGGCCCTGCCGCCGTTATCCGGCGCCTTGGACCACTGCGCGTAGTTTCGAACGAAGCTCATGGGGTTGCTGCGCAGAATCGGCCCATGAGAGGGGCAGATCATGGCGATATCGAGCTTCTCCACCTTGGCCACGGCCTCACGGACCTTTTCCTTGAAGGGGCGCATAATGGAATCAAAGTAGAAGGCGAACTCGGTGGAGTAAGCTCCCGTCTCGTCGTTGTAGAGCCCTTCGCCGCAGTAGTGAGCGCCAAAAGCGTCACAGGAAAACAGCAGGCCGTCCTCCGGCAGATAGGTAAACATGGTGTCGGGCCAGTGCAGCGAAGGGGCCAGAACGAACTGAAGCGTCTTGCCCCCCAGCTCCAGAGTCTGTCCCTCGGTCACGGTCACCGTATTGAGACTGCGGTTGTAGAGCTGCTCGAGAAATTTTTCTCCCGCCTTGGTGCAGTAAATCTGCACATGGGGATTGGCCTCCAGCAGTTTGCCCAGCGCCCCTGAATGATCGGGCTCGGTATGGTTGACCACGACCAGGTCGATATCCCCCAGATCTACGTGCTCACGGAGCTTGTCCAGAAACGCGTCGGCAAACATCCCTTTCACCGTATCGATCAGGGCAATTTTCTCCGAGCCCTTGATCAGGTAGGAATTGTAGGTAGTGCCGCAACGGGTGGGGAAAAGTTCGTCAAAGACAGTGAGCTCTGGGTGTCGGGAGCCGACCCAGTGCACACCGCTGCAGATTTCAACAGTTTCAGACATGATTGTTATCCTTTCGCACAAGGGCTGTAATGAAAAGAGCAGGTTTTCAATATCCCAGATATTTCATGAGGCTCTGCATTTCCTGCATCAATTGCGAGAACCCATCCCCGGTGAGGCTCTGGGCGCCATCGCAAAGGGCCTTTTCCGGCTCGGGATGAACCTCGATCATCAGGCCATCGGCCCCGGCCACCAGAGCCGCCTTAGACATCACCGGCACCAGACTGCGCTTGCCCGTGGCGTGACTGGGGTCGACGATAACCGGCAGATGAGACATTTCGTGCAGCAGGGGCACAACACTCAGGTCCAGACTGTTGCGGGTCGCCCGCTCGAAGGTGCGAATTCCCCGCTCACAGAGGATGACCTGATCGTTACCTTCGGCCACAATGTACTCAGCAGCGCCTAAAAATTCTTCAAGGGTCGCGCTCATGCCCCGCTTAAGCAGCACCGGCTTGCCGAACTTTCCCACTTCCTTGAGCAGGTCGAAGTTCTGCATATTGCGAGCGCCGATCTGCAGCACATCGGAGTAGCGGCTCACCAGCTCCAGCTGCTCGATGCGCATCACCTCGGTGATCACCGGCATGGCAGTCTCGTCACCGGCCTGACGCAGAAACTTAAGCCCCTGCTCTCCCAGCCCCTGAAAAGAATGGGGCCCGGTGCGAGGCTTGAAAGCCCCACCCCGCAGGATGTGGGCTCCGGCTGCCTTGACCTCCCGGGCGGCGCGCATCATCTGCTCTTCGCTCTCGATGGAACAGGGGCCCGCCATGATCACGGGAGCGGCACCGCCGCCGATCTCGAACGCCCCAACCCGGACCCGGGTGGATTCGGGATGAAAATCCCGCGAAACCATCTTATAGGGTTTGCTTACATGGATAACCTCGCGCACCCCGGCAAGTTCCCGGATCGTGGAGTCGTCCACATAGCCCTGATTGCCCAGCACGCCAATCGCCGTGCGCTGCTGTCCCGGAATCGGCTCGGCCCGAAAACCCAGCGCCTCCACGGCCTCACGCACCTTCTGCAACTGCTCATCCGTAGCCTGCGGATCCATCACAATCAGCATGATTCACTCCTGTCCGGTAAGGGGTTTGACGCTGCGACCACGCAGGTAGCGCTTCAAGCGCCCAAGGGCATCTTCTATTTTATCGAGAGAATTGGCGTAGGAAAAGCGCAGGAAACCTTCGGTGGCCTCCCCAAAATCAATCCCAGGAGTCACCGCCACCCCTGTAGCCTCCAGGATTTCGCGGCAGAGCCTGCGGGAATCGCCGCTGATGTGCCTGGCATCTGCCAGGACATAGAAGGCACCTTCGGGAACCCGGGCGACGCCCAGGCCGATGGCCCGCAGCCCCTCGACCATCAGGTGGCGACGCTTGTCGTATTGCTGGCGCATCTGCTCCACTTCGGCGTCGCACTGGCGAAGGGCGGCGATTCCGGCCTTCTGCACGAAATGATTGGCGCAGATATGAAAATTCTGGTGCAGGATCTGAAGCTGACGGACACAGCTCTCGGGGGCAATCAGATAACCCAGACGCCAGCCCGTCATGGCGTAGGTCTTGGAGAAGCCGCCGAGCACAAAGGCTTGATCGGTATATTCCAGAAGACTGTGCTCCGCCCCTTCGTAAGTCAGCCCCTGGTAGATCTCGTCGGAGACCAGCGCAAGAGGTAGCCTGCTATACTCCTGCAGCCATTGCGGCGGGATCAGGGAACCCGCGGGGTTGGACGGAGAGTTAATCAACAGCGCCCGGGTTCGGGGGCTCATTTTTTCCCGCACGGCCTCGGGGCGCATCTGAAAACCATCCTCGGCCCTACCGGCCACCGTCACCGGCACACCGCCGACATAACGGATAAAATTGGGATAGCAGGCATAGGCCGGATCGCCCAACAGGACCTCGTCCCCCTCTTCGAGCAGCGCGGAGAATAGCATCTGAAGCAGAGGACTGGTCCCGGAAGAGACGAGAATACGCTGCGGCGACACCTCGACGCCGTAGCGCCGCAGGTACCAGGCGGAGATTTCCTCGCGCAGCTCCAGCAGCCCCAGGGAATGAGTATAGGTCGTCGCACCGGCCTCCAGGGCCTGCGTGGCGGCACGGATCACCGGCTCGGGGGTAGGAAAATCAGGCTCACCAAGACAGAGATAGATGATGTCGGCCCCGGCCGACTCCAGAGCGCGAGCCTGCTCCATGACTTCCATGGCGAGAAAGGGCTTGACCCGGTGGACACGGGAAGCCAGCTTTATAGTCATTCTACTCTCCGACACCAGGCACTTGCCCGATCAATATATTAAAAGGAAGACGAGCCCAGATGGACAATGTGAAAGTATTTGAGCAAAGAAGACAAAATACTTGGGCTTCCTGAGTCAATGCAACCCTTTTCGCGATTCCTTTGCCAAAGGCCCTTGTCCTGTTTTATAATGCGGACCTGTTGAAAAATCTTCCAAAATGTCCGAATAATGAAATCCTCTTTCGTGGAGACTTGTCCATATGATTAAAACAGGATCGATTCTCATCGCAGCCCTTGTGCTTGCTGGCGCTGCCACTGCGTCCACCACCCAGATGCGCGGAGCCGAACTGGTCAGCGCCAACGGCTGCCGTGGCTGCCATGTCATCGGAGAAGACGGTGGAAGTATCGGCCCGTCCCTCAACGGGCTAAGCGAGCGCATGAGTCCCGAAATGATCAAGGCTCAGCTGATCAACCCCAAAACAATCAACCCGAACTCCTTCATGCCCTCCTTTGTGGATCTGCCCGAAGAAGACATGACGGCCCTGGTCAATTATCTCTCGGAGCTCAAGTAGCCCCGGGCTCTTTTATCAATCCAGCTGATCTTCAAGCAAACCACAGGAACCAGAACACCGCCATGACCCAGCGCGTCATTGAAAATCACTCCCCATCCTTTATCGCGGAAGAAGACCTGACGCAGTTCAACGGTTGGGCTGATATCTTCGGAAACGCCAACCCGGTATCTCTGGAGATCGGTTGTGGAACCGGCGATTTCATCGCCTCTTTGGCCCAGCAGAACCCGGATCGTAATTTTCTGGCCACCGACATCTACAACAAGGGATGCCTTAAGACCTGCCGAAAAGTCGATGCAAAAGGACTGGCCAACGTACGGATTCTGCGTATAGAGGGTCGGCATCTGCTGAGCAATTTTTTCAAGCATGAAGAGCTGGCTGCGCTCTACGTCAACTGCCCTGATCCCTGGCCTAAAAAGCGCCATCGTTCAAGACGCCTTGTCCAGAGAGCCTTTCTTGACCTGGCCCTCTTCTTTCTCCGCCCAGAGGGAGAGTTCTATTTCGCCACGGATTTCTGCGATTACGGAGAGCAGGTAGCCGAGCTGTTTCAATCCACACCCGGTTATCGAAATCAGTTCGAGTCGGCCTACAGTCATGGACTTCCAGGATATCCCTCCTCCAAATACATGGACCGGTTTCTGGATCTGGGGCAGCCCATCTACTATGTACACCAGCGTAAGGAGGCAAGCTTCCAGGCTACCGAAGCCCTGCTGAACAAGGATCTTGGGGGCTTTCGGGTATACCAGTTGCGAAATTTCCAGGATGCGATTGCAGCTGAAGGCTGATCCGGGACCCAACCGCCGGATCAAAAAAAGTTTTTGGGTACAGAAACAATGAAAAAAACTTATAAACCGCCTTGGAGCTCCATGCTGTTTCCTTGACATCAGGGGGCCAATCGCCCAGAATATGTTTTTAAAATTTCATTGACTTTATCCCCCTGCATCGACGGCAAGGGGAATCTCAGAAAAAGTGAGAAAGCGACCATGGCTAAAAAGGATAAATCTGAATATATCATTCAGGCGGTCTCACATGCCCTCGACCTTCTGGAACAATTCCACGGTGAAGTTGACGAGCTGGGCGTCACAGAGCTGAGCAAACGCCTCAGCCTGCATAAAAACAACGTCTTTCGCCTCCTGGCAACCCTGGAATCACGGGGATATATCGAACAAAACAAAGCCACGGAGAACTACCGCCTCGGACTCAAGGCGCTGGAACTGGGACAGACCTTTATCAAGCAAATGGGTCTGCTTCGTCAGGCTCAGCCTATTCTCGAAGATCTGGTTCAGCAGTGCAATGAGACTTCCTACGTCTCTATCTTCAAAGATAACAACGTCGTCTATCTCGATGCCGTCGAGTCAGACATGACCGTGCGAGTCGTCTCCAGGGTCGGGTCCCGCCTTCCGACCTATTGCACTGCCGCAGGAAAAGTGCAGCTGGCGTTTATGCCTGAAGAAGAGGTCAACGCCCTGCTCAGTACTCAAGAGATCAAGAAGCATACTCCCACGACTCTTGCCAACATTGAAGAGCTGAAGAAACAGTTGCCCATCATCTCCGAGAGGGGGTACGCCATCGACGATGAAGAGCTCGACGCCGGCGTGAAATGCGTCGCCGCCCCCATTCGGGATTACACCCGCAGGCTTGTGGGCGCCCTGAGTATTTCCGGCCCCTCCATGCGTTTCGAAGATGACCGTATCGAGAAGGATCTCATCCCCAAGGTCGTCCAGGCCGCTCGGGATCTCTCCCTCCGCCTGGGCTACCAGCCCTGAGGTCCACAATGACTTGAAGGGTCCGCCTCCGGGCGGACCCTACAGGATATCAGCCGATGTCCCTGATCCACAATGAGATCGATCTGGCACGCCGCGAAGGCGTTACCCTCCCCGAGAACCTCCCCTTTTACATTCCGTCCACCTCCCCATCGGACGCCGCCGTCCTGCTGACTCATGGCTTCAGTGCCTCCCCCTGGGAGATGATTCCGCTGGCTCGCCATCTCTCCAAAGCCGGATTTCACTGCTTTGCTCTTCGCCTGCCCGGCCATGGAACAAACCCCTCGGATCTCAAGACCCGCAGCCTTGAAGACTGGCGCAAAGCCCTCTGTCGAGGCTATAGATGCCTTGAGACGGTGGCGACACGCATCTACGGCGTTGGGCTGAGCACCGGAAGCCTCCTGACTCTCGATCTGTCCCTGAGAGAAAAACTCTCCGGGCAAATTCTGCTGGCTCCCTTTTTATGCATAAACCACCGCCTGGCCCCCCTGGCTGGAGTGCTGAGCCACCTGCGCCCCTTCCAGGCACGGCCGGTTTCCGATGCGCTGAAACCCTATTACTATGAGAGACATCCCCTCAGAGGAATTCACCAGATCAATCGCCTGACCTCCAGCCTGAGAAGAAATCTCGATAGCGTCGAGACACCGACTCTGGTCATGCTCAGCCTGGGAGACCAGACCGTTGACCCCGAAAGCGGACTGGAACTCTTCAAGAGCCTGGGCACCTCAAGGCGCCAGTGCCACATCTTCGGCCCGGAGATCCCCCACACCCTTTGCACTCCCTCCAATCCAGGCCTCGACGAAGTACTGAACCTCAGCACAGCCTTTCTCAGAAAGTTGGAGACGGATCGCCTTGTGGCGCCAGGCGCCTCCACAGAGCCCTGAGCTGCTCGACAAACTGCTCCTTCGAACCTGAATTGTCGATGAGGTAATCGGCGCGGGAAACCTTTTCATCCTGGGGCATCTGGGCCTCGATTCTCTGCAGGGCCTCCGTCCGCGTGAAACCGTCTCGAGCCATAAGACGACTTAACTGCACCTGCGAATCGACGCTGACTACCAGCACCCTATCCACCCTGTCCTGAGCCCCGGCCTCAAAGAGCAGCGGAGCCTCGTAGACGACCAGAGAGGCGCCGCAATGGCGCGCAGCGGCCAGTCGCTGCCGGGACAGAGCCGCAATGGCTGGATGGGTAATCGCCTCCAGGTCTCTTCTGGCCTCGGGGTCGGCAAAGACGATGCTGGCGAGCATCTGCCGATTCAGGGCTCCGCCCTCATCCAGGAGCTCAGCACCGAAGCGCTCGATCACCGCCCGAAGCCCCAGGGAGCCGGGTGCGACCACCTCCCTGGCAAGTTCGTCGGCACAGATCCGAATAGCACCCTGCTGCTCAAAAAAACTCCCCGCCGTGCTCTTGCCCGAAGCGATGTTACCCGTTATCCCCAGAATCACTCGAAATTTCCTTTCTTTAAAAAACTTTCGCAGGGTTCACCCCAGGCGAATATAGGATAGTATTATGCGAAACAGGAGGTCTCATGAACACAAGTCTTCCCCAGATGGTACTGGCGAGATGCGAACGGGACCCGGCCGGGACCGCACTCAAGGAGCGAGCAGGAGGGAAGTATCGTTGCATCTCCCGCCGCGAGCTGCACTTGCGAATCCGAACCCTGGCAGCGGCCCTTCTGTCCATGAAAATCCAGAAGGGGGACCGAGTGGCTATCCTGGGCCCCAACGGCCCACACTGGGTCACGGCCGACCTGGGCGCCCTGCTCTGTGGGGCCATCACCGTTCCCATCTATCATAACGACAGCCTGAGCGCCACCTTTCACATACTGGAGGATTCAGAAGCCTGCATCCTGTTCTGCCACAGTACCGCAACGGCCCTGGAAATACTCCAACAGCGCCAGAGACTCCCCGAGCTACAGACCGTCATTACCATGGACGGAGAGGGGCCCTCGGCAGGGCTCAAAGACATCTCAGAACTTCTGGGCACCGTACCGCCAGAGCCGCTGGATGAGCGCACACTCCTTGGCCGTATCGACTCTGGCCATCCGGCTACCCTGGTCTATACTTCTGGAACCACCGGCAAACCCAAGGGCGTCTATCTCAGCCACGGCAATATGATCTCCAACATCGAAGCCTGCGCCGCCATATTTCCCCTGGATGAGAGAGACTGTTGCCTCTCCTTCCTGCCACTGGCACACGTCTTCGAGCGCATGGCAGGTTATTATTTCATGCTCAGTCAGGGCGTCACCATCGCCTACGCCGAATCGCTGGCCACTGTTCCCCGGGATATGCGCGATATAAACCCCACGGTCATCATCAGCGTACCCCGACTCTTCGAAAAAATATTTGATCGCATCCAGCTGGGGCTGCGCCAGAGCGGGGAGCTCAAGCAGTCTCTCTTTAACCACGCCCTCGAGCTGAGCCTTGCACGCTGGCGAAGAGAACTCCAGGGACTGCCGCCTACAGAAGGCCAACGCTTCCTGCTGCCTCTTGCCGAACAAATTCTGTTCCGTAAAATCCGCAATCGCCTTGCCGGCAACCTGCGCTTCTTCGTCTCCGGAGGTGCCCCCCTTCGGCTGGAGATCGCCCAATTTTTCCTCGGCATCGGGCTGCCGATTTACGAGGGATATGGCCTTACCGAGACTTCTCCGGTGATTGCCGCCAACCGCCCCGGCGCACACCGCCCCGGCACCGTAGGGCGCCCCCTGGTGGGAACGGAGGTTCGCATCGCCGAAGACGGAGAGATCCTCGCCCGGGGGCCAGGCATCTTTACTGGTTACAGGAACCGCCCGGCTGAAACTGAAGCGGCACTTGCTAACGGATGGTTTCACACCGGTGACATTGGAGAGCTTACCGCGGAAGGATATCTGCGAATCACCGATCGCAAAAAGGACCTGATAGTTACCGCCGGTGGGGAAAATATCGCCCCCCAGAACATCGAGGCAATGCTGAAGGATATTCCCCTGATCAGCAGCGCTCTGGTATACGGAGATCGCCGTCCTTATCTCAGTGCCCTGATCGCGCCGGAGCTCGATCAACTCCGAGCCCTGGCGCGCAAGCTGGGGCAGCAGTTCCAGGACGACTGCGAGCTCGTCTCGGCTCCCGCCATACTCAGCAGACTCCGAGATCTCATCGATGAACGCCAGAAAAGCCTGCCTTCCATCGAGCGGGTCAAGCGCTTCACCCTGCTGTCGCGTGATTTTTCCCAGGACAGCAATGAAGTAACTCCCACCCTGAAACTCAAACGCCCCGTGATCTGCCAACGCTTCAGCTCCGTAATCGAAGGGATGTACGGCGCCCAGGACCAGAACCGGCATGATGCCGGACTCTGCGTCATCGAAGAGTTAAGTCCCGATGAAGAATGAGAGATTTCCCTTGCTCGGGAAAATATGAAATAATGCCGGCTAATATCTTCACAGGTTCCGAATACCGGGCCTGCTCTTCTTCCTCGAGGCAACGCTTTTCATGGTAAACACGCAGGACATCCAGAGAGTAGAGAGCTGCCTGACAGGGCTGGGAAAGCTGATCAAGGCCGGGCAATTCTACCCCCCCGAGCACCCTGCCTTCGAAGCCGCGCTCCAGCATGAGCTCTCAGCCCTGCGCCCCCTGGCAAAGGAAAGCGGCTTGCTGATCGAGGTTTCCCGTGAGAGCTTCCGCTTTGAGGACAAGCCTGTGGCCCCGGGCAATGTATCCCTGAAAAAAATGGCGGCATTTTTTTTCACTCGACGCATTCGGAGTCTGCTCTTTCTGCCTCAAATTGAGGCGGAGGATCTGCGAGAGCTCAGCCTGATCATCGGGCTGGAAACAGCCGAGATACTGAATCAGGGGGGAATCCAGCAGATCCTGAGGCATCGGGAACTAAGGGCCATCCAGGTCAATGAACTGGATCCTCTCAAAAACTTGATAAAAACCCCCTCTTTCCAGGGGGAAATGCACGAAAAGCAGGCGAGTTCCCTTGCGCAGAAAAAAAAGGCCGAACTACCTCAAAACCTTGCCCAACTCCTGGAGAGGCTTCAGCAGAGTTTTACCAGCGAGCACTACGTCGAGCTACTCAAAATCGTCCCCCGCCTGGCGCTGCGCGAACTCACCCCGGCCGGTGCCGAGTCTTTGACGGAGCTCTGCTGCCTGCTCGGCGGCCATGCAAGGGCTGAAAAATTTACCGAAGTGATGCAAAAAGCGGCGTTGCAAACCCTTGATCAGCTGCTCACCCCCGACCATCTTCACCTGAGCCTTGAAAAACTCTGCAGCAACCAGCTCAGCTCAAAAGATGAGAAACGCTTTGTCGCAGCCCTTCTACTTCATGATGAGAAAGTTTTTTTCCCGACCCTCGAAGAGCTCGCACTGGCCCGGGATCCGGTGCTCAGAGAAGGTCTCACCCAGCTTGCGATCCAACTCTCTGCTGGCAGAACCAAACACCTGATAGGCCTGCTTCGCGAGGAGCGCCTGCCCATCCGACAGGTGGCCCTGCGCCTGCTGGGAAGGCTCAGGGCGCAGGAGGCGGTGGATGTCATCGTTGAGCTACTTGACGAAGTCGAACACGATCTTCATCGGGAGCTGCTCGGCACCCTTGCCCGCATTGGCGGAGAGCAAGCACAGAGAGCTCTCATCGATCTGGCGACATCCCGGGACTCTGAGCTTCAGACCCAGGCCATCCTGACGCTGGGGGCCATGCGAAGCCAGAAAGCCACCGGTGCGCTGCTGAGGATTCTGGAAAAGGTCCGACTCAAACAGACCAACCTTGAACTGATGCGCACACTGGTCAAGACCCTGGGGCAGATCGGTTCACCGGAAGCGGTCCCCTTGCTGGCAAAGGTGCTGAAGAAAAAATCATTTTGGAAACGAACACTCAGAAATGACTATCGCTGCGCCCTGGCACTGGCCCTGGCGGAGATCGGGGGAGATGAGGCGAGACAGGCGCTGGAGCAGGCCTCTCAGGATCGCAATTCCCGTGTGGCGGACTGTGCCAGTCGTGCCCTGATAAAATTACCTAGAAATGAATCCCATGAATATTGATCCCCTTCGTCAAGCCGTCCAGGCCCTGGCAGGAACCTTCAAGAGTCTCCAGCTCTATCCGGCTCGCCACCCGGCGGTCGCAAAACAGATCGGCCTGGTGCAGCTGCTTCTGCAACGACTCTTCGCCGACAAGCAAAGTCTCAAACTCGGAGTGATTGAAGGCAGCCTGTACTTCGAGGAATATCTCGCCGAAGAAAAACATGGCGCAGCCGCCGAGGTCGCCCGAATCCTGGTCAGCCTCGGAATTGAGGCCTTGGAGTTTCATATTGGCCTGAGCGAAAGGGAGTTACTGATATTTCTCGACGCCGTCGCCTCGGGGCAGGACAAGGGAAAACGACTGGCCACTGAACTTCAGAGCCAGGGTGTCGAAAACATAAGGATTTTGAGCCTGCGCAAAAAACCCCAGGAGGACAGGCGCGCTGCCCGCAAGGTATACGGACAGGCGCTGAAGGTCATGGAGGACATATTCCACGACGTACGTCTGGGCACCATCCCCTCTACAGCTGAAGCAATAACAGTCATCCGTGAAATGACCCAGATCACCCTGGACGATCCGCACTCCATTTTTGCCCTCTCCCTGCTCAAGGACTACGATCAGTACACCTTTACCCATTCAGTGAACGTCTCAATCATCGCGCTGGCCGTGGGCCGGGCCTGCGAACTCTCCACCGACCGACTCAGGCTACTGGGGCTCGGTGCGCTTCTGCACGATCTGGGAAAACTCAAGACCGACGTGCGCATCATCTGCAAGCCAGGAAAGCTCACTGCCGAAGAGTTCCATGAAATAAGAAAACATCCGGCAAATGGTGTCGCCATCGTCGAACAGATGGAAAGCATCCCCCCGGAAGTCCTGGACATCGTTCGCGGCCACCATCTGCATTTCGATCGTAGCGGATACCCCCCCGAGGCACTCCAACAGAAAACATCGGCTCTGGTAGAGATGACCGCCATCGCGGATACCTATGATGCAATGACCACCCTGCGTGCCTACCAACGCCCCATGACCCCTAGACGAGCCATAGAGAGAATGCATCAGCTCTCGGGCAACTACCTTCATCCCGAGTATGTTCGACGATTCGTCGCATCGCTGGGGGACTACCCCGTGGGAACCCTGGCTCGCCTGACCACCAACGAAATCGGACTGGTCACACGTGTCGGCAGGGGGCATGCCCCGCAGGCGCTGGATATTAAACTTATTTTCGATGCCCGGGGTCAGCGAATCCCCTCCCCTCCGACCCAGAACCTAGCCGAACGCGGCGTGGAAATCGTCGCCGAAGTCGATCCCCTGAGCAAGGGGATCGATATCTCAGACTTTCTGTAATGCAGGGGGGAACAAGGCGAATGAAATCGGGATGGGACAGCGGTATTGCTCAGAAAAATGTGTATCAAAAAAACTCAGGAGGGACGGAGTTTACCCAGAGCTCGGGCCGCCGCGGCCCGAACCTCGGGCCTTTTATCCTCCAGAGCCTTGAGCAGAGGGCCCTGAGCTTCCGGAGCACCGATGCTCCCCAGAGCCCCTGCCGCACAGCTGGCCAGATTTGAATCAGCTCCCCCGAGCAGGGGAGCGAGATAGGAAATCAGGCGTTTGTCCCCAAAGCCCCCCAGCGCCTCCGCCGCATAATAGCGTACGGAAGAATCGGGGTCCTTGAGGCGCTTGACCAGCTCTCCCAGCGTTTTGGGGTGCCTCTTGTGCCCCAACACCTGCACCGCGGCCACCCGGATATCGGCATCCATGTCTTCGAGCTGCTTGAGAAGGGGCTGGAAAATCCTGGAGCTGTCGATCTGTTGTGCAGAGAAAATAGCCTGAATCCTGCGCCCCCGGGCTCCTGAGCCCATCGAGGCAATCACCTCGTCGACACAAAGCAGAGACTCCAGCTGCTCCAGTGCTTCGGCCGCCGCATTGCGAACTTCCGGACTGTCATCCTTCAACATTTGCTTCAATGCCTGCCAGCGTTCGTTCTGCATCCTTTAGCCCCCTGCCTGAAATCTCCTGTTTATTCTACAAGAAAAAAGCCGCGAACAGTCAAGTCCGCGGCTTTTTTCTTAGAATGAATAAATACGTAGAGTTACGGCCTAGAACGGGATGTCGTCATCAGGATTGAAGGTCGGCTCTTCGTAGGCCCCCTGGGAACCCTGGTTGCCTCGGGATCCTGAATCGGTACGCCCTGCGGCTGATCCGCCGCCCTGACTGCCACCCTGACTGCCACCCTGACTGCCACCCTGGCCACCGCGGGAACCATACCCTCCGCCCTGGCCGCCATCGTCACCCCGACCGCCTAGCATCTGCATCTGATCCGCCACAATTTCGGTGATATAGCGCTTGTTACCGTCCTTGTCATCGTAACTGCGGGTCTGGATCTTCCCCTCGATATAGACCTGCTTTCCCTTGTGCAGGAACTTGCCGCAGATCTCAGCCAGTTGCCGCCAGGCCACGATATTGTGCCACTCGGTTTTTTCCTGCTGCTGGCCGTCCTTGGACTTGAACCGTTCGCTGGTCGCAATGGAAAAAGTTGCCACGGCCGCCCCGGAGGGGGTATAGCGCAGTTCGGGGTCCTTGCCGAGATTTCCCACCAGAATCACTTTATTGACAGACATGCAGCTCTCCTAAAAAACGTAAATTTTGCCGCCGAGTCTAGCCCAAAGAGCAAGGGGTGTAAAGACCCCAGAGGCATACCCCTTAAAACAGGGATTTATCTCGAACAGATGGAGTTGCCACATTGTTTCGCACCCTGATTTTTTTTCTTCTCTTCTGGCCTATGACCGCCTTTGTATCACTTACCGGCATACTGGTTTCGCTGCTGAGTCCCGACCTCTTCCACAGCTACAGTCGCCTCTGGGCAAAGGCCTCCTTGCTCCTTGCTGGGGTGCGCCTCAAGGTCGAAGGGCTGGAGCTGCTGCCCAGAGACCGGCCGATCATCCTAATGGCCAATCATCAAAGTAATTTCGATATCTTCGCGCTGCAGTGGGCGCTGCCCATCCAGTTTCGGTTTCTGGCCAAGGCTGAGCTTTTTCGCATCCCCCTGGTGGGGATCGCCATGAGCCGCATCGGCCACATTCCGGTGGACCGCTCGGATCGCCGCAAGGCGATGCACAGCATGATCGCGGCGGGCAAGAAGATCTCGGCAGGCACCTCGGCGGTAATTTTCCCCGAAGGAACCCGCTCCAGCCAGGGAGAACTGCTCCCCTTCAAGAAGGGAGGCTTTCTCCTGGCGCTGCAGGCCGCAGTCCCCATGTTTCCAGTCTCTATCGATGGCAGTCACAGCATCATGCCCAAGGGCACCAGACGGATCTATGGCGGTACCATCCACCTGCACATTCATCCCCCGGTGGAAACCACCGGTCTGGACCGCCATGCCTGCGCAGAGCTGATGAAACAGGTGCGAACCCCCATTGAACAGGCACTTTCGAGGTCGATCTCATGAGTCTCCTGCCTGCTCTCGACAATCCAGATCTGATCCGACTCCTGCCCCTTGGCGGTCTGGGCGAAATCGGTCGCAATCTCATGGTGCTGGAATCCCGGGGTAAGCTGCTCATTATCGACTGCGGCCTCATGTTCCCCGATGCCCATATGACGGGAGTCGACCTGATTCTTCCTGACATTGCGCCAATTTTGCACCGGCGCGAGGACATCACGGCAGTGGTGCTCACTCACGGGCACGAAGATCACATCGGCGCCCTGCCCTACCTCATGGAACAACTGGGCCATCCCCCGGTCTACGCCAGCCGCCTGACCCTGGCCATGCTGGCAGGGCGGCTCAAGGAGCGAGGAATCTACCGCGCCTCGGACCTGCACAGGGTGGATGAGCACAGCAGCGTCGAGGTCGGCCCCTTTACTCTTGAATTTTTCTGCGTCGCCCATTCCATCCCCGACGCCCTGGGGCTGGCGATTCGCACCCCGGCGGGGCTGGTGATCCACAGCGGTGACTTCAAGCTCGACCCTGCTCCAGTGGACGGTCGCCGCACCGACCTGGGGCGTCTCGCCCGATACGGCGACGAGGGCGTTTTGCTGCTGATGGCCGACTCCACCAACGTGGAGCAGCAGGGGCACACAGCCTCGGAGAGCAGCGTGGGGCCACACATCGAGGCGATCCTGCACCGCTGCGCAGGGCGGGTCATTGCCACCACCTTCAGCTCCAATCTCCATCGCATCCAGCAGCTCATGGATGCGGCGCGGGGCAGCGGGCGGGCTATCGCCCTTTCGGGGCGCAGCCTGGAGACCAACGTGGCCATCGCCCGATCCCTGGGAATTCTCAAGGTACCTGACGAAGCTCTGATCTCCATGAAACGGGCGAAGGATCTGCCCTACGAGCACCTCTTCGTGCTCACCACCGGATCGCAGGGAGAGCCCCAGAGCAGCCTGATGCGCATGGCCAGGGCAGAACACAACGACCTGGAACTGGGCGCAGGCGACAGCGTCATCCTCTCATCGAAGATGATTCCCGGCAACGAAAAGGCCGTCTACTCCCTGGTCAACAATCTGCTGCGCAGCGGCGCCGAGGTCTTTTTCGAAAAGAACGCCCCGGTCCACGTCTCCGGCCACGCCTCGCGCGAGGAACTGCGGACCCTGCTTCAGCTGGTGCGGCCGCACTATTTCGTTCCTGTACACGGCGAATTCCGTCATCTGCACCTCCATTCCCAGCTGGGGCAGGAGATGGGAGTGCCCCCCTCCAATACAGCGGTGCTGACCAACGGGGAGGCGCTGCGCATCTCGGCAAACGGACTGAACCGGGAAGAAACCCTGCCCCTTGCGACCATCCGCGTCTGCGGCCGCGGCGTCGGTGATATAGGTGAAGCCGAAGTCAAGGCCCGCAGCCAGATGGCGCATTACGGCCTGCTGCTTGTGCTGCTCAAGCTCGATGAGCAGGGGCGTCCAGCCGGCCGTCCCCGGCTTATTTCACGGGGACTCTGCGGACAAGAGCAGGGACAGGCATGGATAGCTGAAGCCACGCAGCTGCTGTGCGACCATCTTGAGGAACTACCCCCGGAAATCTTCTCATCAACCCAGCTTCTAGAAGATGAGCTCAAACGCCCCTTAAAGCGCTATTTCAACCGAAAACATGACCGTCGGCCGCTGATTCTCCCCCTGCTGAGCAGAGGCGATGAGCTACCGGCTACTCTCGAATACAAGGACTGATCATGAGTTTTTTTCAGGCTATATTTCTCGGCCTTATCCAGGGTATTACCGAGTTTCTCCCCGTTTCTTCCTCCGGCCACCTCGCCATCGCGCAGAGCCTGCTGCCCGGCTTTTCCCAGCCGGGGCTGCTCTTCGACATCCTGCTGCACGTGGGGACCATGGTGGCGGTATTATGTTTCTTCCGACGTGAGATTCTTCAGCTCATCGTTTCGCCCTTCAACCGCACCGATGAGGGGGCCCTGCATCGACGCATTCTCTACATGCTGATCCTCGCCTCAATTCCTACGGCGGTGATCGGCCTGACATTCAAGGATTTTTTCGAAGGCCTCTTCCATAATCTCACCGTTGTGGCTTCCATGCTTCTGGTGACCGGAACACTGCTTTTCGTGGCTGAGAAGGCCCGCAAAGAAGGCAGACAGGAGGGCGAACTCACCTGGACCGACGCCCTGGTGGTCGGAACAGTTCAGGGCTTCGCCATCATCCCCGGCATCTCACGCTCCGGCTCCACCATCGCGGCCCTGCTGCTCAAGGGGGTCAACGCCGAGACGGCCGCGCGTTTTTCCTTCCTGCTGGCTCTGCCTGCAGTCTTCGGCGCCGCCCTGCTCTCTCTGGGCGACCTTCAGGAGGTTACGGCCTCTGAGATCCCCGCCTACCTGGCCGGGACCCTCGTCGCCTTTGGCAGCGGCCTGCTCTCCATCCGCTTTCTCATGGGAGTGATTCGCCGCAAACGGCTCATCTTCTTCTCAGCCTACTGCTGGGGCGCAGGGGGGCTATTGCTGGTTCTCTCCCTGTCCGGCATTCTCTAGTGCCCCCTGGGAAAAAAAGGACAGAAGCCATGAGCGATACAAAAAACAAACCGGGGCTGGTCGATCGAATCAGCAAAGAGATTCTGGCCCTTGTTTTCTTTGCCCTGGGGCTCATTCTGCTGCTTTCGCTGGGCTCTTTCAACAGCGCGGACCCCTCCTTCAACAACAACTTCTCCCCTGACATCATTCACAACCTGGGGGGGACTGCGGGTTCCCATCTGGCCGACCTGCTCTTTCAGGTCTTCGGGCTCACCGCCTTCGTGCTGCCGCTGCTGTGCCTGCGCCTGGCCTGGAACCTCTTCCGGCTGCGCGCCAGCGTCCCCCATCCCCTGGTTTCCATCTCCTTCGTGCTCATGCTCTTTTGCCTCTCGGGGCTCATAGCACTGAATTTCGGTGAAATCACCGTGGGGCAGGGCACATTGCGAGAGGCGGGAGGGGGAATCGGCCGCCTGCTGGCAGGGGTGCTTTCCGGCTACTTCAACGCAACGGGTGCGACCCTCATGCTGCTGGTGGGCTTGCTCTCCACGGCGATGATCTGCACCCGGGTCTCCCTGGTTCTTTTCCTCAAGGGCTGTGGCCGCCTGGTCATCCGGATGATAGAGCGCAGAGCGCAAAAAAAGGCACGGGCCCTGGAGCAAAAGAGCGAAGAGGTGCCACAGAAGCTGGAAAAGAAAAAACGCGCAGGCTCCAGAAAAGAGCCGGTCCTGGAGGCACCTGAGCAGCTGCGCAGCGAACCGGCCATCGTCATGCCCGAGCCCAAGTATCTTCCCCCCCCCATCAGGGAGCCCAGTCCCAAAAAGAAATCCAGCTCAAACAAGGACCTGCTGCCCCCGCTCGAGATCATTTCCGCCCCGGGGGCCTATCGCCAGCCAACCCTTGAGTTGCTGGAACACGAAGGGGAAGCCGCGCTCCCCATCGATCGCGACAAGCTGATGGAAAATGCGCGCATCCTCGAATCAAAGTTCCGCGATTTCGGCGTGCAGGGGGAAGTCACCGAGGTCAAGCCCGGCCCCGTTGTCACCATGTACGAGTTCGCTCCAGCCCCCGGCGTCAAGGTCAACAAGATTTCCAGTCTCTCCGATGATCTGGCCCTGGCCCTCAAGGCTCAGTCCATCCGTATCGTGGCCCCCATCCCCGGCCGCGGCGTGGTGGGCATCGAGATTCCCAACCTTGATCGCGAGACCGTCTATCTCAAGGAGATTCTGGAATCCGATGAGTTTCAGAAAGCCGGCGGCAAGCTCCCCATGGCACTGGGCAAGGACATCTTCGGCCGTACCGTGGTCTCCGATCTTGCCAAGATGCCTCATGTGCTGGTGGCCGGCTCCACCGGCAGCGGTAAATCCGTCTCCATCAACACCATGATCCTGAGCCTGCTCTACCACGCCAGCCCCGAGGACGTGCGCATCATCATGGTCGACCCCAAGATGCTGGAGCTCAGTATCTACGAGGGCATTCCCCACCTGCTGCTGCCGGTGGTGACCGACCCGAAAAAAGCCTCCCTGGCGCTGAACTGGGCTGTGCGGGAGATGGAGCGGCGCTACAAGCTTATGTCCAACAAGGGCGTGCGCAACATCGACGGCTACAACAAGAAGATCGCCCTTGAGCAGGGGCGCAAGGCCGATCTGGCCGAGCAGGACATACTGGAAGTGGAAGCCCTGCCCGAGGGAGATATCCCCTTCGAAGTCCCTCGGGAGGAGGAGCTGGAACACGGTCATCTGCCCTACATCGTGGTTATCGTCGACGAGCTGGCCGATCTGATGATGGTGGCAGGGCGCGAGATCGAGGAGTCCATCGCCCGGCTCGCACAGATGGCCCGCGCCGCGGGAATCCACCTGATCCTCGCCACCCAGCGCCCATCGGTGGATGTCATCACCGGCCTGATCAAGGCCAACTTCCCTACGCGCATCTCCTTCAAGGTTTTCTCCCGCATCGACTCGCGTACCATCCTCGACAGCATGGGCGCGGAGAACCTGCTGGGTATGGGAGACATGCTCTTTCTCCCCCCCGGCACCGGGAATCTCCAGCGGGCGCACGGCGCCTTCGTCTCCGAGGTGGAGGTGCAACGGGTGGTCGACTTCCTTAAGGTAAACGCCACCCCCGACTATGACGTAAC
This sequence comes from Desulfuromonadales bacterium, assembly GCA_012974445.1. Taxonomy (GTDB): domain Bacteria; phylum Desulfobacterota; class Desulfuromonadia; order Desulfuromonadales; family JAAXQG01; genus JAAXQG01. Next base: position 30,479 of record JAAXQG010000056.1, read on the forward strand.
TATCCTCGCTCCCCCGGCGGGAGATAGCGGCAGCAGCGGCGACGGCGAAGACGAGGGGTACGATGAGAAATGGGACGAGGCTCTGGCCCTGGTGGCCGAGAGCCGCATGGCCTCCATCTCCATGCTGCAGCGGCGACTGCGCATCGGCTACAACCGCTCCGCCCGCATGATCGAGAAGATGGAGCAGGAGGGGATCGTGGGCCCCTCAGACGGCACCAGCCGCCCGCGAGAAGTGTTTATCAAGAAGCAGGAGTGAGGGGGGACTCTCAAGATTGAACAGATTAAAAAAGGCCGGACTTCCCTGAGGGGGTCCGGCCTTTTTCCACATTGGTGCTTTAGCTCCCTCGCCCAGCGGGGGAGAGGAACAAAGGCGCCTTAACGGATGAATCAGTGCGAAACAATGGCCTCTCTGCCGGGATTTCGCCCGCCGGGCCAACCCTCCTTCGGTGGAGAGTCGGCCCTCGCTTTATTACGACACCCGAAAAGCCCAGATGCTACGGCTGCTCATACCGGGGATCCTCCCCCCGCCTGTCCCCCATCGACAATTGCGCGCTGCCCGCTGGCAGGGCATTTCCTACCGCATTCTGACGCAGCTGGAAATGCTCCAGCATCTGCCGCAGCCGTTGCACCTGGCTGGAGAGCTGATCGGCCGAGGCCGCGCTCTCTTCGGCGGTGGCGGTATTGCGCTGGGTGACCTGCCCCACCTGACCCAAACCGTCGCTGATCTGCTCGATCCCCCGGGCCTGGTCTTCGGAGGCGCTTGCGATCTCCCCCACAAGGTCGGAGACCCGCCCGACACCCTGCACGATCTCCGTCAAGGCCTCGGCGGTGCGGGTGGCCACCTCACGGCCTTTACGTGCCTTGTCAACGGAGCTTGAAATGAGCTCCGAGGTCTCGGCGGCGGCTTTTGAGCTTCGGGCCGCCAGATTACGCACTTCTTCGGCGACCACGGCAAACCCCTTGCCGTGCTGCCCTGCCCGGGCCGCCTCCACTGCGGCATTAAGCGCCAGCAGGTTGGTCTGAAAGGCGATCTCGTCGATGGTTTTGATGATGCGGGAGATGCTTTCGCCTGCGACGTTGATATCTTCCATGGCCCCGTGCAGCTCGGCCATCTGTCCGTCGCCCCGTCGGGCGGACTCGGCGGCACCTAGCACCAGTTCTCGCGTCTGTGCGGCATTGCCCGCGTTGTGCCGGGTCTGGTCGGTGAGGGTCTCAAGAGATCCGCTAATTCTCTCCAATGAACTGGACTGCTCCGTGGCCCCTTCCGACAGGATCTGGCTCCCCTCGGCTACCTGGGCACTCCCCGCAGAGATTTGACGCCCTACATCGAAGATGCGGGCGATCACCTCATTGAGATCATCGGCTACCCGGGCCAGAGCACCTCGGACCAGATCCTGCCCGTCGCGGGGCCGGACCTCGAACTGGAGATCCCCCCGGGAGAGTCGCAGCAGGGGTTCGACCACCTCATGCTGCAGGCTGTCGGCAAAAGCATCGGCGGCTCGGGCAGCTTCGCCAATTTCATCGCCCTGAGTCATCTTGAGCCGGCTATCGAGGTGCCCCTGTTCCATCTGTTTCATCATGGCGGTCAGCCCCCTGAGGGGTCGGCTGACCTGTCGCCCCAGCAGCAGGTAAACACCGGCGCTGGCAAAAATCAGTCCGGCCAGCCCCGCCAGGATACCGCTCCAGGTTCCCTCGGTCACGGCATCGGAGAGGGAAGCGGCGATCTGCTCCTGTGCTCCGAGAAGATCCTTCATCTCGTAGCGAACGTATAGAACTCCAGAGAGATCATCGCGCCGGGCCTCAAAATGGCATCGCAGGCAATCCGGCTCCATCATGTGGGCACGCAGCAGAAAAAGCTCACCGTCTTTGCTGAGCTCGTACATCTGCCCTGCGGCGCTGGAGGCGGCCCCAAACATCCCCTTGTCCATCTGTGCTTCAACCCGGCCAGGGATGCTTGAGTAAACGATTTTACCCTGGGGGTCTGAGAGCCCGATCTCGGCAACTCCCGAAATCCCCCCAAGTTTATGAACAAGCTCCTGAAACACTTCCATCTCTCCGCGCTCAAGGGAGCCCTTGGTCCCCGTCTCGAGACTCGAAAAGATATTGCGAGCCTGCTTCATGGCCGAGTCGCCGATAGTCTTTCGGGCAAGTTCCGCGGTTTCAGACAAAAGAGAGCGTGTTCGATAGGCAGAGAACAGGGTGCTAACGGCGAAGGCCACCAACAGAATGAGGGCAAGAACACCCCCGACCTTGGTTTGGATTCCCAGCTTCATGAAGTGACCTCCTTTCCCGACTCTTGGGATGCATTTTCATTGAACCGGAAAAAGGGAAATTCGGGATCAGCGGCGAAACCCGGTCTGGCGCAACCGATACAGACGGAACGGGCCTGCAGACACCAGCTGACGCCACCATTCCACCCCCTCCTGGAACAATCTGCCCGGGTTACCACTCCCTGACATCCCTGCTTGAACAGGCAGCCTTTTTCCCCGATGGCCGTAGCAAATCGCTTGGCCTGATAGTCGGCATAATAGGGGCACAGGTCATGGAGCAGCTGCCCGTAGGTACGCACCGGACGACGGTGTTCATCCAGCTCGGGCACCCCGACTTTAAGCAGATGTATCAGGGTCCCTACCATCCAGGCAGGATGGGGCGGGCAGCCAGGTAGATTGATCAGGGGTGTTGTGATCCCTACCTGTTTCAGAGCCTCAGCCACGGAAGTGGCCCCTGTGGGGTTGGGCGGGGCGGCAGGTATGCCACCAAAGGAGGAACAGGTCCCCACACTGATAACCGCCCGGGCCGAAGTGGCCGCCCTACGAACCAGCTCCGCAAAGGGCTCGCCGCCTATCACGCAGGCATCCTGCATCCCCAGTGGGACGGCGCCCTCCACGACAAGGATGGTATTTTTATCGCCAATGGCCTTCTCCACCGCCTTACGAGCAGAGGGTCCGGTGGCCGCAGACAGGGTCTGGTGAAAATAAAGGGACAGATAGCGGGTGAGCAACTCTGCCGGGCCGGGGCTCTCGCTGTTGAGCAGACTCACGGAGCAGCCCGAGCAGGACTGCCCCTGGAGCCAGAGGATGGGAGCGCGCCCCGTGGCCAGCTCTTCCAGAGCCGAGGCCAGTGAGGGTTTGAGAAGGGGCGAGAGCCCGAAGGAAGCGGCGATGAGGCCCGCATCCTTTAGAAATGTACGGCGACTGATGGTCATGACTGATTTCCCCCGATACGGATTTGAGGTCAGTGGATCGCGCAGGCGATACAGGGATCGAAGGAGCGAACCACACGGGCGACCTCCATTCCTTCGTTCGCAGGCTCGATGGGCGTGTCCAGAAGGGCGGCCTCGACGGGACCGGGGCTGGTCTCGGAGCTGCGGGGCGAAAAATTCCAGGTGCTCGGCACCACCGACTGGTAATGGGAGATGCGGCCCTTCTCAACTTTCAACCAGTGCCCCAGAGCTCCCCGAGGGGCTTCGGTGAGCCCTTCGCCCTGACCATCCGCCTGGAATTCGTAGGGGGTCACCGAAGCCTTGCCCGGCTCCAGCTCGTCGAGCCAGGTTTCCATGCGCCGGGCAACCAGACGCGCCTCCAGGGCTCGGGCGGCGTGACGGCCCAGCACACTATCGAGCTGTGCAGCCTTAAGCCCCGTTGCAGCCAGCAAGCCGTCAACCTCAGTGCGCACCTCAGGCATCCCCTGATGATAGGCCACCAGAATCCTTGCCAGAGGACCGACCTCAAAAGCCTCGCCTGCGTAGCGCGGCGCCTTGATCCAGGTGTAGGCATCAGCCTTGCCGCTCTGGGGTACGGTGCTGCCCATCGATGGATGAGCGGTATCCCCCTCATAACGGCTGAAGGCCAGCTCTTCGGTGATTTTCGAGCTGTCCAGGGAGGCATAGCGGCCATTGGCCACAGTCCCCGAGGGGAGGTAGATGCCCCGGGATTCTTCAAAAACGCCATAACTCAGGAAGCGCCCCACCCCCTTGCCGATATCGGCGTATCCACTGTAATGGCGAGCCGCAAGGAGCACATCAGGAATGTAGACGTTCTCGATGAAGCGACTGACAAGACGCAGACGGGAGCGGAAGTTTTCCACCTCTTCGACGTCAACACCACAGGTAACCCCGCCGGGGACCAGAGAGGCTGTATGAGGCATCTTGCCGCCGAAGATTGCCGCCATGCGGTGAGCTTCCTGGCGGACCTCAAGGGCTTCAAGGTAATGAGTCAGCGCCCCGATGTTCCAGTCGGTATCAGCCGCGTAGTCGCCAGGAATACGGGGAAGAAAAGGGGCCAGAGGAAGGACGCGGTTCGAGGCAAGCTCCTGAGAAGCCCAGGCCTTGACCTCCTTCAGCACAGGATCTTTTCCCTGATAGGCCAGGATTTTTTTCACATCCACAAAATCCAGGGCCGCCAGCTGGTAAAAATGCAGTATATGACTCTGCAGGAAATTGGCCCCCAGGGTCAGGCTGCGTAAAAGTCGTCCATTGCGACTAGGGGTAATCCCCAACGCCCCTTCCACCGCCAGACAGGACGCCACCGCGTGACTGACGGGGCAAACGCCGCAGATGCGCTGAGTGATGACCGGAGCGTCAAAGGGATCGCGCCCGCTAAGAATAGACTCAAACCCCCGGAACATCTCTCCCTTGCTCCAAGCCTCGGCTACCTTGCCTTGCTCCGTGCGCACATCAATGCGCAAGTGCCCCTCGATCCTTGTGAGGGGGTCCAAAACCAGTTTTGCCATAAAGAACTCCTTTGCAGTCATTGCATATTGAATACATGTTGAAACGAATTTAAGTTGCCCTGATCTTCCCGCAAGCGAAAGCAGCGTTCGGGGTAATCGTCAGTACAAAGAGCTTCGGTGATTATAGGGTTGCTGCTCAGCAAACACATATAAGTATCACTCCAGCGTTAATGGAGCGTTAATACCGATTCAACTATTCAGATACCTGTCTGGGCAAAAATGAGCACGCCAGAATTGTGTCAACCAGAGGTGCCCAAAAATCGAAGCCGCTGGAGATCGGTGTCATCCAAAAATCTAAATAATGCCCATCTAATCACCTCAGTCCAACCTAACAGAAAACAAAACTTATTATAATATCACATTCTCCCACACCAACATTTGACACATTTCCTCCAAAAGTCTCTCGAGGGCAGGCCCTATGTCTTTGAAATAGACTCCATTGCCTGCTATGCTTTGCGCTTTCTTAAATTCAGCCTCTGCGTCTTCGGAGAATCTATGAATCCCAGCGATCTTAAACATCTGCTCAGCGCCCTCTCGCGCGGCGACCTCAGCGTCGACGAGGGGATGGAGCGCCTGAAAACCCTGCCTTTCGAGGATCTGGGCGTGGCCACCGTCGACCACCACCGGGCGCTGCGTCAGGGGGCCCCCGAGGTCGTCTTCGGGCAGGGCAAATCCATCGACCAGCTGCTGCTCATCACTGAAGCTATGGCCAAACACAAGAGCGACATCCTGATCACTCGCCTCGATGCTGAAAAGGGTGCGGCGCTCTGTGAGCGCTTTCCCGAAGGGGAATTTGACGAGCTGGCACGAACATTCGTGCTTCGACAGTCCCCGGAAGAAATCAAGGGCTACGGGACCATTCTGGTGATCTGCGCAGGCACTTCCGACCTGCCCGTGGCGCGGGAGGCGGCCGTGACGGCTCGGGCACTGGGGCACGAAGTGGAAGAGATAGCCGATGTGGGCGTGGCTGGTCTGCACCGCCTGCTGGCAAAATCGGAAAATCTGAACCGCGCTGCGGTGATCATCGTGGTGGCGGGGATGGAAGGGGCTCTGCCCTCGGTGGTGGGAGGACTCGTCTCTGTGCCGGTCATCGCCGTACCCACCTCGGTGGGGTACGGCGCGGCCTTCGGCGGCACGGCGGCACTTTTGGGAATGCTCAACTCCTGCGCCAGCGGGCTTACGGTGGTGAATATCGACAACGGATTCGGCGCGGGCTTTGCCGCTCATCGCATCAACGCCCGGCGCGAGACGCCATGAGGATCCTCTATCTCGACGCCTTCAGCGGCATCTCCGGCGACATGTTTCTGGGGCTGGCCCTGGATCTGGGGTTGGATCTTGCGCAACTGAAAAACGAGCTGTCACGGCTGCCCTTCGAAGGCTATCGCCTGAGCGCCGAGCGTCAGCTGCGTCAGGGAATCAGCGGCACCTACCTGAGTGTCGAGGCCGAAGACGATCATCCCCATCGGCACTGGCGGGACATCGACGCCATGCTCGAAGCCAGCAACCTGCACCCCGATGACAAAAAACTTTCGAGAAGACTCTTTAGCCGCATCGCCCAGGCGGAAGGCAAAATTCACGGCATCGCTCCGGAGAAGGTGCATTTTCACGAGGTAGGGGCCGTCGACTCCATCATCGATCTGGTGGGGGCCGCAGTAAGCCTGCGCCTGCTGGGGGTGCAGAAGCTGATCTGCTCTCCCCTGCCGCTGGGACGGGGCCTTGTGCAGTGCGCCCACGGCAGCTTCCCCCTGCCCGCCCCGGCCACCCTGGAGCTTTTACGCGGGGCGCCGGTGCTGCCCGACGACTGCGACAAGGAGCTGGTCACCCCCACGGGGGCAGCCATCGCCGCGGAGCTGGGCAGTTTCGAAGCCATGCCAGCCATGAAGCTCTCGGCGGTGGGATACGGCCTGGGCACCCGCCATCTTCAGGATCGCCCCAACGTACTGCGGGGGATGCTGGGGGAGATCGACAGCCCTGCGGGGCTGGAGACGGACCGGATCTCCGTGCTGGAGACCCACCTGGACGACTGCCCCGGAGAATGGATGGGAGCACTGTGCCAGCAGCTCATGGAAGCCGGGGCCCTGGATGCGGCCATTGCCCCCCTGACCATGAAGAAGGGACGCCCCGGCTTTGCGCTTACGGTGCTTTGCGAATTGGGGCGGGAGAAGGAGCTGGCCGAACTGATCCTTAGGGGCAGCAGCGCCATCGGAGTGCGCTTTTCTCAGAGCCGCCGCTTCAAGCTGAACCGGCAATGCGCAGAAATCGAGCTGGAAGGTTCCCGGATAAGGGTCAAGCTCATCAGCCTGGGGGATGAGCCCCTGCGTATCACCCCTGAATTTGACGACTGCCAGAGGCTCGCCCGCACGCTGGGACGCCCCCTGCCCGAGATTTACCGCCGGGTGGAGCTGGCCGCCGCCCATCTTCTGAACCTGCAATAAAAGGATTTCTAAAACCCTATGCGACGTTTTATTTTGTGCCTCTCCAGCAATTTCGGTCTCGGCTACGCTCCGGTAGCCTCAGGGACCTTCGGTACCCTGGCTGGAATCCCCGCCTTCTGGCTCATGGCGAACTTACCCGCCCCTCTTCAACTGCTGAGCCTGGCGGCCTTGATCGCCCTGTCCTGCTGGCTCTCGCAGAAGGCTGGGGAGTATTACGGCGTGGTGGACGACGGACGCATCGTGGTGGATGAGCTGGCAGGCTACATGGTCACCGTGGCGCTGCTGCCTTTTACCTGGCCGGCAGCTATCCTGGGTTTTTTCTGGTTCCGCCTCTTCGACATCACCAAACCGCAACCGGCCCGCTACTTTGATCGCCAGGTGAAAAACGGCATCGGCGTCACCATGGACGATGTGGTCGCTGGCATCTATGCGGCTATCGCCCTGCGACTCTGCCTGTATTTCCTTTAACTCTGAGAGACGACTATCATGGCTCTTGATCTTGCCATTTTGACCATCGGAGACGAGCTGCTCAGCGGCGAGATATCCGACACCAACACCCGTCGCATCGCCGGGCACCTGGCCTCCAGGGGCTGGCGCATCGCCGAGGCTCGTACCGTTGCCGATCGCAACGCCGACATCGCCCAGGCCCTGATCACCATGGCCGGAGAGCGCGATGCCGTCATCGTCACCGGGGGGCTCGGCCCCACGGAGGATGATCGCACCGCCCGGGCCGCCGCCGAGGCCTTTGCACTGCGCCTGACACCCAGCAACGAAGCCCTGGTTCAGATTCGGGCCTACTTCGAAGAGCGAGGCAGAGTTATGGCTCCCGCCAACGAAAAGCAGGCCCTGCTGCCCAAAGGCACCGAGGTGCTGCCCAACAGTTGCGGCACGGCTCCAGGTTTTTCTCTCAACTACGGCGATACTCTCTTTTACTTCCTTCCGGGAGTTCCCATCGAGATGGAGACGATGCTCCTGGAGCAGGTTCTGCCCAGGGTGCAGCAGAAGTTCCCCAAGGCCGCCGCGCTACGGGAGCGGCACATCCGGATTTTCGGTCTCTCCGAGCCCAAGGTGGAAGAGCTGCTCACCAGCCGCCCCATGCCGCCGGGCATCGAACTAGGTTTCGGTGTCGATTATCCCCTGGTCATCGTCAAACTCAGGGGCAGCGACGAAGCCCTGCTGGACAGGATGGCCGCCAACGTCGAGCGACTGCTGGCGCGCTTCGTGGCCGCCCGGGGGGATCAGAGCCCCGCGGCCTATATGGGGGAACTGCTCCGCGGCAAAGGCAAACGTCTGGCGCTGGCCGAATCCTGCACCGGCGGGCTCATCGCGCAGATGATCACCGATGCTCCCGGCGCCTCCGACTACTTCATCGGCGCCGCCGTCACCTACCACAACAAGGCCAAACAAGCATGGCTCGGCGTCCCGCCTGAGCTGCTCGATACCCATGGAGCCGTAAGCGCCCCCTGCGCCGAAGCCATGGCTCTGGGAATGCTGCGGACCTCCGGAGCCGACCTGGCCCTGGCAGTCACCGGCATTGCGGGCCCCGATGGTGGCAGCGAAGAAAAACCCGTAGGCACCGTCTTTATCGCTCTGGCCTGCCGGGGCGGGGATCCGGTGCGGGTGCAGCAATTCGAGTTTGGTGGCGACCGTCACAAGGTTCGTCGCATGACGGCCCACATGGCCATCGACTGGGTGCGACAGAACCTGCTTCAGAGCTAAGGGGAAAAGGGAGTTCACCATGACAGCAAGATCAAGGCGCTCCCTGTACAGTCTCCGAAATTCGAACCCCTCTGTGCCAAGACGCCGCAGCCAGAAGCAATGTTCACGACTGGATCAGGCCATTGAACTGGCTTCAAGTCGCTACCACAGCCTGCTGCACCACACCAGCGATGCCGTCTTCCTCATCGATCCCGACAGCGGCCAGCCTCTGGAGATCAACCCCGAAGGGGAAAAAATCCTGGGATACAGCCAGTCCCAGCTCCAGACATTGAAGCTCTCGGACATCTTCGCCTCCCGGGAGAAGAGACGCTACCTGAGTCTCTTGGGGCGCACCCTGCGCGATGGGGAAGCCCAGGAGCAGAATCTGCGGATGCGGCGCAAAGACGGCAGCAAACGCAGCATCCACGTCCGCGCCCGGCTGCTGCATCTGGGAGGCGAGACCCTGGTGCTGGGCATTCTCAGGGACCTCACCGGCACCCGGCAGACCCAGGAGCGACTGCTCCAGAAGAACCTCAATCTTCAGCTGCTCAACCGCATCGTCCACCAGGTCTCCGGGGATCTCGATCTGGATACCATGCTCGAGAATATCCTCACGACCCTGCTTTCGACCTTTGAGGCCGACGGCGGAGGCGTCTATCTCAAGGCCTCCGAAAGTAAGGAACTCGAGCTCTGTGCCGAGCAGGGAATCGACCCGGAGCTCCGAGCGCAGATAGCCTGCGTCCTGCCCGGACAGGGGCTCATCGGTCGCACCGCCAGCACCGGGCAGCCCCGCTTTTCTACTCAGCTGAGCAAAGACCCCAGATTGCTGCACCCCGCCGTCATCGCACGGGGCTGGCGAAGCTTCCAGGCGGTTCCCCTGATCGCTCGCGGCGAAACCCTCGGAGTGCTTTTCTTCTTCTATCTTCGGGAGAGAATTTTAACCCGCGAAGAGGTGGAGCTGCTTTTGAACATAGGGCGCCAGGCCGGCTCGGCCGTGGAGAGGGCCGAGCTGTTCGAGACCATCAAGCTGCAACACCAGGTGGCCGAGGCCGGACACCGGGAGCTGGCCCGACTCGAGAGAATGAAGACCAACTTTCTGGCCATGGCCTCCCATGAGCTGCGCACCCCCACCACCTGCGTCCTGGCCGGGGCGGAACTGCTCAAGGAAAAACTCGATGAGACGCAGAATCCTGAGGCCTCAAAAATCCTGAGGGTCATCCACGAAGGGGGACTTAGGCTGCAGCACATCATCACCGAGACCCTTGAGGTCGCCCGCATCGAATCGCGCGGCCTGGAGCTTCACCCTCAGCGGATCAACTTGCCCGAACTCCTTACCCAGGTCTGCCTGCAGTCCCGCAAAAACATGGATGAGCGGGGGCTGCGCCTGATCCAGGGCCCCACCGCCTGCCCTCCGACTCTTCGGGCCGACCCCCATCATCTTCACCGAACCCTGAACCGGCTGCTGGAAAACGCCCTGAAAGCCACTCCCACGGGGGGAGAAATCCATCTCGGAGCCCGAATGATCCGAGAGCAGGAGCTGGAAACCCGAGCACAGATCCTTGAACGCTTCCGCCCCGGGTTTCTGGTTCCAGGGCGAAAGCGTGAATTTGTCTGCATCGAGCTTCGGGATACCGGCATCGGCATCGAAGCGGAAGAGCAGCTGCGTATTTTCGACAAGTTTTACGAAATCGGCGACTTCACCCAGCACTACAGCTCCCGCACCGCCTTCGGCGGAAAAGGGGTAGGGTTGGGGCTGTCTCTGGTGCGGGGGGTCATCGAGGCCCACGACGGAATGGTCTGGATGGAGCCCCCGGCCGATGGCGGCCCTGGAAGCTGTTTCCATCTGCTGCTGCCGCTGTGACATTAAAGAAGAAATGCCATGGAAGAATCACATCGGGCCTTTATCGCCCTGCCCCTGCCGCAGGCGCTCATCGCAGAGATCACCAGAGTGCAACAGGCGCTGGCGCTGAGCTTTCCCGAGCTGCGCTGGAGCCGGCCAGAAACCCTGCATCTGACCCTGCGCTTCCTCGGGAATCTCACCGAAGAATCCCTTGATTGTGTCGCAAAAACTGTGCTATCCGTAGGGCTTTCGACCGCTGCATTTTCCGTGAAAATCAGCGATCTTGGCGCTTTTCCCGGCGGCCAGCACCCCCGGGTCTTCATCCTGGCTTTGGCCCCCTGCCCTGCACTCACAGATCTCCACCGGAGGCTGGAAGCGCAGCTGGAGACACTGGGTTTGCCGCCGGATCCGCGCCCCTTCAGACCGCACCTGACCCTGGGACGCGTGCACAAGAGACTCTTGAGCTCCCCACCCCCTGAAGGCTCATCTCTGGCGGAGAAGCGCTGGGAAGCCCGGGAGATGGTTCTCTACACCAGCCGCCTCACGGCGCACGGGCCCTTTCACACCCCTGTGGCTCGGGGTATTTTTCACGACTGACTTCTCGTTTACTACTTTACTTGCATACACGGATTCTGACAGGGAGACCGACACATGGCGGATAACAATAAAAACAGGGC
>JAAXQG010000013.1 GCA_012974445.1 Desulfuromonadales bacterium
CTACAACTGGTACCGACCACATCAGAGAAATGGTGGGCTTGCTCCTGCTGTAGCGGAACAAAGCCCTATTTTACTGTCCGGAAATAGTTGACCACTACAGACCTCCCCCCGCTGGGGGGAGGAATTTTCAACATCGAGTATCTGGAATCAACCTGCCTGCTTCGCCGACTTCACCTTCTCCACATGATCGGGAATGCTGTAATCCACCGTCTCGGGATGATGCTCGAAGATGGGGAAGTACTTGGCGATGAGTACGAAGAACAGGATGTGGGCGGCGATAATGCCCAGGGTTACGGTCGTCTCGATGATCGAGGGATAATAGATCTGGTTGGGATCCATCATCCCCATCAGCGAGACGTTGAAGCGATTGAGCACCAGCCCCACGATGACCAGGATCGCGGCGATCGCACGGCGGCGATCATTGGTGCGCACCCGCTTTTGGGTGAACATGACGAAGGGGATCAAAAACGCCAGCAGCTCCAGACAGAAGAGCAGGCTCAGGCCCGGACGATCAAAGTAGGGCCCCTCGCTGAAGAAGAGCAGGCTCCAGACACGAACCGCCAGATAGAGCCCCAGGGTCCAGGGCAGAATCCGGGAGAGGATGCGCAGAAGCTCGCTCTCATTGGCATAGCCGAGCCACTTGTGACTTGAGGTGGCCTCGATGATGATGATGGCGAGGCCCGCGCTGATGGCGCTGATCCAGAAGAGCAGCGGCAGCAGCGGCGTGTACCAGAGACCGTGGAGCTTGTTCACCGCAATGAGGAAGAAGGTCCCCAGGGTGGACTGGTGCAGGGTCGAGATGGCCGCTGCGGCCACCACCAGAGGCATCTCCAGCCAGCGCAGGAAGCGCAGGGGCAGATGCAGGCCGAATTTCTCGCACACCGGCGAAAGAAACTCCAGAAAGAGCACCGTGGTGTAGGCCATGACGCACACGGAGACCTCGAACATGGGGGAGTGGACGTTCCAGTTGGTCAGAACGTGCCAGCCCCTCTGAGGCTGCCCCAGATCGAGCACCAGCCCGACGGTTACCAGCGAATAGCCCAGAAAACCGGTGACAATAGCCGGGCGCACCAGGGGCTCCAGCTTCTTGATGTGGAAGCAGTGGACGATGGCGCCCAGGGTGAAAGCCCCGGCTGCCAGGGGCACGGCTGTCACGACGTCGAAGGCGATCCAGAGCCCCCAGGGATAGACGTCGTTGAGGTTGGTGGTGGCGCCCAGTCCGAAGACGAACCGGAAGCCCGAGGCGATAACGGCCAGAGCCACCATGGTCATCAGGAACTTGATGAAGGGGTGATAGCCCCGGATCTCACTGAATACTTTTTTTACAGTGGCCATTTATTTCCCCTCCTCTTCTGCAGCGCTGCTTTCGGTTGTATCCGGTTCCTGGGTCGTCTTGTTTTGCTGCTCGGCGCGGATGCGGTCCTTGCGGTGATTGATCCAGGACAGGGCCGAGAGCCCTCCGCCAACGGTGAGGAAGATCCCCGGAACCAGTCGCAACGCCTGCCAGGTGTAGCCGGGCAGCGGACGCATGGTGACGCGCTTGAAACCCAGCTCGTCGAAGGGCAGGCTGGTGAGATAGAGTACGTTGGTGCCCCCCGCCTCTTCCTTGCCGTAGACGTGGTTGACGTAGCGATCGGGATGAGCGGCCAGACGGCGCTCGGCCTTGCGCAGCATCTCGTCCCTGGGGCCGTAGCTGATGGCCGTGGGACAGGTGGTAGCGCAGGCGGGCTTGATCCCCTCGATCACCCGGTCGTGACAGCCGGTGCACTTTTTAACCAGCGGCAGCGCCTTGCTCCACTCGTACTTGGGCACGTTGAAGGGGCAGGCCACCATACAGAAGCGGCATCCGATGCAGAGCTTGTCGTCATAGACGACGGGGCCTTCCTTGGTCTTTTTAAAAGCCCCGACGGGGCAGACCGAGGCGCAGGCGGGCTCATTGCAGTGCATGCACATCTCTTTGTAGAAGGCGAACTCGTTCTGACCGTTCTTTTCAAAGTCCCGGAACTTGATGCGGGTCAGGGTGTATTCCGACATGGCGGGGGGGTTCTCATACCCCTCCCCGCTGAAGAACTCGGTCTTCTCCGCTTCCATCTGGTTCCACTGCTTGCAGGCCACCTGGCAGCCGCGACAACCGGTGCACTTGGTCATGTCGATGAGGAAGGACATGTTCTTCTTGTTTGCGGTACTCATGCGTCCTTGCCTCCCTTCTCGATGTTGCACAGAAACGCCTTGTACTCGGGGATGGTGGTATTGGCGCAGCCCACCGCCGTGGTCAGCACGTTGGCGCTATCGCCCGTGACCAGTCCCGCGTATCCGAAGTGCCAGGGCACCCCGACCTGCTCCACCAGTTTTCCATTGATGCGCAGGGGACGGATTCGGGTGGTCACCAGAGCCCGGGCCTGAATGCGGCCGCGCTCGGATGAGATGGTCACCAGATCGCCGTGTTCGATCTCCTTCCACTTAGCCAGCCTCTCCCCGATCTCCACGAACATGTCGGGTACCAGCTCGGCGAGCCAGGGCAGGTTTCGGGTCATGGCCCCGGCCTGCCAGTGCTCGGAGAGACGGTAGGTGGTTCCCACGTAGGGATACTTGTCCGCGTCGCCTAGCTTGCCCGGGGTGACTACCGCGGGGTTGCACTGCTGGGGACTCATCAGGTTGTGGGTCGGACTCTCCATGGGCTCGTAATGCTCAGGGAAAGGTCCATCGGCCAGCCCTGAAGCGAAGAGACGACCATAGCCTTCGGCGATCATGATGAAGGGGTTCTTTGTCTTGTCCCCCTCATTCATGGGAGGCCAGCCGCCGTCGGGGATGTCCCCCTCCCACTTGCGCGTAGCGCCGTTCCAGCTGATCACCGGCTTCTTGGGGTTCCAGGGCTTTCCGTCCATATCCACCGAGGCGCGGTTGTAGAGTACCCGGCGGTTGAGGGGCCAGCACCAGGACCACTTGTGGTGCATGCCCATGCCGGTGGGATCTTCGGCATTGCGGCGCATGGCCAGGTTGCCGCCTTCGGTGTAGCTGCCGCAGTAGAGCCAGTTGCCGCTCATGGTGGAGCCGTCGTTCTGCAGGAAGGTGAAGTTGGGCACCTGATCCCCGGCCCTGAAGCTCTTGCCCTTGACCACCGCATCGCGGGTGAAGCGGCCGTTACACTCACGCGCCACCAGATCGATATCCGGCTCGTGACCCGTGCCGTAATCCCAGGCCAGATCCAGAATGGGAGCAGGGAAAGCGCCCCCGTCCTTCTCGTACAGAGCCTTGAGGCGATGGAACAGCTCACTGACCATATATGCATCGCTCATGGCGTCCCCGGGAGGCTCCACGGCTTTGTAGCGCCACTGGGACCAGCGTCCCGAGTTGGAGATACTCCCCTCCTTCTCGACGCTTGCGGCGGCAGGAAGCAGGAAGACCTCTGTGTCGATGGTTTTGGGATCCACGCCGGGGCGCTTCCAGAAGATGCTGGTCTCAGTCTCCCAGAGATCGGCGGCGATGAGCCACTTGAGCTTGCCCAGCCCCTCGACGATAGCGCCGGAGTCGGGGCCGCCCACCACGGGGTTGGTGCCCAGAAGCATCATCCCCTCGAAACCGCCGTCCTGCAGGCGCTGCATCAGCGGGATGAAACTGTAGTTTCCGCTGCGCTTGGGCAGGTAGTCGTAGCAGTAGTCGTTTTCGGCAGTGGCCTTCTCGCCCCAGTAGGCCTTAAGCAGGCTGGTGATGTACTTGGGGGTGTTGCTCCACCAGTTGGCGCTCTTGGGGTCGTTGGTCTTGGGCGTCCACTTCTCGTTATAGGCCGCCAGACTCTCGTTCTGATAGGTAGGAACCTTCAGATAGCCCGGCAGGATGTGATAGAGGATGGCGTAATCCGTGGACCCCTGAACGTTGGACTCCCCGCGCAGGGCGTTGATGCCGCCGCCGGCCAGCCCCACGTTGCCCAGCAGCAGCTGGAGCATGGCATAGGAGCGCACGTTCTGGGTCCCCGTGGTGTGCTGGGTGGTGCCCATGGCGTACATGATGGTGGCAACGCGATCGCGCGTTGCGGTACTGGCAAGCTGCCGGGCCACTTCCATGTAATCCTGGATGGCGCTGCCGGTAATGTCGCAGACCATCTCGGGAGTGTAGCGCTCATAGTGCTTCTTCATCAGCTGATAGACGCTGCGCGGATGTGTCAGAGTCTCATCGCGCAGAGGCATCCCCGCATCGTCCTGCTGGTAGCGCCAGTCTTTCTTGTCGTAACTGAAGCTGCCTTCATCATAACCGGTGAAAATGCCTTCGTTGAAATCATAGGCATCGTCCACCAGGAATGGGGCATTGGTGTAGCTGACCACGTACTCGCGCTGGATATGATCGTTCTCCAGCAGGTAATTGATCAGGCCGCCCATGAAGGCGATGTCGGTGCCGGGGCGCAGCTGACAGTAGGTGTCGGCCTTGGAGGAGGTCCGGGTGAAGCGGGGATCGACGGAGATGAGCTTGGCGCCGCGATCCATGGCTTTTTCGACATATTTAAAGGAAATCGGATGATTCTCCGCCGGGTTGGACCCGATGGCGAGAATCACGTCTGCATGCTGGATATCGATCCAGTGGTTGGTCATTGCGCCGCGACCAAAGGAGGCTGCCAGACCGGCAACCGTGGCGCTGTGTCAAATTCGCGCCTGATGTTCTAAGTACCCGACCCCCATGGCGCGGGCAAATTTCCCCCAGAGATAGCATTCCTCGTTGTCCAGCGCCGCAGCGCCCAGAAAGGCCATGCCGTCGTTGCGGTTCACGCGGTACTCGGTGGTGCCGATCATCTCCGTGGCCACGAAGTTCTTGTCGCGGCTCTCCTTCATCAGGGCCGCCATGCGGTCCATGGACCAGTCCCAGGATTTTTCTTCCCAGCGGTCGCTTCCCGCGGCGCGGTACTTGACCTTGGTGAGCCTGCGCTCGTTGTTGGCCACCTGGAAGAGGGCAGCCCCCTTGGAGCAGAGCGAGCCCTGGTTGATGGGGTGATCAGGATCCCCCTCGATATTGACGATGCGGCCGCCCTTGGTGTGGACGATCATCCCGCAGCCTACGGCGCAGTAGGGGCAGATGGTGGTGCTGGTCTGCAGCCCCTTGGTGCGCATCTGTCTAGGCTGACTTCCGGCCTGGGCCGGCTTACCGGTAATTGCCACGGCGCCCGCGGCGATACCGGTTCCTTTGAGAAAGTTACGTCTTGAAATGGACATGAAAAAATTCTCTCCTTCCATCGAAATATAGTCTGAACATCGAAACAGATAGCCGGGGCTCCTATGGGCAACCTGTGTGCCATTACCGTTTACAGTATCGGCTCGAAGGCTAATTCGCCGTTTTCAAACGATATTTGACAGTTCAGGACAGAGGGACAGACGGGGAGATTCGACGTATACTTTTGACGCAACTGCATACGAATGACCCGACGACTCGACCCGAAGTCCGCGAGCAAAAGGACGCAGAATCGCACTCTTTACAGCAGCAGACCAATGGGGCAAGATTCTGCGGCGGGCGGCACACTAGTTGAATGAGAGCCCGGGCGTATACAGCATCAACGGGTCCGACGAAAAAATGAACCACAACCAATAGAACAGGGGCACAACAGGCTCCGCATCAGAACGGCACCTTCCATGTCCGACCGAATCCTGATCTGTGACGACGAAGACGGCATCCGCCGCTATCTTGAAAAAATGCTCGCGCGCTGGGACTACAGCCCCCAGTGCTTTGCCAGCCCCACCCGGCTGATCCATAGCCTTAAAGAGGATGCCGAGGCGGCCCTGGTGCTGCTCGACGTGAAGATGCCGGAGATGGATGGCGTCGAGGCGCTCAAACAGATCCGCCGGCATCGCCCCGAACTGCCCGTCATCATGATGACCGGACACGGCACCATCGAGCTGGCCGTGGAGGCCATGAAGGAAGGGGCCTACGACTTTCTCTCCAAGCCCTTCCCTCAGGAAAAGCTCTTCGCCCTGCTGCGCCACTGCCTCGAAGGGGAAAAGTTGCGCCGGGAAAACAGCGAACTCAAGAAAGAACTCAAGGATCAGCAGGGACAAGCCTCAAAGCTCGTCTTCGCCAGCCCGCGCTTTCGAGCCGTATATGATCTGGCCCTGCGGGTCGCCAAAAGCGACGCCAGCGTGCTGATCACCGGAGAGAGCGGCACCGGCAAGGAACTTGTGGCCGGAACCATCCACCACGAGAGCCTGCGGGCAAAAAACCGATTCCTGGCCATCAACTGTGCGGCCCTCTCCGAAACCCTGCTGGAGAGCCAGCTCTTCGGCCACGCCCGGGGCGCCTTCACCGGTGCCGTCCAGGCCCAGAAGGGACTGCTGGAGGAAGCCGACGGAGGCACCCTCTTCCTGGATGAGGTGGGAGATCTCTCGCCTTCACTTCAGGCCAAACTGCTGCGCGCGCTGCAGGAGGGAGAATTTCTCCCCGTGGGGGTCACCCGGGTGCGCAAAGTGAACGTGCGCTTCGTCGCGGCCACCAACAAGGATCTGAGCGCCGAGGTGGCTGCCGGACGCTTTCGCGAAGACCTCTTCTACCGCCTCAACGTCATCGCCATCGAGCTTCCGCCGCTGCGTGAGCGCCCCGAAGACATCAAGCCGCTGGCCCTGCACTTCCTGGACAGGACAGCAGCCAAGACGGGACGCCCCGCCGCCAGGCTCAGCTCCGAGGCCTTGGAGCTTCTCCAGGGTCACCCATGGCCCGGAAACGTACGGGAGCTGGAAAACGCTATGGAGCGCGGCGCCATCCTGACCCTCGATGACACTATCGGCCCCGAGCTGCTCCCCTTCAGCACCGCCCCCGCCGACCGCGCCGGCTCCCGGACAGAGCAGGCGACGACGCCTGCTCCAGAGGGGGTACTGACCCTCAAGGACGCCGAATGCATCCAGGTGCGCCGGGCCCTGGCCAAGACGGGGTGGAACAAGAGTCAGGCCGCCATCCTGCTGGGAGTCACCCGCAAGACCCTCGACCGCAAGATCAAGGAATTCGCTCTTCTCCCCGGTGACGACGCACCATGAGCACATTGGGCAGCCGCAACCTGAGCCTGCAGGGAAAGCTCACCCTGAGCGCCCTGACCCCGCTGATCATCATCCTGCTGCTTAGCTCCCTGGCCACCTTCTGGATGATCAACGCCTGGATCGTGGGAGAGACCCAGAGCCGAGTGCGGCAAAACCTCTCCACCGCCCACGAAGTGCTACTCTCGGAGGGCAGGCGCATCGAGGATCTGCTGCGCCTCAGCGCCTCAAGCCTCAGCGAAACTGAAATTCAGGGCGCCGAAGCCCTTCGCGCCCTCCAGGTACGACTGGACGAGATCGCCCGCCACGAGGGGCTGGAC